>JBLMYS010000148.1:0-12906 GCA_050258415.1 Acidobacteriota bacterium | reverse complement strand
TCATATATATTTGTCCACAGATAAAGGTGAAAACTGGATTAGAAGAGATTCGGGCCTTTCGGGCTGGTCTTTCGGAGTAAATCCCATCATCATCAGAGACAGTGTGATTATTTCCGGTACATCTGACGGAGTATTCGTTTCAAGCAATGACGGAGTAAGCTGGTCTCAGGGCAATTTCAATTATTTTGTCACTTCTCTGGCTGCCGTTGGCCAAAATATCATTGCAACATCTTTTACTGATATGGCAATCGGGCTTTTCATTTCCACAAATAACGGCATGGACTGGAATAAAATCCGGTATGCAATTTCAGGCGACACCAGTTTACCTCAAAGTGGAGTTTACGCTGTTGGCAATAATCTTTACATGGGAGGCTATGATATCTGGGGTCATTCGGGCATACTTGTTTCAACAGATTACGGTAAAAACTGGAGCACTATAACTTCAAATCTAACTGATACATGGATAAATTTATTTTCAATCAGTCCTGACGGGAAATATGTTTTTACTGGCACTCAGGGGCGGGGTGCCTGGAGGCACACGATTGGAGAACTGGCGGAGGTTAATGCTCCGCGGCAACCTTTCTCCCCTGCCGGATTCAGTCTTGAACAGAACTTCCCCAACCCTTTCAATCCATCTACTACAATTAAATATTCTATTCAAAAGGAATGTAAGGTTACGTTAACTGTCTATAACACGCTTGGTGAAATAATCAGTGTGCTTGTTGATGAAACACTCAATGCAGGAATCTATAATGTTACTTTTAACACCGATGGCCTTTCCTCAGGCGTGTACTTCTACCGCATAAAGGCGGGCAGTTTTGTTCAGGCTAAAAAAATGGTATTACTTCATTAGAAAGGAGGAACGTAAAATGAAGAAAGTATTTCTTTTGGCTTTTATTCTTGCACTATCCTGGCAAATCTTCCCACAGTGGGTTCAGACAAGTGGACCTACAGGAGGGATAATAGGACTTATGAGTTCTTCAGGAAATAATGCCGTAATTGTAACTTACCCCGACATATATTCAAATTCAGGCCCGGTGTTATACATTTCAACCGATCAGGGCCTGACATGGAAGGACATAAGCCCAATGCAACCGGACTCAAGTGTTTTCTCTGTTGCTTCAAACAGTAACGATATCTTTGTCGGAGGCGGCAAAGGGATATTCCGTTCTTCTGATAAGGGACAAAGCTGGATGAATATTACTAAAGGAATTAATTCAAATGAAACCGGATCCTATGACATTACCGCAATTAAGGCTACAGACAGCATCATTGTTGCCGGATCAGTTAATAAAGCCTATCTTTCCACTGACAAAGGCGCAACATGGAAAGATATAAGCAGCGGGCTGCCAAAAGATATATTTGTATCAGGCTTTGTCATTTCCGACTTTCTCATTAAAAATAACTATATCTTTGCAATAAGCGGCAATTATTTTGGGAAAGGAATTTACCGCTTTAAGGATACCAGCTGGACAAAAGTATCTTCAGGATTAAGCGATTCCATTCAGGTATTTTCTATGATTGCCGTGGGAGATACCCTCTTTGCGGGAACTGACCGGGGAATATTTATCTCAAGCAATAATGGCGAGCAGTGGAATGCGCCTTCAGGCGGAATGGCTCCCGGTGAATACATCACAGGCTTAACTGCAACTGACAGCAGCATTATTGCCGGCACGCTCTTTGGCCTATTTCGTTCCACTGACAGGGGCAATAGCTGGGAAGCTGTAATTCTGGACAGCCAGATTGTCTGGATTGATATATCAAGTCTTCAGACAGCGGGCAAGAATGTTCTGGCTGGCACCTACCAGGGGATGTATATTTCAGGTGATAAGGGAAAAACCTGGAAGAAAGCAAACACAGGCATAGTAAGCACTCCAATTATCTCACTTGCGGCAAGGGGCGGTACCATTTTCGCCAGCAGCCACGGTATTTTCCGCTCGACAGATGAGGGAGCAAACTGGCAGGAGGTGAATAAGGGTATCACCTATACAGAGTTCGGATATCCTTATATAAACAAATTGTTTGTAAAAGACAGCATCATCTTTGCCGGTTCGGAAGGCTCGGGAATATTAATTTCAACCGATAACGGCGAAAGCTGGTCGCAGTCAAATAATGGATTTTCATTAGGCACAGACTCTGTAATTAGTGTTACCACATTTGCTTCAAGCGGCAATAATATCTTTGCCGGCACATACGACAAAGGTGTTTACATGTCGACAGACAATGGCAAAAACTGGAAAGAAGTAAGTAACGGCCTACCGAAGCCTACGGATTCAAACAAAGGCGGTTACAGTTATATCTTTTCACTCTATGCAGCAGGCAACAATTTACTTGCCGGAATTAACTTTCAAAAGACCAATACAGTATTTATTTCAACCGACAATGGCTCAAGCTGGAAAGAAACCACCAGCCTGTTAAAGGACAAATATATTTCAGACTTTGTTTCAACTGGCAATTACATTTTTGCCGGAGGTGAAGGAGGAGTCTACAGTTCAAGCGATGCGGGCTTAAGCTGGAAGAAGACAGGAGGGTTCCTGCAGGATTCCATGGGCCTTGTATCCGACGTTAAGGTACTTGGAATTAAGGATAGTATTCTTTTTGCATCTGTTGATATTATACAGATATCGGATTTCAAGCAGATGGGCAGCATATTCCGGTCAACGGATTTCGGCGGCAGCTGGAAAGATATTCGAGCGGGAATGCCGGCGAATATTCCAATTACCTCGTTTACCTCAACAAATAATTTTATCTTTGCCGGAACAGATGGAAGAGGAGTCTGGAAGCTCCCGGTTTCAGCTCTTGCAAAGGGCAATATTCAAACTGCAAGTATTTCTCCCTACAAGTTCATGCTTGAACAGAATTATCCTAATCCGTTTAACCCTGTTACAACCATCAGCTACTCAATTCCGGCAGACAGCAAGGTTAAACTGACGGTTTATAATCTGCTTGGCGAGGAGATAAAGACTCTGGTTAATGAGGCAGTTAAGGCAGGAAAATATAAGATTGTCTTCAGGGCCGGAGACCTGCCGAGCGGAGTATATTTCTACAACCTGGAGGCTAAACCTATTTCAGGAAACAATGACTTCAGAAGCACCAGAAAGTTCATACTGCTTAAGTGATATTCTTGAAGTGAATTTTTTGAAGTAATATTTTTGCCGCCTGTTATGGCCAATGTGCCGTTTCGGGCGGCAAAGGTTATTCCTATTCGGGCTACACACGCTTAATTACAATAATTGTCATATCGTCATGGGGGCTGCCATCTGTACAGAAGTTATTCACATCCCAGATTATTCGGTCTTTTATTTCAGAGGCTGACTGCAGGTGAATCTCAGGCAATGAGAGAATAGCCTTTACCCTTTCCATCCCATAGAGCTCTCTGGATTTTGCCTGCGTTTCTACAAGTCCGTCTGTCATAAGAACAAGTATGTCACCATTATTAAACGCGGTTGTATTTTCCTCATACTGTACGTCGCATACTAACCCCAGGGGGAATCTTGGGTCGCTGGAAGGCAGGCTGCAAACCGTAGCATTCTGTTTTATCACGGGGTTTACATTACCGGCATTGACATAGGTTATGATGTTATTTTTAACGTCTATGAGGAGAATGCAGGCTGCAACAAATGCACGTTTATCGGTTTTCAGGTAAAGTGCCTTGTTAACCCT
Organism: Acidobacteriota bacterium; assembly: GCA_050258415.1. GTDB lineage: Bacteria > Bacteroidota > Ignavibacteria > Ignavibacteriales > SURF-24 > JAAXKN01. Next base: position 9,243 of record JBLMYS010000148.1, on the reverse strand, counting down.
GGTAAAGATAGTTTTTATATCTTCTACTGCAATAATGTCTGTCATCATCATTCCGCTGGCAAGGACCGCAGTCATCGCGGCTTTCATAGCCTTTCCCGAAACGTCACCAATCACCACTCCCAGAATATTTTTATCGCTATTGCGCCTGAAATAATCAAAGAAGTCGCCTCCCACCTCACTTGCAGGGATGCAGATGCCGGAAACATCAAGCCCGTTAAAGCTGGGTGCCTGGTTGGGCATAATAGACATCTGAGCTTCATGTGCGGCTTTGAGTTCAATTTTCATTGCGTTATTCTTAAGGCGCCACCTGTAGAGGAAATAAGCCAGAAGGAAGAGTACCAGAAACATAAGAGCAATAAACCACCACGTTCTGTAGAAAGGCGGAGTAATTACGATCTTTACCATTGCACCCATATCATTCCATATTCCGTCGCTGTTAGAAGCCGTTACCATGAAAGTATAACTTCCGGGGGACAGGTTTGTATAATAAGCAAAGCGTTTTGAGGCATCCACAAAAGTCCAGTTTTTATCGAACCCTTCCATTTTGAATGCGTACTTGTTTTTCTCAGGCGCCATATAGTCGAGTCCCGCAAATTCAAAAGAAAACACGTAATCCTTATATGAGAGTACAATCTCCTTTATCTCAGAGAGCGGGCGTCCGAAGTCCACCACTTTATTAAGTTTGCTGAAGGATGTTATGATTACGGGAGGAACGCTGCCGTTGCTTTTAATTCTGTCGGGATAGAACGAGTTAAAGCCGTTAATGCCGCCGAAGAATAGCTCTCCGCTTTGGCTCTTAAAGTAAGATCCGCCGTTAAACTCGTCATCCTGCAGGCCATCTTTTGTGTTGTAGTTGGAAAATGTTTCAGAAGCGGGATCAAATTTGGAAAGACCTTTATTTGTGCTCAGCCAAAGGTTTCCGAAGTTATCTTCAAGTATGCCGTAAATAGAGTTGCTGGGAAGCCCGTTAGCCTCATTATATCGCTGAAATTTCTCTTTTGCCGGGTCAAATTTATTTAATCCCCCGCCCCATGTTCCGAGCCACAGAAAGCCTTCCTTATCCTCGTAAATTGTAAAGATATGGTTGCTGCTCAGGGAGTTTAAGTCCACCGGATTATTCATATAGCTCTTAAACTTCCCTGTTCTTTTGTCGAACTTATTTATACCGCCTCCTTCGGTCCCGACCCAGAGGTTTCCTTTTGTGTCCTCAAAAATAATTCTTACGAAGTCATTACTTAAGCTTTCCCGGTTACCTGTTTCATTTTTATAGTGCCTGAATGTGCCATCGGAAGGTTCGTACCTGTCTAGGCCATGGCCGTAAGTGCCTATCCAGATTGTGCCTGAGCGGTCTTTAAAAATGGGTCTTATCTCATCGAATGCGAGGCTATTGGGGTTAGCGGGATCGTGCCTGAAAACGTTGCAATAGCCGGTTTTCTTATTGAAGAGGTTAACGCCTCCACCATGTGTGCCGATCCAGAGATTTCCGTCTCCGGCATCAGTTATGACCCTAACGATATTACTGCTAAGGCTCTGGGGGTTGCGTGGATCATTTCTGAAATGCGTGTATCTGCCTGTTCTGCGGTCCAGGCGGTCGAGTCCGTCGTGAGTACCTATCCAGAGCACGCTGTCTTTATCCTCGTAGATCGACCAGACAATTGAATGGCTGAGGCTATTCTGGTCATCCGGCTTATAGTAATAGTGATAAAACTGCCCTCCTGCACGGGAGACTTTACTGATGCCACTTCCATAGGTACCGACCCACATAATGCCTGAGCTGTTTCTGTAGATGGATCTTATTTCATTATAGCTAAGCGAGGTGGGATCGAACCGGTCGTGCCTGAAGTGACAGAACTTCCCGCTTACCGGGTTCAGGATGTCAACTCCCCCGCCGTTTGTTCCTATCCACAGCATTCCACCGGGATCCTCACTGAGGGCAAAAACATTATTGTTGCTTAGGCTGTTATTATCTTTGGGGTTATTTCTGTAGATAGTAAATCCGGGTGTGGGGAAATTTATTTCAGAGGCTTTAAGGCGCACAAGCCCGTTTTCGGAGCCGAACCATATATCCCCCCGCGAATCCTCAAAGATTGCCCTGACGTGTGGGCTTGAAGGCTCCTTATCGCCGGCATAAATGTGAGTAAAAGAAGGATTCATGCCTCTAAAAGTTATTTTATCAACTCCTGCCTCAGTGCCTGCCCACAGGTTGCCCGTATGGTCTCTTAGCAAAGACAGGATCCTGCTGTTACTGATAGAACCGGATTTATTCTCCTTATAGTAATATCTCATAAACCTGTAAGGCTTCTGAGAGGGATTATTTTTCTCAAGCATGCAGAGCCCGTTATCCGTAGCTATCCAGAGATTGCCTTTATTATCTTCTGTTATGTCGTTCACATTACTGTTACTGAGAGAATTTGAATTCTTCGGATTGAAGGGAAACCTCGTTATTATGCCGGAGAAAGGATCATACCTGTTAAGCCCCGCGTTAAATGTGCCCACCCAGATTATTTTATCGTGGTCCTCAAAGAGAGCTGTAATGTCATTATAAGAAAGGCTGTTTGTATCGTTCGGATTATTGCGGAGAATAGTAAATGTATACCCGTCATAAATATTAAGTCCGTCTTCAGTACCGAAATACATGAGGCCACGGCTATCCTGCATAATGCAGTTAACTATACTTTGAGAAAGCCCCTGCTCGCGGGAAATATGGTCGAAATAAATATCGGTTGCCTGCGCTAAAAGGATACGGGGAAAAAAGGAAATTATGAGTATGAGAAGAAAGCGGGTATAAAACGCAGGAGGATTACTCCCACCAGGGCAAAAGTGATTGGCTGCTGTTAGACCGTAATGCATAACACCACCAATTGTTAAACCGGTTAAATAAGAGAATTAAGGCAGACATATTCAACTGAAAAAGCGGGGTGCTAAGATAAAATAGAAAGATTCCCATATATTTCAAAGCATTCAGAAATGCCCGGAAATTAAGTTAAGGCGGACTTTTTCCATTTCATTATTTGGTTTAAATTGATATTTTTTCTGCCTGAATATTAAAATTTTAGAAAGAACCGGCCGTTAAATGAACTTTACACCCTCATATATAAAACTGCATGAATCAGGAGAGCTTAAGAAGCGCGCAATGTTAGCCGATGCATCACTTTCCTCATGCACAAGTTGTCCCAGGAACTGTCTTTCTGACCGCATGAATGACGAACTGGGAGTCTGCCTTAGCGGGTACCTGCCAATTGTTTCATCCTATACGCCTCACTTCGGCGAAGAGCCTGTACTGTCAGGCAGCCGCGGGGCCGGGAACATATTCTTCGGCAACTGCAATTTGAGGTGCGTATTCTGCCAGAACTTTGAGATCTCTCAGAACTGGAAAAACGAACGCAGGCATGAGGTATCCTTTGAGCGCCTGGCCTCGATTATGCTGGAACTGCAGGAAAAAGAGTGCCACAACGTTGGACTTGTATCGCCAACGCACTTTTCAGCACAGATATTAAGATCCATTTCCATTGCGGCCCAAATGGGTCTGCGGCTCCCAATTATTTACAACACAAACGGGTACGATTCGGTGGATATGCTGAAGCTCTACGACGGGGTTGCAGATATTTACCTGCCTGATATTAAATACGGCTCTGATGAAAATGCCAGGAAGTATTCAAAGGTTGATAAATATTTTGAAAAGACAAAGCTTGCAGTAAAGGAAATGTTCCGCCAGGTTGGAAGTGAACTTATTTACGACGGGGATGTAGTTGTAAGGGGCCTTATTATAAGACACCTTGTGCTGCCGAACGGCCTTTCGGAGTCGGAGGAGGTCTTTAAGTTTATTGCAAACGAACTGAGCCCTGATGTGCATGTATCGCTAATGTCGCAGTATTTCCCAACGAACAAGGCCGAAAAAGACATACTGATCAACAGGACGATAAGAGTATCAGAATATGAGAAAGTGCTGGAGATGATGGAAAAGTACAATCTTAAAAACGGCTGGATTCAGGAGATGGAAAGCCAGGAAAATTACAGACCGGAATTCATGAGGGACAGAGAGGATCCGTTTAACAACGGAAATGTTAAGTTTTAAGTTTTAAGTTTTGAGTGAAACAGAAAAACCCCGGAATTTGTACGTAAACAATTCCGGGGTTTAATTTTGATGGGTAGTTATAATTATCTTCTTCTTTCTCTTCCATTGTCATTACCGCGGTCGTTGCCGCCCTGCTGACGGTCGTCCCTCTGGCGGTTTTCCCTAACCTGAGGTTCATTTCTTCTTTCAGGAGGCCTGTTTTCCCTTACCTGGGGAGACTGATTATTTGGAGCCTCGCGGCGCCTGTCCTGTCCGTACTCGGGCCTGTTTCCATTAGGGTTTTCACTTCTGTTAACAGGAGGATTAACATTCGGGTTATTCCCCTGTTTTTCAATGACACGGTCCCTCGGGCGCTGCTCGTTTCCATTTCTGTTACCAGGGTTCATCCAGGGATTCTGCCTGTTCCCCCTCTCAGAAGGAGTTTCAGTGCGCGGCGTCTGGTTTCCTTCAGGCCTTCTTATGACTTCAGGAGATCTGTTTTGGCCGGGGTTATTCTGGTTGCCACGGTCCCTTACAACCGGAGTCTGGTCAGTTCTGCCGTTACGGTTAACCTCGTCGCGCCTGATATTGCTGCCCATTCTGCGGTCTATTCTATTGACATCGAGTGTAGTTCTTCTATCAGTTCTTTTAATATCATTAGTTCTGATATCTCTCGTTTTAGCCAGGTCCTGCTGTCTTGGGCGGAAGACTTCAACCCTGTTATTATCTCTTGCTCTGTTGCCTAAGTCGCGGCTTCCGGTCTGCACCATATCTCTCTGCTGAATATTCCTGCCTGTACGTCTTTCAACGAACTGCCTGTCGATGCCCCTGTTAATTACGCGTCCGTCCCTGTATGCGTAATCGTTTCTATAGCGGGTATCTGAATAGAGTCTGTATTTTTCCCTTGGAGCAACATAGTAGCGGTGGACGTCGTAGCCATCGAAGTAGCGGTAAGGCACAAAGTTCCAGCAGCTATAAGGGAAATGCCAGTCGTAGTCAAAATGTATACCTACATGCACATCAAAGATTGCATAAGGAGGAAGCGGAGCCCAGCCTACGTAATCGTCGCTGTAGCGCCATTCGACCCATGCCGGTCCCCACTGGCTGTCGGGTATCCAGATCCAGCCATAATAGTCGTCGTAGTACCATCTTCCATAGTGGTAAGTAGCCCAGCCGAAAGGCTCATATGAGTCCCAGTACCATCCGTCTGAAGTCCATACCCAGCGGCCCACAGTATAAGGTTGCCATTGTCTGCCCGTGTTATAGGGGTGCCAGGCGTAGACGTCGTTATCGAGCTGCAGCCACTGGCCGTAAGGATTCAGGGAGCTATAGAAGTAGTTAAATGTCTCCCTTTCATGGGAATAGCCATGATAGTTCTGCGATTCATAATTCCGTGATCCGTCATCCTGGTATCCGTCATTCTGGTATCCGTCATCCTGGGCTTTCAGCGGGTTAAAAGCCAGGGCCAGGATAAAAGCTGCAAAAATCATTATTTTTTTCATGTTAAACCTCGTTAAGCCTGTCCAAGTGTCCTTTTCTATGAATAAGCAACGCTCATGCCAGAGAAAAAGGCTGTAATTCTCTAAAAATTCGCAGGGCAGGTATCTTTAAGTGTTCTTTTTAATATACATTAAACACACAGGACTGTACAAATGTTCATTTCAAAAGAAATTATTGAACGGAGTTTCAGGAATATTTATTTAAGGCTGCCGGAATTACGTTTTCCGGCAGCTCATGGAAGTTTTCCGGATAATTAAATGCTGTAAGAAAGGTTCAGCGTGTAGATCGGACAGTTATATTCATGCCTGTAGTCATCCGTGTGATATTCCGGGAACGGGAGCGAGGTGTAATCAAATTTTATATTAAGAGGAATATTAACTCCCGATAGTTTTTTAACCGGGGCAACAATGCCAAGTCCGTAAGTTAGTTGATTAAGTCTTGATTTGTCCTCTGAATATCCATAATCGAAAAGTCCTTCGGTATAAAATCCTCCTCTTAAGACGAACATCTCAAGGAAAGTGAGTTCTGTGCCCAGCTGGAACTGCGTTCTGTATCTGGAATTCAGGAGGTCGCGGTATTCGGCAGTTATAAGAGCTTTAATGGTGCGGAAATCAGATATTTTATTTACGGGCAGGAATTCATAAGCTGCCGCAAGGCGCATTGTTGAAGGAAAGCGGCCGTAAATTTTGATTTTCATGGTCTGGGAGACTTTTGAATTGAGCAGATTCAGGAAGCTGAGCCCGAGGTAGAGATTCTGCTCTGAAGTTTCGTATTTCATGGTGAATTTCTTCATCAGGCCCAGGTCGTAGTACCACCCCTTAAATCCAGTCCCCCGGTCATGTGTTTTATTTTCCTCATAATAGTTTGCATTTACACCAACCGAAAAGTCGCGGAGGACAGGATAAGAATAGTTCATCATAAAAATACTGGTTGAAGCGATGGACAGCCAGTCCCCATAACCTATCATATGGGGATCAAAGCTAAGGTGCAGGTAATTAAATGAGAAGGCACCGAACTGCTCCATATTAACGCCGATGCCGTAAGTTTCATAACTCTTATCACTACCACCCCAGCCAAAGAGAAAAGGGTATTCGAGGTGCGAGGCCTCCAGCGTTACAGCTCCGGAAAACGAGGAAGCGGCAGGGTTATAGGTATTCATAAAAGGACTTCCTGTAAGCGCGGCATTTCCCCTGCCGAGTGCCTCTGCCCTTGCATTAGGCTGTGTCAGAAGGAACATGACCTCACTTAGCCCCCTGTAGATCTGGGCATTAATGCTAAGTGAAAATAAAAGAACAAACGCGATACAAAGATTTACTGGTTTGAACATTGTGTTCCTCAATTATGTAAAATAATTATTATTTCATTTGATCTTCTTTGTCACAGATCATTTTCCCAGCATCAGCTTTTTGAAGCCGTGAACTCTCCTGCCTGAATTGAGTATAAATATACATTCCGCTTGGAAGAGAAGAGGCGTTATGACAGGTTTGTAAAACTTAATATCCAACGTTAGGAATTTCTTCAGGAAAAATCAAACTGTTTTCAGGTTATTTTGTTGTCTGAGGGCACAGTCAGGGGAAATACTTTGCGTGAAAATGGGTTAAAAACAAGGTTTTAAAATATTTTTAATTTTTTTTAGAAAATTTTCCGAAAACGCCTTCCGTCACCATATATATATGTATAGGCAGATAATTTTACAGAATCGGAAAGCGCCATGAAGAAAGAAAAACGAAAGCGTAAGCCTCTTACGGAGACTGAACTAAGACAGAGGTTAAAAGAGCTCCAGAAGGAGAACGAGTACCTGAGGACCTATATGGATATTTTCAGGGCACAGCTGATGGCAGAGCTTAGGAAGCCTGCAATTTAAGACGGTCTTTTATCAAAGAACTTTTCTCTTTCCAAGAGGCATTTCACCATTTATTTTTTCAGGACAGCACCCAAAGGCTTAATCAGAGCCGTAATTGTCCTGCTTAAAATTCATATTGAAGTAAAAATGAGGAATATTGCGGGCTTATGGCAATCCCCATCTTTACAGTTTCCATAGAATTAATATAAAGTTCCAGTACGGGCGAAATTACAAAATCATTCGTAGAGCCTACATTTTCTTTTGAGTCGGATCCTCCGACTATGGGATGAGTATACCATTTTTGCTCCCACATGCTGCCGGTCATGTATGTTTCAGTTTTACCATAACTGTAGCTGTAAGAGTATTTATAGTCCATTTTGTTTATGCCTGCAAATGCACCGACCTCCAGACTTACCGTGTTAAGCAGAAACAATACCGGAGTAGTTATCTTCAGGTAATAGCTCTCAACCGATTTGGGAGTTAAAGTATTTATCCCGAATTTTAATTCCTCATGGTATTTCATTCCGTTTAATGTATAGTCGTTTTCAAAACCCTTCTGGCTCGACATTTCCTTCGTCGAAATGCTTTTGAAGTATAAAGCTTGAAAATTAATGGATGAAAAGAGCCCAATAACATCTTTAATGTAATAGTTATATCCCACGGAAAATCCCAGCTGCTGTAAAGAACTACTTAATACAAACTCTTCGTTGCTTCCCAGTCCCTTTATAAAAACTGAGGTTTTCAGGTAACAGGCATTGTTTAACGGGGAATAAAGTACCCCTAAGTTGAATTTGGGCTTTTTTATCACAGAGTAATTCTGTTTAAGAAGCTTAACGATCATTTCACCTGCTTCCGGATTTTTTGACCTATCCTCAGTCAAAGTGTCAAATAGATACCACCTGTTGAGGATTGAGGATATCAGTTCGGCATTTGAATTCGGGTGTTTTCTTTCTGCGGCATAATAGAGTGTAGAGAGCCTGTCTTTTAATCTGGCTTCCTCTTCTTTCTTATAATTGCCGTAGCCGAGGTCAGAACGGTACTCGGGGTATGATTCAGGGTTATAGAAACGGGCAGAAAAATAGTTTAACAGGCTTTCATTTATTGAAGTATCTGTGCCCTTTGGATAGGAAGAAACGTCTGTTAATTCAGTAATTAATTCCCTGAACATCTTTTCAGCGCGGTTTTTCAGTGCAGGATCAGTATTCATTGTATCTATAATGGCAATCTGCCTTCCTGCCCAGGTGTTCCGTTTCTGAAGCAATTCATTCTCTTTGGAAGAAAGAAACCCCTTAAACGCGTTGTTTTCAGTTTCCAGGAGGCTGCCGTTTTTTTCAGAAAGCTTATTGTAATAAGTTATATAGTAATAAATAAGATCGGGATGGATAGAGCTTTTCTCTCTGAGGAGCCTTAAGAACTTTTCATGCTTAAATTCGTTGTAAATATAACTTTTGGGTATGAACGCGGAGTATGTCTCCACAAGGTCCTGTGATAACAGGGTATTCTGAGAGAGCAGGAACACCGTAAGGAAGAGGAGAAGCCTGCCTGAGGTTTTGCCGGGTAGCATTTAAGATATTTCCAATGTTTTATGTTTCAGAAACAGTTTCGGATTAAAAATCACAAAAAATAAACAGATTTCAATATGTGTCAGAATGTTACTCAGTCTTGCAGAGAAAGAAAGGCGTTTACATTTAAAACAAAAACAGCCGGTATAAACCGGCTGTAAGATTGCTGCCCCGCCAGGGCTCGAACCTGGACTTTTCTGATCCAGAGTCAGACGTGTTGCCAATTACACCACAGGGCAATTGTGTCTACAAATATAATAAAAGTTCTTAGTAAATCAAAAGAA
>JBLMYS010000147.1:0-68734 GCA_050258415.1 Acidobacteriota bacterium | reverse complement strand
TTTCTGGTTTATTTCTCCATTTTCTATGTCAGGAAACATAAGCTCCAGCCATAAGCCGATAAAATAAATTGCCGGTTTTCTTTACAGCATTGAATTTCAAGAAAAAACGAGATATTTTCAGGTAAACTTTTCCAAATATAATGCAGACCAAAATATCAAATATTATTCAGCTCATAGCAAATGTGAGTGGAAGCAGAGTTGCTTACCTTCTTGAGGGCAGGCAAGCCGCACCCCGCATTGCTGCCTTTGCCGGAGCGGGTACGGAAAGCCTTTACAGTGAGCTTAACCTGGAAATTGCAAAGTCCGGTGAGCTTGAGCTGGCAAATGCCAGTTTGTGGGAATCTTTTAAGGAAATCTCCGTCAGGACGGGTATCAGGTCCTTGTATGTAAAAAAGCTGGAAAAGAACGAGGAGAATAAAGAGCCTTTCTTCCTTGTGCTGATGTCGGAAAAAAGCAGGTATTTTAACTCTTCCAGGCTTGGTAATATAAGGCTCCTTGAAGATTTTCTCTGTGAGTATTTTGAAGTAGTGGGCCTGAAGACGCTTGAGCAGTCGCTGGTTGAGGCTGCCGGAAATATAGATGCGATAATTTATTCCACTGATGTAAAAGGGGAGAAGTACCTTTTCATTACGGATGCCGTTGAGAGGATTCTTGGCTATCAGCCGCGTGAGCTCATGGAAAATCCCGGCAAGTTCCTAAGGCGGATTGAGCCGAAGGACTTTTCCAAATACAGGGAATTTATCAGGCTCCTGCGCCAGGGCACGGGTGCCATGGTGGAGTACCAGGTAAAAGACAAGCGTGGGAATGTGCATTTCCTGAGGAATTCAGGTTTTCCGGTGGTAAAAGAGAATGAGATAATAAGGATTGACGGCGTTATAAGTGATGTTACAAGGGAGAAGGAAACACAGCTAAGGCTGGAGAAATCGGAAGAACGCTTCCGGCTTTTGATTGAAACAGCAAATGACCTGATATTTAATCTCGACAGCTCGGGTTATTTCCTCATGGTCAATAACTATGGCGCGCTGGCCTTAGGCTATAAGCCTGAAGAGATGCTCAGGCGCCATTTTCTGGAATTTATAAGCGACGAGCATAAGGCTGAAATAGCCATTGCATTCCAGGAAATACTGAAGTCGGATAAGGTTGTATCCTTCGATGCCGCATTTATCGACAAGTTCGAGAAAGAGATTTTCTTTGAAGTCCAGTGCCGTCCCACGCAGAGCAACGGTGAGATTACGGGCATGCTCGGCATCGGGCGTGACATTACGCAGCGCCGGAAAGACGAGGAGAAGCTGCGGGAGCTGAATTCCAGATTTATTGAGGCCAACAGGCTCATTTCAATTGAACGTGACCGCGCAAAACAGCAGGTCTCGGTTCTTGAAGAGTTAAACAAGCTAAAAAGCGATTTTATTTCAAACATCTCGCATGAGCTAAGGACACCATTGGCATCGGTAGTGGGTTTTTCAGAAACTATAACTTCAGATCCCAACATGCCCCGGGAGATGATTATGGAATTCAGCAACATAATCTTAAGTGAGGGCAAGCGCCTTGCCAAGCTTATTAACGACGTTCTGGACTTTGCAAAAATGGAAGCAGGAAAGCTTGATGTGTTTAAGACTGAATTTGACATAGTGGAAATTCTTGAGTCAATTATGGCTTCCATGTACGATGAAGCCCGCCAGCGGGGGATAAGTCTTAACTGCGAGATACCAGAGCATCCTATACTTATTACGGCCGACAAGGAAAGAATAGTGCAGGTTTTACAGCATCTGGTCAGTAACGCAATAAAGTTTACGGACAAAGAGGGGCGTATTACGCTGATTGCGCAGGATTTCCTGAAGGAGTTTGAAATCATTGTAAGCGACACAGGAATAGGCATTCCCCAAAGGGATTTGCCGAACATATTCCAGAAATTCTACAAAGCGGCCCGCCCCGGAAGCACACAGATACCGGGTTCCGGAATAGGGCTTGGGCTCGTCAAGCAGATTATTGATATGCACAAAGGACTTATTTCCGTCCAGAGTGAAGTAAATAAAGGCACTACTTTTATTATTAAACTACCAAAGAGTAACTAACCAAAGAGTAACTAACTGAGGAAAAATTGGAAAAACTGGTATTTATAGTTGACGATGAAAAGGCAATCTCAAAGCTCCTGACATACTGGGTCAAAGACAAATGGAAATACAAGACAGAAGTCTTTGAAAATGGTCAGGATATGCTCAAAAGGCTCTCTGTGGTAAGTCCCGACCTCATTTTACTTGATATTATGCTTCCTGATATTGACGGCATAGAGATCTTAAAAAGGGTAAAGCAGTTCAATGAAAATCTGCCGGTTATAATGCTTTCGGCGCAGGGGAGCATTGAGGTTGCAGTGGAAGCCTTGCGCCTTGGGGCGTTCGATTATTTCCCGAAGCCTATAGATACACAGCGCCTGGAACCAGCCGTTAAGAACGCCATCAGGAACTATGAGCTTCATCGCGAGCTTACGCTTCTCAAGGAAGACGTAAAGAAGCAGTACAGTTTCGAGAATATTATATCTTCCGACACGAAGATGCAGGACGTTTTCAGGATGGTCTCGAAAGTGCTGGATAATGACATAACGGTTCTTATTCACGGCGAAAGCGGCACCGGAAAAGAGCTTATTGCAAGGGCAATACATTATAACGGAATAAGAAAAGACAAGCCTTTTGTTGTAGTGAACTGCGCCTCAATTCCTAGGGAGTTATTGGAAAGCGAGCTATTCGGGCATGAAAAGGGCTCATTCACGGGTGCCTACCAGAGAAAAATCGGAAAGTTTGAAATGGCAAGCGAGGGTACAATATTCCTGGATGAAATTGGCGAGATGCAGATGTCGCTCCAGGCAAAGATATTAAGGGTCATTCAGCAGAAGGAGCTTGAAAGGGTGGGTGGTACCGAGGTAATTAAGACAGACGTCAGGATCATTTCGGCTACGAACGTGGACCTTAGTGCCGCGGTTGAAAAAAGGGAGTTCCGAGAGGACCTGTTCTACAGACTCAATTCCTTCCCGATTGTTATTCCTCCTTTAAGAGAAAGAAGGAGCGACATAATTACGCTTGTAGATCACTTCATAAAGAAATTCAACGATAAGCTCGGACGTCAGAGCAAGGGTTTTACAAGGCGGGCGCTTAAGACGCTTTACGATTACAACTGGCCGGGCAACGTGCGCGAGCTGGAAAATACAATTGAAAGGTGCATAATTATATCTGAGACCGATACGATGGATATAATTGACCTTCCGCCAAACATCAGGGCCTCAGAGAGTAACATGGCTCTGCCGTTATCGGGGCCCATTTTCTCGGACGACCAGATAATTCCTTTTGATAAATTAAAGGAAGAGGCCATAAGGCACGCGCTTAAGGTTACAAACGGTAATATAGTTGAAGTAGCCAGGAAGCTGGAAATTGGCCGCGCTACGGTTTACAGGTTTATGGAAAAATATAATATTTCGTACGAAGAGCAGGAGTAATAGTCCGAGGTTAAGAATTGTAGGGGCGCGCGGCGGCGCGCCCGATTAAAAGAAATTAAGAATATATTTTGGCTAGTTTGCCTGAAATGTATTCAAATGTCTCATCCGAGAGGGTTACCTGACGGAATATATCCACAATATTTTCTTTTGTGATCTTTTTGAAATCCTTTTCGAGCGGAGTAATAAGCACTCCACCCATATCCACAGATGCCGGGCTTAAGAGTATGTTCTCATCCCCTTCCATGAAGAAATAGCTCGGTCGGTGCTTGGCTCTTGGGAATACCAGAACGTGCCACTTGCCACTTTCATAGAAAGAAAGAATGTTCATCATAGGCTCTTCAGTGCCGTTATTGGAGACTTCCTTGAAAGTATCGTAAAAATGGTTGAAGGCTTCAATTAGAGCTTCAGGATTTGAGGACTCAAAAGAAAGAAATTTCCCGAGGTACTTATCAACGGCATAAACCTGTAAGTCATTGCAGTCAACGATCTTACGCCCTAAGTTCTCCTTGATTTCAGTGTACTCGCTGTCTATAGGCATAAAAGCCTTATCGCCAGCCTGGAAGTGAAGGTGGTCGGGAGCCGAGGCGCCGCACTTTGGGCCGTTATAGAAAACAGTATAATAACGGCTAAGATCCTTCGTGAAATCTAAGAGTTCCGGAAATGAGCTTTTTATCTCCTGAGGGACATGGTTTGTCTTAGGAAGTGTAAAATGCTCATTGAAGATCGGGAACGGGTTGCAGAGTACAATATAATCATCTTTATAAAGAATCCCTTTCTGGGCCTCGGGGAGGTTATCGGGACAAAGGAAACATTTTCTTTCCTTAATCGACTTTTCATCCACTTTGGCCGCAGATGAAACTATTCTTCCCGGGTTGAACTGGACCTTTATTTTGAAATGATCGAATTCGAATGTTTTGACTTCAACGCTATCGAGGCTGCTATAGCCTTTAGTTAACAGTTCCCAGCTTTCTTTCTGCTGGACAAGCAAAGCTTTCGCTTTGCCTGCCAGATCATCTGATAAAATATATGGTTTTAATTCGGAATCTTTAATTATAGTCGTTTCTCTCATAAGGAATTTTTTCTCTGACGTGCTAAAAGTTCAATGGTTCTGATTCTGTCTTTATAAACGTTATAGGTGTTAGCCTTTGCAATGTCCAGGGCTGCATCTGAGTTACCTTCCCAGCGGCGGCAGAGGTAGATTGGTTCATAGATCCTGCCGATCTGGTAGTCCCTTGAGATTGCGAGTCCAAGAGCATAATCTTCGCCGTAGCTGACGTTAGGAACCTTAATTTCCCTTAAAAGCGGGGTATAGAAGGCTCTGGGTGCGCCAAGGCCGTTAATTCTGAGGGCGTTATTGCGTCCATTCTCAGGGGTCCATTCCTTATGGTCAATGATTCCGGGAGGAATTTCCTCGAGCTTAAAGTTGGTCATCTGATAGCTTCCGATAACCATAGCGCATTTTTCTTCCCTGAACTTATCTACAACTCTCTGAACTGTTGTTTCATCTTTATACATATCGTCGCTGTCGAGCTGAATGGCAAAGCGTCCGCATTTCTCATTATGTGCGCCCAGGTTCCAGCATCCGCCTATACCGAGGTCCTCTCTTTCAGGGATGACGTGAATAAGCCTGTTGTCTTTTGCGGCAACTTCCTTTAAGACTTCTGTTGTACCGTCATTTGAATGGTTATCGACTACGATCAGGTTGAAAGGGAAGTCCGTTTTCTGTCTGAGGACAGATTCAACGGCATCGCCTATAGTCTTAGCCCTGTTTTTGACCGGGATAATAACTGAGGCTTCAAATTCAAAATTTCCGGCAGTAAGGTCGATCTGCTTAAATTCCGGTTTGAGGTAAGCCTTAACCTTCTTAAGATGGTCTGTAGCTGCAATTTCCATTTCGATCTGTACGCTGCGGTTTCTGGGGTTGACATAATCGAACTGTTTTTCACCGGTTTTACGGACGTCGGTTTCAATTGTAGCATAAAGGAATTCAGGTACGCGGACAATTGAGTTTTTCTGTGAAATCTTAAGTCTCAGGTCGTAAAGGCCTGCGTATAAGAATTTTGTTTTTTTGAAAGCCTGTTTTAAGGCTGCAGTGTTAAAGAAATATACATAACCAAAATTAAAATCGTCCCTGATGCTTCCAACCTGGTAATCTATAACCGGGTGAGCGGTTCTCGATCCTTCCTTAACTTCATAGTAATCTGAATAGACCAGTCCTGCTCCTGTATCCTCAGCCACGTGGAGGAACCTTTCAATTCCGAACTGGCCGAATTCTATCAGGTTATCCTGAGTAATAAAGAGAGTATAGTCAGCATTTGATTTCTCCTTAAGCTGTGAAACAGTTTCACTGCTGAAAAGAGATTCAACCTTAAGTTTTTCGCATCCCTCGATGTTCTCTTCGACATCGGTGGTTACGATTAAATAGCACTTGTCCACCAGTCCCGAATTATAAAGTTCTGAGACTGTCTTCCTGGTAAAATCATTACCGCTATAGGGGATGAAGGCTGTGATTTTCCTTTCCATCAATTCTCCGTTAATAAAATGATATTTGCTGCCGGATAATTTAAGGAAAATAAATCAAAGATACATTAATCTTATTTCGTCAAAATTCAGCTCATATATATAGATACATATTTGGGAAGGGAAGGGGACAGGTTCCTAAACGGGTCTAATTAAATAATATCAAAAATAAATACTAAAAGATGTACAAAAAAATTTAATTTTTTTTGAAAAATCCGGAAAATTCGAATAAGTGCACGAAAAAAGTCGAACATTCCGGAAACAGTCCGCCTCCCTTTCACATATACTATATGATTGTAAGACGGGTACAAATGCCGTTTATTTATAGTAGATGATATTAATTCACTAGAGATGAGAGGTACATTTGACATCGATAACTAAAGCATTAGTATTGTTGGTCATGTTGCTGTTGGTCGGATTTACCATAATTCAGAAGGAACTCGGGGATAACAAAACCGGTCAGAGTGCTGGAATAAAAGAATTAAGTAACACAACGCAGAATCAAACAGCTGTAAAGCAAGAGAGTTCTTTTATTCAGTTCTTGGACAAAGGAAGAATGACCGCCTCCTGGTACGGACCAAGGTTTCATGGCAAACTGACAGCCAACGGTGAAATATATAACCAGATGGCTTTTACCGCCGCCCATAAGTCTTTTAAGTTTGGGACGCTCTTAAAACTTACAAACCCCAAAAACGACAAGTCGGTTATTGTAAGAATTAATGACAGAGGCCCTTATATTGGCGGCAGACAACTCGACCTTTCCAAAGGTGCTGCACTGGCTTTGGGTATAATAAAGCCCGGAGTCCTGAAGCTGAAGGTTGAAGAAATAGCCTTAGCCGACGAAAATAAACCTCTGCTGGCTTTGAACTAGAAACCTGAATATAATAAAAGAATATAAAAAAGAAAACCTGCCTTGCGGCAGGTTTTTCTCTTTTTAAAGGAAGCTGAGCTTAAGACTATTCAACCAATGACGTGGAAGTTTTCATCGACTGTGAAACCGGAATTATCATATTCTGCTGGCCTGTGACTGCCATGGTCATATCGTTATCCATGTCCCCTTCGTTCTTAATTGCCATTCCCATTTTGGGATCGAAGTAGAGGTTGCCGGAGATCTTCCCGGTACCTTCAATTACCAGATTCATTCCCTGTATCTGAGCCTGACCGCTGTTTTTTACGTCACCCGTATAGGTGATCTTCAGGCAGTCGTGTCCCTGAACTTTTTCCTTCCCAACTATAGTATAAGTTGAGTTTATTGTATTGAGTACTTTCCCGGCGCCCATCATATCCATGGTATCGGTGGTTGTAACTGACCATGGGGCACCTGCCTTAATTTCCTCATCCGGAAGCTTAACAAAACGGATGAGGTTGTTCTGTGTAATCCACTGAACATTGAACATTTTCACGGAATCAATAACGTTTGTCTTCTCAACCGTCCCGTTCTGAAGCAGTGTAAGGCGGGTTTTTTTTCCGGCAAAGGGAGCCAGGGAGATGGTAGTATCTCTCATGGGGTTTTTCGTGGAAATTTTCCCTGAGTCGAGCGAAGCGATGAGTTCGGCTTTACTGCCTTTAACATCATCTACAACCACTCTTACTCTGTAATCGCCGTCGAGTGTGATTTTTATTTCGCGGCCCATCGCTTCCTGGGTAACGTTTCCTCCCATGGTATTCATGAAAAGATAAGTTTTCCCCTTCTGGAAGTTGTACTTCAGTTTATAGCTTTCCTGGGCGCCGAGGCTGCCCGTAAGAAGGTTTAAAGCAAAAAACGTGAAAAGAATAAAAGGCAAGGCCCTTTTCATACTGACTCCTTTATTTGTGTGAAATTGGTTGATAAAAAGTTCTGTTGTACTGACCGTCTTCGGAAATTCTGAGAGCGGTAAGGAATACAAGTCTTACAACCCGTGCGGCTTTAATCATATTTATGGTGCTTACTTCATCGCGGACAGTATGATAGTCTTTGGTTTCTCCTGTATTATAGAATATGGAAGGAACGCCCTTTTCGATAAAGGATTCCTGATCGCTGGCGCCGAGGAACTTCTCCAAAGTGTAGCCGAGCTTAAAGCCAATCTTAATATTTTCTTCTTTATTTATCCGGCTTAATTCCGGGCAGACCGAAGAGCCTATAATAAAGAGGGAATCGGGGTCGTTACGGCCGATCATATCCATGTTCAGCATAGCAACCGTCTTCTCAAGGGGGAAGAGGGGGTTTTCTGTATAGGCCTTTGAGCCCAAAAGTCCCAGTTCCTCGCCGGCAAAAGCAATAAAAAGGATGCTTCTTTTAGGCTTAGGGTTCATTGCAGAAAAAGCCCGGGCCAGGGCCATAACGCCGCTTGTGCCGGAGGCGTTGTCATCGGCGCCATTATAGATATAATCTTCACCCTCTTTATGCTCTTTGCGGTATCCGACGTGGTCGTAATGAGCTCCTGCAATTACCAGTTCATCCTTTAATGCAGGGTCGGATCCTTCGAGGAGTCCAACGACGTTACTTGCCGGGGTTTCCATAACATCTGTCGTTGTTTTTAAGAATACTGAAGTACCCGGAATTTCAAAGGATTTAGGTGTAAGCTTTGCGTCAATTTCCTTCTGCAGTTCCTTAAGCCTGTCTAGGGATCCGAAGAGTAGGTCAATTACTTCCTTCCCCGCCTGGACAACAGGGACTTTATCCTTTTCCTCACTTAAAAGTGCTATGGGGAGAGCGTCTTTGGGAATAAGGGCCGAGAGGGCGGGCCAGGGGAATCCTCTTGGTGAAAGGAGCGAGTGGTTCAAGGGATCCGTTACGAGAATTACCCCTTTAGCACCGTGTTCAATGGCATTTTTAACCTTTGTACTTCCCTGGGAGTAGGCTTCGGCAGTCTTGGTAGAAAAGACTGAAGCCGTATCGTTTTCACCAGGTGCATGGCGAAGCAGAAGAACAATTTTACCATTTACGTCAATATCCTTATAGTCGTCGTACTTCAGTTCGGGTGAGGTAATGCCGTATCCGGCAAAAACTATCGAGGAGGAAACTTCCTTATTGCCTGTCATCTCAAAGGGAGTGAATTCTGTTTTAATGCTGAAGGAACGTTCTTTCCCGTCTTTTTTAATGACGAGGCTGTTATTCTTGCCAAGGTCTACTCTCCCCAGGTGCACCCTCTGGAAATAGCTTCCGTTTACGGGTTTAAGTCCCAGGTTCTTAAATTCATCAGCAATATAGTGGGCGGCCTTATCGAGATCCTCGCTTGGGGTTTTCCGTCCTTTCAGCTCGTCTGAAGCAAGGAAAGAAATATGTTTATTCATCAAATCAGGAGTAATCAGGTCAATAGTGTCGCTGGCTGAAGTGCCGGATGAGCTGCATCCGGAAAATAGCAGCGGAAGGAAAAGCAAAAAGGAAAGTTTCTTCATCATCTGCCCCGGTGATTCTTATAGTAAATTTTGAACTAAAACATAGCCAGAATTTACTATAAAAGCCACACGGGGCAGATAAAAATTACATGAGCGGCAAATCAGTCGTAACGCAGGGCATCAATAATAACAAGTCCCGATGCCTTGCGCGCCGGGTAGAATCCGAAGAAGATCCCGACGAAGCCCGCAAAGCTGAATGACATAAATACGGTAAAAGGTGAAATTACTGTTGTCCATCCGCTGAAGAAACTGACGATCTGAGTGGCAATAAAGCCGAAGAGGACTCCTAGTATGCCGCCAGCAAGGCTGAGGACCACGGCTTCGAAAAGGAACTGGGTTAAGATATCGCTTCCTTTTGCTCCGATGGCGCGTCTTATACCGATCTCGCGTGTTCTTTCTGTAACTGAGACGAGCATAATATTCATAATGCCTATGCCACCCACGACCATAGAAACGCTTGCAATGGAGGCAAGGAGGATTGTAAGGACCCGTGTTGTCTCCTGTGCCGTACTGGCGATATCTGTCTGGTTGCGGACAGTAAAATCATCATCCTCGCCCGGCTGAATCCTGTGCGCCTCTCTCAGGACGGTAGTAATTTCCTGCTGTGCTTGCGCCATAGCATCAGGGGAGACAGCGCTGCAGAGGATCTGCTGAATATTCTTAAATCCGCTCAGGCGGTTCTGGACTGTTGTATACGGGGCAAGAATGATGTCATCCTGGTCCTGCCCCATGGCATTCTGCCCCTTGGCTGCCATAACACCAATGATCTTAAAAGGGACCTCGCGCACCCGGATTTCCTGGCCAACGGGGTCCTGGTCGGGGAAGAGGTTTTGTGCGACTGTCTGGCCGATGACGGCGACTTTGGCGTTTGTCCTGACGTCATTAACAGTAAAGAAGTCGCCCGAGGAGAGTGTCCACTGTCTGATCTCGGGGTAATCGGCAGAGACGCCCATTGTAGAGGTATTCCAGTTACCTATGCCGCCTATTACCTGTCCTGGGGCTCTGATGATGGGGGATATGCCTGCAAGAAGGGTAGTGTTAGCCTTAAGCTTATCTACGTCATCCAGAGTAAGGCGGGTATTTGAGCCGCCTCCCATGCTGACGCCTCCAGTGCGCACCGAGCCGGGGAAGACGATTATAAGGTTAGTGCCGAGGCCCGCGATCTGGCTTTCGACTCTTTGCTGAGCTCCCTGGCCGATTGCAACCATTACAATAACGGCCGCGACGCCTATGATGATACCCAGAATTGTAAGAAGGCTGCGCATCTTATTCTTTAATATTGAGCTTATAGCGACCTGAATAAAATCACTCCATTTCATTTTAGAATCCTCCTCCTCTTCTGCCGCCGCCCATGGATCTGTTCTGCTGGAACGGGCTGCCCTGTGGCGTCTGGTTACTTGCGGTAGCTGAAGTTTCAATGCCGGAAATTACATCCATCCCGTCGTAGATTTTATCCGATTTAACCTCAGTAAACTGCCCGTCTGTAAGACCCGTGCGGACTCTTACGGCAGAGAGTTTACCCTGGCTGTTAATGTACCAGAGGAGTGCCCCATTGCGTCTTTGCCCGTTCTGCCCCTGGGAGAGCTGTCCGTTGCCGGGCTGGGCGCCATTTTGTGCCAAACGGTTTTGCCCCGTATAGTTTCCGCCATTAGAGTTCCTGAGGGCTGAAGAGTCTTTCCTTCCGTTCTGATTGAAGGAGGACTTAACCTGTGCAATCATTTCAGGAGTAGGCCTGAGGCGGAGAGCGGCGTTAGGTACTTTAAGGACATCGTCGGCATTAGCGATCTGGAAGTTGATTGTTGCGGTCATGCCGGGCATTAAGTAGCCCTCGTCGTTATTTACGTTAATGACAACCGAATAGTTAACAACGTTTTGTATAGTTGTAGGCTGCAGCCTGATCTGCTGAACCAGGCCATCAAAAGTTTTATCGGGGTATGCCTGGACGGTAAATGTAACATTCTGTCCATCTTTGATCTGACCTATATCGCTTTCATCCACGTTAGCGATGATCTGCATACGGGAGAGGTCGTTAGCAATAAGGAAGAGAGTCGGAGCCTGGAGGCTAGCCGCCACAGTTTGTCCAACGTCCACGTTTCTTGCTATAACAGTCCCGTTAATTGGAGCGGTAATTTTAGCATATCTCAGGTTGATTTTAGCCCTGTCGAGGCTTGCCTGAGCGGATTTAACCGCGGCCCGTGCAACGGCGTAGTTATACTGTGCGGTTTCAAGGTCCGTCTGTGCCGCCAGATTTTTCTGTACCATAATTTTAACGCGGTCCAGGTCCTTTTGCGCCTGTGTGAACTGAGCCTGCGACTTATCGAGGCTGCTCTGTGCGTCGCGCACAGAAGCCGAAAGGAAGGTGGTATCTATCAGTGCTATAAGGTCGCCTTTTTTTACCTTATGGTTAAAGTCGGTAAAAATCTTTGAAATTGTGCCTGAAACCTGGCTGCCAACCTGGACTGTCACCACGGGGTTAAGTACGCCGGTGCTGGAGACCAGTTCTTCGATGCTTCCTTTTTGTACTTTTACGAACCTGTATGTGTCCTTATCGTTTTTTCCGGAAGCAAAAATGTAGTAGGAAACCGCAGCAATTATGAGCAGCGAAACCGCTGAAATTACAATTATTTTTCGTGATAGTTTATTATTGTTTGCCATACTCAAATCTCTCTCATCTAAAACTTACTTCATTATTCATCTAAATCTATATGTTAGACAATGTACAGATGGAAAGAGTTTAATTAAAGCCGATTAGGCCCTCAGGCATTTAAGGCAACATTAACCTTTGACTTTTCGGAAGTTAAGCCTTATGTTTTACAGAAAAAATCGTGCAAATTTTCAATAATGGAAGCATTTAATATGAAACTGAATCTCGGCTGCGGAAGGGACTTAAAAGAGGGGTATATAAATCTGGACATTGTGGATTACGGCGGCAATATGATCCACGATATAAACACGTTTCCATATCCTTTTGAGGATAACACATTTGATGAGATATTTGCCTCACATGTTCTGGAGCATCTGGACAGTTTTCATAAAACCATAACAGAGCTTTACAGGATAGCAAAGCCCAATGCAACTATAATTGTTTATGCGCCATTTTTCCTGAACACGAAATATTTTGGGGAGCCCGACCACAAGATACCTTTCTCAATAAGGACCTTTGACAATTACGAGTATATAGGGAACAGGAAGCTGAAGTTTTACGAAAGGTGGAAACTGACGCACCGCACGAATTACGAAGGCAAGGCGCAGTTTGAGATAATAGAAAAGAAGTTTATAACATCCCATTTTGCGCCCTTAAAGTGGATGGATCCGATATTAAACATAGAGCCCGTAATGTATGAACGCTTTTTTGCCGGCATCTTCTCGCCCGAGGAAGTATTCTTCAGGCTTAGGGTGGTGAAATAGACCCGACGTCCGGTCCTTTAGAACGGATTTAGCGTGGCTATTCTCCCGGGGTGTGGAACTATCCGCGCAGGATGACCAACCCCGGGTACTTATATTCTCATAAATCCTATCCGTTTTTAGAGTAATATGCCTGCATAAAATCCAACTGCCAATTTATATCCTTTAAGAAAGTAATCAGCCTGAGAGGACTTGTCAAAGGAAAAGCCGAGGTTGTACATAAAATGGCTCTCAGCAGAGGGAACATAATCCAGGCCGAAAACTGCATTTAACACTGATGTACTGAAACTGTTCTCAGGCATCGAAAGCTCAATGAGCTGATCTATTTGACCATAATTAGCCAGGTAATTACGGTATTTGGTTATAGAAGAAAAACTGCTCCTTGTAAAACTGCTGTATCCGTAACCAAGTCCAATATAGGGGCATATGCCCGCTGTGGTTTTAGGATAATATCTGGCTGAGAGGAGGAAATCTGAATTCTTAACCTCAAGGCTGGTTTTTCCTATGGTTTGAGGCAGTTCCAGTTCTTTATATTTCACACTTCCGGCAGAATATAAAAAGTTAAGCCTGAGGTAATCCAGCACTTTATAACCCGCAGAAAATGAATATCCGAAGCCCACTTCTCCTTTTATCTTTGCCGGTATGTGCAATGGTATCTTTTTCAGATTTATAGGGTCTTTTAGTAAATATATAAAATCGTACTGCGTGAGTGAGGGATAATAAAGCAGGCCGCCACCTAAAGTGACACTGAATCTATAATCATTTTTCTCCTCCAGGAGCCAGTCTTTTTTCTCCTTCTCATCTGTCATAAATTTTTCTTTTACCCTCAGGCTGAAGAACTTAACAGAGTCCTTAAACGACTGAGCGAAGAATGGATTGCCGTTGGTTATACTTTCAACATACTGGCTTAGTTCAAGCGATCTGTTAAATTCCCTGCGGTTATAGCATTCCCGGGCCTCTTTGAATTCCCTGTCCAGGGAGATTTTAAGGCCGGAGATATAATTGTTCTTAAAGAAACGGGCAATGTAGAAATACCTGATTGCCTCATCCTCATTCCCTTTATCGGCCGAGGATTTGAATTTCATGAAAGCTTTTGAAGCCCAAATCCCCACAAAGGCTTCCCTATAATTATTCGTATAGTTCTTAGCCTGTTGGATCAGAAGGCCTTTATTATCCAGTTTAGTGACTTCCTTTACGGCAGCGATTATCCCCTGGTAGGAGGCGGCCTTAGATGCGTTTTCATTACTGAGAACTTCCTGAAGCTTGAGGAAATTGCCCTCGAGGAGCAATGAATCGGGATTCTCAGTGCCCGTCTGGGCAAAAGAGGCTGTTGTGAAAAGAAACAAAAAAAGTACTGAGAGACGTGGAACCATAATAAACGACTCCTGTATTTTATTTTGGAAAAGATAAACGAGTCTCGAAAAATCAGAATAAAAAGATAGATAAATATTAAATTAAAATCGAGGCGGGTGAACTTAATTCATTAAAATACCCCTCAGGCTGTTAGTCATTCTGAGGAGAACCGCAGACCGAAGCATTTGAATCCGGCCGGGTTAAATAAAAAAGGCAGAGACCCTTGGGAGGACCTCTGCCTTTGTGAGCCTTCCAGCCAAGTAATTATTTCAGAAGCATCATCTTACGCACTGAGGTGTATTCACCGGCTCTAATCTGGTAGATATACATTCCGCTCGGAAGGTCTTTTGCGTTGAACTGGACCTGGTATCGTCCTTCTTCTTTATACCCGTCAACAAGCACTGAAACCTCTTTCCCTAACATATCGTAAACGCGGATCGTTACATTTGAAGCTTTCGGCACTTCATAGTTTATTACTGTTGAAGGATTAAATGGATTCGGATAATTTTGCGATAAAGAATATTCATTTACTTTTACAGAGCCAGAATAATTTACATTCATTGATGTTACTGACTGAGTTAACATTGCCTCTTTACCTGTTGACCGGTCGGCAATAAAATATTCCGCATCAATATTATTATCTGAAACTATCCTTAAGCTCACAAGCTTGTTTCCTATTCCATCAGTGTTTACATTGTACCGGGATTCTTTCATGCTGAAAAAATTATCTTTCATTATCTTCGCATCAAAATAATTTCCAAGTACATCGCCTGAAGCATCATCAACCATCTCAACTTTGAACGATGCATACTTCCCGTCTTTTAAGGCTTTTACCGCTGCAAGCGAATCCTTCACTCCGCAGCGTGCAGTAAATGAAAGACCGGATTTATCGCTTAGCAGGAAAGGTTCTGTCTCGAGATATTTTGTAAATGCTGATTTGTCATTTTTATTACTTACTTCTTTGAAATGAATATTCACTTTGTCTGACTGAATGTTTCCAAGAGTGAGATAGAACTGTGCCTTATCTTTTACGAGTCCAACTGTCCTGCCGCTTAAAGCCTCGGAAGATTTATTTGCTGTTGGCGTACCAATTGCTGCCGACTGCATGAATGAGTATGGAAGAGATGCATTTTCTGAACGGAAGGCGGTTACAAACATCTCACTGCTCATGCCCCCATTGTTGATCTGAATATTGCGCCCGTCTGCGCCTGAAATAGATTTCAATCCGATTGAAGTGCTGCTGTTTGTACAGACTGCTTCATAACGGTTATCCATCGGCTCGCTCCAGCCAACAATATAAGTATCACTTCCAAGGCTTATCTGAGGCGAATATACCTGTCCGGCATACTTGTTAAAATACTGCATATACCAGGGGTTATCGGGATTAGCTAGAACAACGTAGTACTCTCCCCAGTCGGAACCTATTTCATTATATCCTTTCCACGCCATTCTTGCACCCCCGCCCGATAAGGAAATAATTGAAGGGCTCACATTGGTATTGAAGTTAGCATAGATGGAAAGAAAGAAGGGAAGCGCATTTCCATCCATAATGCCCAAATCGTTTAACTGCATCTTCAGGTAATATATCATTGCATAAGGCATTTCGCCCTGCTGCCATGCGAGGTTGAAAATGTTCTGTGAGGCTATATCCTTTGCCGATGAAACTGCGGCGCTTACTGCCGTGCTGTCTGTGCCCGGAATTGTTCCGCCCGTGCTCCATGAGATCTGTGAGCTGCTTATCTGCCCATACTTATATGCAAGGCCGCCATAAGTTCCTTTTGTCTCCCAGAGAAGAACAGATTTCCCTGCGTAGCCCCATGCAACAAGAGGCGACGCATCAGTGTTATAAGATTCTTCTATAGGTATTATGCTCAGAGCCTGCGCTGTGTATTCACCGGAAACGTTTGAGAATACCTGGAGCTTAATATTTGATTTTCCTGAGTTATCAATGCTCTGCCATGCAATTACAACGTTATTTTCATAGTAGTCTATGGAGGGGAGTTTTGACGATCCTTCATCAAGAGGCTTTCCGTTATTCATGAGCATCCAGCTTTTTCCTTTATCCTTGCTTACCTCATACCATACTTTTCCCATGCTGGAATAAACGAGGTGCAGATAGCCATCAGGAGTCATAATGAATTTTCTCCGTCCGTTGCCGGAAAAGGCATTCGGGTTGTCTGATAAGTGTGTGCCTTTAAGAACTGCGTTTGCTGTTGAAGTTCCACTGGTAAATGTAACTGGAGTTTCAGCTGAATACTGATCACCGAAAGTTACATCGTTTCCATTCCATTTCTGGAAATAGAATTTGTGAAGCTTCCCGTCGCTGTTAATGAGTATATCCTGAATGTCGGGAGCTTTTGCTGAATAATAGCTGGAAGATGAAGTGCTCAGGTTTAAGAATACTCCCTTATGAAGGTCCCCATTATTAGGCGTTGTAAATGAAGGAGTAAAAGGAGAAGTTTTTTCTTTTAGAGGTGCATTCATTCCCTGGTTCCTTAATTCACCGGCAAAGGATGAATCTTTGTAGTCCATAAGCCATGGATCCTTAAAGCCTATTTGCCCACCTGTTACATCAGTTCCTTCCAGGCTGTTTTTAACTGTAACTCTATCGTAGACTGGTTCAAACTGTGAAGTGAGGGATTTACCCGTAGTGTTATCAACATTTATTATCTGCTGAATATCATCTACCGAAGCGCCTGTCCAGTGATGGAATTTCTGATTATTGTAAACTTCCTTGTCGCTCCTTAATGCAACAGACGAGCCTTTCTTAAAGCTGAGTGCAGCGGGAAGGTTGTTTTTCATGACAAAAGAGCTGCCGTCCCACATTCCGATGCTTCCAACCGAGGAGCTATCGGTAAGTTTCTGGTCGATATTTACAGAGATACTGAGTGTACGGTTAAAAAGTGAATTTCTGGGGCCCGCAAGCACTGCGCGCATGAGGGCGATCTGTTCTTTTGTAAATGAGTTTGTATTCTGGTCGAGGTTGCTGTTCATGTAGTTTGCCGAAGGCTTCAGGTCCGAAGATTTACTCTGAGCGTCCTTAAGTCCCAGCCAGTGTCCTGTCTGATGTGTTGCAGTTCTCGCCCTGTCGACCCCGGGATATTTTTTAGAGCCAGCGCCTCCGAAAGCCTTATAGTCTATTACAATCCCATCGGAAGCTTTTTCATAAAGTTCACTCTGTGTGTCTCCGGAGTAGAAAGGGAGTTGAGCGTATCCGTAAGTTACACCCATATTGTACATTAAATCGCACACCCATATATTAAGATAGAGTCCTGTATCCCAGGCGTCAATTCCTCCTAGTGAAGAATACTTAACGGCTGTCATGTCTTTTCCGTCCTTGACCTGCCAGTAGAATGCGTTGTGGCTGGTGGCTGTTCTTGTGACGCCGTTTGTGGGATTGCCCGAAGGATCTATGTCTGCAAGATAGAACTCTATCATTGCATCTGTGCCGTCGAGGCTTTTCCTGAAATTTTCATTCAGTATTCTTATCTGTGACTGGATATCCTGATCGCTGATATTTTCCTCAGAGACTGCCGGGTTATAGACGATGTGAACGACGACGGGAATTCTGATAAGGTTCATCTGGCCAGAGGCGACCTGATTTAAGGCCTCCGGCATCTTCTCCTGTATATAAATATCCAGGTTATTCATGCCGGATGCCAGCAGCGGGTTTTGTGTCGTAAGCTCCTGAACGTTCAGCGCAGTAAGGCATTTCTCCTGAGCCTTCAGGCTGATCTGAAGTGCTATGAGACTTAGAATGAGAATTGTAGTTTTTAGCTTCATAGAACTCTCCCCTTTTGTTGTGGATTTTATTATTTTAGCCTGAGCAAACAAAAAGGCGTACTTCACCCGTAGTGGTGAAAGTTGACCCCGCCTTAGTGTTTGCATTTACGCCGCCCGGATGGTTCCAGCATACGGGCGGCATTGTTTTATTTAGTCAAAATTTATCTGTAACATTCTCTGTTTGTTGTGTCCTTTTTGGGCTACATGTAACATGTACATGTAAAATTTACCTGTAAAAGTGAATGGCTCGCCATTAGGAAGCAGAATAAAAGACTTAAACAGAACTTATTTTGGGGCTTTTGATATCCTGCATTCCGGCAAATCCCATTAAACATTAATATGATTCAAATTTTAAGCCATGGGGAAGAAAGGTCCGACGTCCGAGGTCCGTCGGAAAGGTATGACAGGAAATTTCTGTGAGCCCGCTTTAGCGGGCTTTCTCAGCTGAATAGCCATGAGCTTTAGCTCGTGGGGCGGGGGGATTTTTATTTCCGTAGTATGCTATAAAGGCCCAGCCAATAAGGAAGCTCACGCCTCCTATGGGGGTGATGAAGGCAAGGAACTTTATGCCTGTTATGGCATAGAGGTATAATGAGAATGAGAAAAGAAT
This sequence comes from Acidobacteriota bacterium, assembly GCA_050258415.1. Classification (GTDB taxonomy): domain Bacteria; phylum Bacteroidota; class Ignavibacteria; order Ignavibacteriales; family SURF-24; genus JAAXKN01. The sequence goes on along the minus strand of JBLMYS010000147.1, from coordinate 50,201 downwards.
AATTCCGGCAAAGATAAAAGCCGCGGCTTTATTTAGTTTTGCATTATTATAGAACCCTATTGAGAGAAGTACCGCGCTGTGTATCAGGTGGTATAAGACTCCCGTTTTGTAAATGTCTATATCCTGCGGTCCCAGGTAATTCTTTAGCCCGTGGGCCCCGAAGGCTCCAAGCGCCACACCGAGAAATCCCATTACTCCGGCAATAAGTATCCATTTATTTTTCATTGTGCGTAGTTCCTTGTTGAAAGATAATTTAGAAAATAATGCCGCAATTGTAAATACATCAGGCTTAACTACGGATTTTAACCTTGAACAATTTTAATCTCTGAGGCTAAATTGAATATAATAAGGTAATTTAAGAAAGATCATCTATGTTTAGATATATACGCATATTTTTATTGCGGTATGAAACGGGACTTATTATTGCCTCCATGGCATTAATATACTTCTGGCCGCAGCTCGTGAAAAACCTTTTCAGCGCGGATTATATGCCCCACGGGAACTGTTACTTCTGGACGCCGGACCTGGTGTGGCTCCATGCGGCTTCGGACTCTTTAATCGGCCTTTCATACTGGGCAATTACAACTACCCTGGGGAGACTCATTTATAAAACGAGAAAAGATATCCCCTTTGCCAAAATGTTTGTTGCCTTCGGGATTTTTATTATTACCTGCGGAACAACGCATCTTATGGACGTTGTAACTCTCTGGGATGCTTACTACTGGCTTTCAGGAGGAATTAAGCTTGTAACGGCCGTAGCTTCCGTTGCAACTGCCGTGGCTCTGCCGCCTGTTGTGCCCCGAATAATTAATATTATTCAGGATGCAAAGCTTTCTGAGGAAAGAAGGCTAATGCTGCAGAGTACAAACGAGGACCTGCAAACAGAGATACAGGAAAGGAATAGGGCTCAGGAGGAGATTACGCGCCTTAATGCCAGTCTTGAGAAGAGAGTTCTGCAGAGGACGGCACAGCTCGAGGAGGCAAACAGGAAACTGAGAGCCGAAGTAGCCCAGAGGAAAAAAGCCGAGGAGCAAAAGGAAAAATTCCTTGTGTCTGAACGCAGGCGGGCTGCCGAACTGAGCGCCATATTTGAAAGCCTCCCGGATGCAGTATTTGTGGGGGATGAAACAGGACTAAAAAAGGCTAACTCTGTAGCCTATGAGCTTCTAGGAATCGACAGTCTTGATGAGCTTAACAGCGATCCAAATTTTTATGATAAGATCAGGGCTAGTTATGCCGATTCGGGCAGGAAGGTAAATCCAGAGAATATGCCCTTTGCACTGGCGCTTAAGGGAGAGAGGGCCACTTCGGAAATAAATCTTGTAAACCTCAAAACAGGAAAAGAACTGGTTCTAAGAACAGCCGCGGCACCAATAATAATGGATGAGAGGGTAATCGGGGGAGTTGTGGTTAATACGGAAATAACTGAAAAGAAGAAGTCGGAGCTTGAAATAAAACAGCTGAATGAGACACTCGAAGAGAAGGTCCTTGAAAGAACGCATCAGCTTAACGAGACAAATAAGGAGCTGGAAGCCTTCAGCTATTCCGTGTCGCACGACTTGAAAGCTCCTTTAAGAGGAATCGACGGCTTCAGTCTCTCACTCCTGGAGGACTACTCCGACAAACTGGATGAGCAGGCTAAGAACTATCTTAACAGGATACGTAATGCAAGCCAGCGCATGGGAGCTCTGATAGATGACATGCTTAACCTGTCGCGTCTTTCGAGGGCTGAAATGAAAATTAAGGAAGTAGATATTACTTCCATTTCCAGGGAAATTGCAGAGGAGTTACAAAGGAATGAGACTGAGCGCCATGTTAACTTTATTATACATTCCGGCCTCAAGCTAAAAGCCGATGAAAACCTTATAAGGATAATGCTGCAGAATTTGATAGGAAACGCCTGGAAGTTTACGGCAAAGCGCGAAAATGCTGAAATCGAAATCGGGGACACAATCTATGATGGAAGGCCTCAGTTCTTTATCCGCGATAACGGTGCGGGCTTCAATGAGGCATTCGCCGACAGAATCTTTATGCCTTTTCAGCGCCTGCATACACCTAAGGAATTTGAAGGCTCGGGCATAGGCCTTGCCATAGTTCAGAGAATTATACACCGGCACGGGGGTAGCATTAAGGCCGAGGGAAAGGTGGGTGAAGGGGCGGTGTTCTATTTTTATTTGCAGCAGGAGGAATCCTGAATCAATAAATGCAACGCCCAATTTTTTAACCTGAATTTTATTGGTTAAACGTTTAAATTATAAAAAATGTGAACGGCAATGAATTTGGAAAACAAGGTCATAATGCTTGTGGAAGATAATCAGGATGACGAGGAGCTGACACTCCTCGCGCTGAAGAAAAATAACATTAACAATGAGGTTGTTGTCGCCAGGAACGGAATTGAAGCTCTCGATTATCTCTTCGCAAGAGGGGAGTATTCAGGAAGGGACAATAAAAGACTGCCTGCTGTCATACTCCTGGACCTCAATCTACCCGGAATTAACGGCCTTGAAGTGCTCAGGCAGCTGCGCGGGAACCCGGAGACAAAGCTGCTTCCGGTTGTAGTACTGACAACCTCAAACGACAGGAACGATATAATGAACAGCTACAGCCTGGGTATAAACAGCTATGTAATTAAACCTGTTGATTTTAACCAGTTTGTGCAGCTAATAAGCTGCCTTGGGCCTTATTGGCTGGTTATAAATGAACTGCCTTATGATATAGGAGGAAAGTAGTTTGGAGCGTCTGATCCGCATTCTAATGATTGAAGATAATGAAGATGATGCAGAGCTTCTGAAATTAAGGCTGAAGAAAAGCGGCTTAAATATATACACTGAAACTGTCATGGATGGTGATGCAATGACGGCGGCCCTGGACAAGCAGTCCTGGGATGCCATAATATCGGATTTCCAGCTTCCGGCATTCAACGCCCTTGCAGCACTTGAGATAGTGAAAAAAAGAAATCTTGATATTCCTTTCATTATCGTTTCCGGTACAATAGGGGAGGAGACTGCAGTTAAGGCGATGAAGGCAGGGGCGCATGATTATGTAATGAAAGGAAACCTCACAAGGCTCATTCCGGCACTCGACAGGGAGATCCGTGAATCCGAAGTCCGCCACAGACGCCGGGAATCTGAAACAATGCTCCACCAGCAGGAGGTGCTCTTAAGAAGCGTTGTGGACATAATTCCAGTAGGACTGGGACTTATAGATAAAGAAGGAGAGATTATCATCTCAAATCAGGCATTCAAGAAGATCTGGGGGAATATTAAACGGATAGGTCCCTCTGAACTGGCTTCTTTCAATGGGTGGTGGACAGACTCCGGCGAAGAGATAAAGCCTGGGGACTGGATAATTCTTAAGGCTTTACGGGATGGAGAGGTGATACTGGATAAGCTGATTGACATCATCTCTGCCGACGGGACGCGCAGAACTATTATGAATTCCGCGATACCGATTTTTAATGATTACAAAACAGTTGAAAGCGTAATCCTTGTAAATCAGGATATTACAAAGCTGATGCAGGATGAGGAGAAGCTGAGAAAGACGCTTACTGAACTTGAGCGTTCCAACAGGGAGCTTGAGCAGTATGCTTACGTTGCCTCGCACGATCTGCAGGAGCCTTTAAGAATGGTTGCAAGCTTTACACAGCTTTTATCCAAAAAATATCACGATAAGCTGGATGAGACCGCCGATGAGTACATAAACTTTGCGGTTGAAGGCGCAAAAAGGATGCAGAATATTATACGCGACCTTCTGGAGTTTTCGCGCACTTCGAGTGACAGCAACCTTGAAGTTGTAAACTGTAATACTGCGCTCGATGAGGCAATTAAAAGTCTTGATCCTGAAATAACTGAAAGCTGCGCCTTTATAAGGCGTGAAAACCTGCCGGTCATTCAGGCTAAGACAGGGCAGATAGTTCAACTTTTTGAAAACCTCATTTCAAACGCGATAAAATTCCGAGGCGGGAAGACTCCCGAGATCCACGTTGGCTGCAGTTCCGGGCAGGCCGAGTGGCGCTTTATGGTTAAAGATAACGGTATAGGAATTGACCCTCAGTTCAAAGAGAGAATTTTCAGCATATTCCAGCGCCTGCACGACCGGAGTGAATACCCGGGGACGGGAATAGGGCTCTCATTGTGCAGGAAAATTGTGGAAAACTTCGGGGGCCGGATCTGGGTGGAGTCGCAGCCCGGAGAGGGCTCGGCCTTCTATTTTACAATTCCCAAATAAATTTATTTATCCAGCCACTCACGGAATGCCGATGCCCTTTCGCGGCTTACTACTATTTCCTCATCGGTCTTCTGTGTGAGTCTCAGCTTAAGCTTTCCCCCGAATGCCGAGGCCGCGCTTTCAATTGTATCTATATGCACGATGAATTTTCTGTTTGCACGGAAAAAGAACTGCGGGTCCAGGAGTTCTTCGAGGTCCTCAAGCGAGTGATCCGTAAGATGTTTTTTCCCGTTACATCCAACCAGATATGTTATTTTATTTTCAACATAAAAATATGCTATTTCGTTTGCCGGTATGACCAGCATGCTTGTGCCGGATTTTATAAGAAAGCGCGACTTGTACACAGGGTGAGCCGGGGTAATGGATTTTAACAGCTCAGCGATTTCATTTGCCCTGTACTGTACTGAGTAGGTGTCTCTTATCCTCCTGTATTTTTCGATGCTTGAGGCGAGGCTTTCAGTGTCGATAGGCTTCAGGAGGTAATCTATGCTGTTCACCTTAAAGGCCTGAATCGCATACTCATCATAGGCCGTAGTGAAAACAACGGGACTGTCGACATTAACGCTGTTGAATATTTCAAAGCTGAGTCCGTCTGAAAGCTGTATATCCATGAAAATTATGTCGGGGGCTGGGTTTTTCTTAAGCCATTCAACCGAGGCCTCCACGCTTTCGAGGCTTCCTTCGATTTCAGCCATCGGTTCCAGCTCTGAAAGAAGTTTCTTCAATCTTCTTGAAGCCGGAGCTTCATCTTCAATAATGAGTATTTTCATGAACGGGCTTCTCTTTGATTAAGGGAATTTTAACTGTAAAATGAGAATCATCGGTAATTATTTCTATGTTCTTTTTTACCAGAATGTCATATCTCTGCTGAATATTTACGAGTCCTATTCCGGTAGAGGTATTGATATTTTTTTTCTTCTGCAGGTTGTTGCTTACAACAAGCATGTTACTATCATCAACGCATATATGTATTTCAAGAGGTTTTTCTGAGGAGATGATATTATGTTTTATTGCATTTTCAACGATCATCTGAAGGGTTAAAGGCGCAATATAGTATCTGTTAAAATTTGCCGGGACGCTGACGAATACGGTGAGGTTTTCGCCAAAGCGAACGCTTTGAAGGAAAAGGAAAGCTTTAATAAAATTTAATTCTTCTTCAAGCTCTATGAGTTCCTTGTCCTTATTCTGCAGGACATAGCGGTAGACGCTTGCAATTCTCTGCACAAACTCCTCGGCCAGTTTCTGGTCCTCAGAGATAAGAGTTGCAAGGGTATTCAGGCTGTTAAAGAGGAAGTGTGGGTTGACCTGATTTTTAAGGGCGTCGAACTGCGACTGCAGGTTCTGGCGCTTGAGCTCCTCGGATTCAAAACGTGATTTTTCCCACTGCCTGAAAAAGTGTGAGCCGATATAAATAGCGTCAATTAAAAGAAATATAATTACGCCGATGAGCATCGTAAGCCTGATAAACGGCATTGCCTTCTGAAGCGGGTAATCCATTATCTTTGTATAGAGGAGTATAGCTCCCAGAATAACAATAATAGTATAAATTGTATTAAAGAGTATCTGGTAGAAGAGTCTTTTTCTGGGCTGCGTGTGCCAGTCGTAACGTTTCCCTATTCTGTCGTTAATCTTAAGGTTTCCTTCCCAGACAAGAATAGAAATTACAACGGCAATAAGTAAATCGCCCAGCACGTGAGGCCAGAAGGAGAAAGGTGCCTCAGGGGGAATAGGGGTTGAAACAAGGATAATAAGGTAAACAAACACTCCGATTACAGGTATTCCTATGAAGCGGAAGCTCCTGTCGAAAACGTAGGAACGATTTTCCCTGATATAATTCCTGTAGCCTTTAAGCATATGAGTTTCGTCCGGGTTATGGTCCCGGAAATTTCCCTGTTTTTCCATTTCAAATTTAACACTTTTTTAGTTCAAGGTTCAAGGTTCAAAGTTCGAGGTCCAGGGTCCGAAGTCCGAGGACCTGCATTTTTTATCTTCCGGCTCTTCCGAGGGATTTTTCCAGTTCGGCTCCGGCTACAAGATAATCATAAATGGCCTGGAGGTAATTTGTTTTTGCCTGAGTAAGCGCCAGTTCGGCGTCAAAAAGCTCCGTCTGGCGGCTTACGCCTTTAAGCCAGCGGCTTCTTGTAAGCTCATAACTCCTTTCGGCCGACTTTACCGTCTGAGTCTGTGCTTCGATTCTTTTATGCGCCTCTTCTACGCTGGAGGCATTAACCTTGACATCAGTTGCAATTAAATCCTTCAGGTTATCAAACTGTGTTTCAAGCTTTTTCTTTTCAATTCTTGCCTGCTCAATCTTTGCATCCGTCCTGAAACCTGAAAATATCGGTATTGAAAGGTTGAGCCCGATTACAGCGCTGGCGGGCCAGCGCTGGTTAAAATTATAGTTATCTGCCTGAAGGACAGCCTGAAGCTGCCCGAAGGCGGCAAGCGTTGGCATGTGGCCTGCAATTTCTGCATTAATTAGTTCATCATTTGCCCTTATCTGCAGATCCAGCAGGCTGAGTTCAGGGCGCTTATTTAATGCTTCTTCAGCTGACGCTTCTGAAAAGTCGTACTGCTTAAATAATTCTCCGGCTGTAAGTGAATCCGCAGGCTCAACCGTTTCGCCTGCAGGAAGGCCCAGAAGATTGCCAAGGAAAGACTTTGCAATTGAGATGCCATTTTCAGTCTTAATGAGCATTGGTTTCAGGTTTTCAACCGCAACAAATGCCCTCAGAGTATCGAGCTCGCCTGCTAGTCCCTGCTGAAAGAGGAGTTTTACATCCCTGAGTGCCTGAGAGCCTCTTTTGATGCTCTGCGCAAGGAGGTTATACTGCTCTTTTACGATAAGAATATTATAGTATGCTTTCCTGACTTCTGTAATGGTTGAGGCCCGTGTATTTATAATGTTTTCAGAGCCGATCTCATCTATAATTCTGGCGGCTCTGATGCCGGCATAAATGGCCCCCTGGAAAAGAGGCCATTCGGCGCTGATTGTACCTGTAAAGTTGTTTTTAAGGCCTATTTCCATCGGCTGGCTTGGTCCCATTGTAAGCCCGGCATTCGGGTCGAACGAAAAGCTCGGCATATAGAAAACAGGAAGCTTCAGGTTTCTGATGTACTGCCCCGATCCTGTAATGGTAGGCATTGCATTTCCGTAGGCTTCTTTTACCCTCTGCCCGTTTTTAGCTTTGTCGTAATAAGCAATCTTAAGGTCCCGGTTCTGTTCAAGCGCAATAGAAACGGCATCATTAAGAGAGAGCCTTCTTACTTTCTGTGCATAGGAAGATGAAGAAAGGGCCATGAGGATTATGATAAATATGCTGAATCCCTTAAGCATCTTTCTGAAGCTGAACGTACCGGGCTCTTCTTCTTCAACGGGTTGTTTATATTCTTCTTGACGAGTTTCTTCTTTAGATCCTTTATCCTTAAACCTGTCAATAAAGTTAACAACCCTCACCTTCAGGTTTTCCACTTTTATGTAAACCGCGGGTACAAGTATAAGTGTAAGCAGAAGTGAACTGATAAGGCCTCCTACAAGGGCCGTGGCAAGGCCCGACTTTAGTTCAGAGCTTGCGCCCATTGAAATTGCAATCGGGAGCATTCCGAAGACCATTGCAAATGTAGTCATTAAAATAGGCCTGAGCCTTGTACGCCCCGCGTCAATAAGTGCATCTCGCATAGACATTCCTTCTTCGCGCACCTGGTTTGTACGGTCAACAAGCAGAATGGCGTTCTTGCCTACAAGTCCCACCAGCATAATAATGCCGAGTATGGAGAATATGTTAAGCGACTTCATAAAGAGCGCCATTGCCAGGAGCGCACCGACTATGGCCACAGGGATAGAGAAGAGGACAATGAACGGGTAGACAAAAGAGTTATAGAGCGCCACCATGATAAGGTAAACAAAAAGGATCCCGACCATTAAAGCAATGAAAAGGCTTTGGAAGGATTCTTCCTGCATCTGGACGTCTCCTTCAAATGTAACCTCAATATTTGATGGGATCTTCAGTTTTGCCAGTTCCTTTTTAATATCTTCGGCAATATCTCCGCTCGGGCGGCCGACGGCCTGGGAGAGGATTGAGATGGCCGCGGTCCTGTTTTTTCTTGAAAGCTGTGTAGGGCCGATAGTCTGATAAATATTTGCGAACTGGGAAAGTTCGATCTTCTCGCCGCGGTTATTCATAAAAGTTATTCTGCCGAGGTCGGAGGTATTGTTGCGGTCGAACTTATCGAAAACAATTCTTATGTCGTATTCATCGTTTCCCTGGCGGAATTTGGATTCGTCATCGCCTGTAAAGGCGACTCTCATTGTAGCGGCAACCTGGTCGAGTCCGATGCCGAGAGCGGCCATTTTTTCGCGGTTAATTTCAACTCTGGTTTCAGGTTTCCCCTCGCCGCTGCTGATACGCACGTCTCCGGTGCCGGGGATTTTCTGAACAGCCTCTTTGAGCATTTTCCCGGCGTTTTCAACTTCATTAAAGTCGGGCCCTGATATAAGCAGGGCGATTGGAGCCATATCTGAGCTGCCGAAGATGCCGATCGGGCTGACCCTTGGTTTAACGCCCGGGATATGAAGAAGTTTTTCCTTTATCTCGCGGCTGACCTGTATATCGCTTTTGGTCCTCTGGGTTTTGGGTACAAGCGATACGTTAAGTTCCGCCACGCTGTTGGATGTATATCCTATAAAGCCTTCAGAAGACGAGCCGGCATTAGCAAACACTTTTTTTACTTCGGGCATTTTTGAAATTATATTTTCTGCCTGAAGAGTAACAAGGTTTGTCTCTTCGAGGTTTATCCTTTCCGGCAGTTCCATTATAACTGCAAGCTCCCCGCGGTCCGAAGGAGGCATGAACTCGGAGCCAATAAAGCCGGCAGGTATCAGGGCGATAGACAGTACAAGCAGGAGGCCCGCAAAGGCAATTACCTTCCAGCCGTTATTCATACCGAGTTTCAGGACGGCGGTATACTTATCAGTGAGCCTGTCGAAAGCGTTTTCAATCCAGATGCCGAAGCGTCCCATGGCGGTATTTTTTGTAAGGTGCTGCAGCTTTGTAAAGCGTGATGCAAGCATTGGTGTAACAGTAAAAGAAACAAAAAGGCTTAAGAGCGTGGATACAACTACAACAAGCGCAAACTGGCGCACTATATCACCAATGAGTCCCTGAATAAGAGCAAGCGGAAGGAACACTACAACGTCCACGAGTGTAATTGAGAGCGCTGCAAAACCAATTTCATTTCTTCCCTCCAGTGCCGCCTGGCGCTGAGGTTTACCGAGTTCCATGTGGCGGTAAATATTTTCGAGCACCACAATTGAGTCGTCCACAAGGATACCGATTACAAGTGAAAGCGCCAGAAGCGTCATCAGGTTAAGCGAGAAACCGAATGCATACATTCCTATGAAAGTTGAAACGAGTGAAGCCGGTATGGCAACCATTACGATAACGGAGTTTCTGAGGCTGTGCAGGAACATAAGCATTACTATTGCCACGAGCACGACTGCAATGAGAAGGTCCTTATTTACGGCGCGTGCCGCCTCGAGCGTAAAGCTTGAAAGATCCTGTGCCACGTCGAACTTAAGTTTTTTATCGGCATTTGCGGCTTCAATTTTTTTTAGTTCCTGATTGACAAGTCGGCTCACCTCAACGGCATTGGCGTCAGTTTGTTTCTGTACCAGCACTCCAAGGGCGCTTTTGCCGTTGAGCCTGGCGTAGCTCTCGGCTTCTTTTGTGCCGTCTTCTACCTCGGCAATGTCCTGGAGCTTGATGTTGCCCCCGGCTTCCGACCGGCTTACAATAAGGTTCTTCAGTTCCTCGAGAGAGGAAAATTTACCTGAGACTCTTACAATATACTGCCCGTCTGCATCCTTAATTTTACCGACCGGGAAGTCCATATTAGAGCTTTTAACCGCCTGGAGGACCTGAAGGACGGGGATGTTGTATGAGTTGAGCTTTTGAAGGTCCAGGTTTATTTTAATTTCTCTTTCCTCGCCCCCGGCAAAAGTTACCTGGCCGACACCGGCAAGTTTAGAGATCTGGGGTTTAACCTTGTCCTTCATGAACTGGTAGAATTCATTAGGCTCCATTTCAGCCGTTACGCCCATTCTTAAGATCGGGAGCTCGGTAAGAGAGAACTTTGAAATTACAGGACTTTTGGCGGAGTAGGGGAGCTGGTTTACAATTTCGCCAACCTTGCGCTGCACGTTCTGCAGAGCTATATTAACGTCGACGGACTGTGTGAATTCAATAAAAACAAAGGACACGCCTTCGAAGGAGCTGCTTTGAATAGTTTTAATTTTATCGACGCTTGAAACCGCGTCTTCAACGACCTTGGTTATGGAGGTTTCAACTTCATTTGGCGACCCTCCGGGATAGGCGGTCATAACAGTTACAAACGGAGGAGTAACATCGGGAATCAGCTCGTAGCGTAGCTGATTATAGCTGAAATATCCAAGGACAGCCAGCACGGTAAAAATTACTATTACAAGCGGCGGCCTTTTTATAGATAATTCTGTAATCGTCATTTTAGTGTTTCCTTATCTTTGATTCTTCAAGCCGGCTGGTTTTAGTTTATGGTTACCCGTGCGTTATCGCTCAGGTTATTCTGTCCGCTTATGACAACATTATCGCCCGGGCGGAGCCCGCCTAAAACTTCAACTCTTCTGTTGGTTTCCTTGCCTGCAATTATATCTCTTAGTTTTGCAACGCCGTTTTCAACCACATAGATTTTGGGATTTTTTATGCTTGTAACAATTGCGCCTCTTTGTATTGCAAGAGCCTGTCTGCCGGTAATGCTTGTAAAAGTGACCTGTGCGAACATGCCTGCTTTAAGAGGAGTGCGTGAATTGTTAACAAGGACAATTTCAACCGGGTATGTATGAGCGTTATCGGATTTGGAGCTGATAGTTTCAATTCTGCCTTTCATTTCAGTGCCGGGGTAGACGTCGGTTGTAAGTGTTACGTTTTCACCGGTTTTAAGTCTGAACACATCGCGTTCAGGCACATTAACCCTGACTTTAAGTTTAGATATATCTATTATATTGGCCACCGGAGTGCCGGGGCCGACCATGGTGCCGGGGTTGATGAATTTATCTGCAACTATTCCTGAAATAGGAGCCTTGATCTTTGTGTCGTTAAGCGTCCTCTGGGCTGCAATAAACTGTGCCTCTGCGGCCGAAGCGCCAAGGCGGGCATTTTCGAGGTCGGAGTCGGAGATGTTTTTTTCCTTAAAAAGGGCTTCCATTCTCTCGAGGTCTTTTTTAGCCTTTTCGAAGTTGACCTTTGCGGTGGTATAGGCGGCTTTTTTCAGCTCGTCGTCTACCTGCGCTATAACCGCGCCTTCTTTGACAAAGTCGCCTGTTTTAATGAACACCTTAAGTGTTCTGCCCTGGGTTTCGGAGATAACCATTACGTCGTTATATGACTGTATAGTTCCGATGATTGAGAGGGCATCGGAGATAGCTTCTATCTTCGCCTGCTCGACTGAGACGGTAATTTTATCGGTTGTAAGGGATTTTTCCACCTGAGATTCTCTTGAAGCCTTATTCATGAAGAGTACTGCAATTATAACTGCACCCATAAGTGTCAGGCTCAAAGTTACTTTAATCTTTTTCATATAGCGCTCCAAATTTAGTATGCTGGAATAAACTGTCAGGTAAAGTTAAGATTTAGGCAAAAGCAGAAAAAGAGCAATTGGACCGAGGTGCCGGAATAGCGGCCTGAAGCGCAGAATTCGGGGGATGAAATGAAGAGGAAATTCAATTAAAAATTAAAAATTAAAAATTAAAAATTAAAAATTAAAAAGTGAGGGCAATATGAAAAAGAGAGGGCAATTTGGAAAAGTCAATATGAAGCCTGTCCTGGATTCTCTGGCGGAGAATGATTGCTAAAAAGCGGTTTTTATACCTTTGGGACCAGCCAGGAAATAAATCTCTGGCTGGTTTTGTGAAATCGTAAAATTTGGCTCTATATGAGTCCCTTTCTTAATGCTTTGGCTACGGCTTCTGACTGGGAGTGGACGTGAAGCTTTCTATATATGTTTCTTATGTGATGACGCACTGTATCAAGGCTTATAAAAAGCGACTGCGCAATGTCAAGGTAACTGCTCCCTTCGGCAAGTCCCGTTAAGACCTCCTTTTCCCTTTGCGTCAGGTCGAACTGGGAGTCGGGAAAAAGGGGATTTGTGTGCTGCTGGAACACTGTTACAACTTTGCGTGCGATGTGCGAGCTCATGGGAGATCCCCCTTCGTATGCATCTTTTATCGCCTCAAGGAGCCTTAAAGGAGGCGTCCTTTTGACCAGGTAGCCGCAGGCACCCGCACAGAGGGCTTCAAATATCACCTGGCTTTCCTCGTAAACCGTTAATATAAGAATATTCAGGTCGGGGCATATTTTTTTTGCTTTAATAACGCCTTCAATTCCCGACATGCCCGGAAGCCCGATATCCATAAGCACTACGTCGACGCTCGAGCATTCGAGGTTTTTTAGAAAACTTTCGCAGTCGCCGTAGCTGGCGATGCATGAGAAACCTTCGGTGCCGTTAATCAGAGCCGAGAGTCCTTCGCGTATCGTCTTGTTGTCTTCAACTATAATTACTGATATCATAAAATTACCCGTATCGATTAAATTGTTAAAATCTCCTCATTATTGGCCCGGTTATAATATGTAAAGGATCTTTAATGTTAAGACGCTTTACTGTTCTTTATGTTTCAAAAAAATTGTTTTGGAACGGGGTATTTTACCGGAAAATTTTATCCTCGTTCCTTCGCCCGGTGCGGACGCTACAACAAGGCTGCCCGAGATGGTTTTTGCCCTGCGGCGTATGTTGTTAAGGCCGTTACCCGGAGTGCTTTGTTTTATATTAAAACCCTTTCCGTCATCGACTAATTCCATCTCAAGCCTTCTGCCTTCAATGGAAGTGTTTAATTCAATTTTTTTACAGCAGCTGTGTTTAAGGCTGTTATTTATTGCTTCTTTAAAGATAAGAAATAAGTTCTGCCTGTACTCCATCGGAAGTTTTACATCGCTGAGAGCCTCAAGGTTATGAATCTTAAAGGAGACTCCAAGTGAAGAAAATATTTCCGAATATGAATCTTTAAGCCTCAGAATGAGGTCGTAGAGAGTGTCGCGTTTCGGGTTTACCACCCAGACAATATCGCTCATATTGTCTATGAGCTGGCCGGAAGTATCGCTTATATTAAGAAGTTTCTGTTTTAATTCATCGTTGTTATTTTTATTAAGCTGGGCAGCAAGGACCTGGCTTTGTATGGAAATTTCCGTAAGTCCCGATCCGATATTGTCGTGCAGGTCGGCCGCAAGTTTTGTCTTAAGTCTTTCTATTGCCAGGAGGTTGCTGATTCTGCTGGCAATAAAATAAGTAAGTGTGCCTCCGATGATGACTACGGCAAGGAAAATGAACCACCAGGTGCGGTAGAAAGGAGGGAGGATTGTAATTTTAACTTCCGCGCCTTTTTCATTCCACACGCCGTCGTTATTAGAGCCTTTTACATGGAAGACGTAGTTCCCGGGATCGAGGTTTGTATAGTTGGCAAGTCTTCTTGAAGCATCAACATAATGCCAGTCGTCGTCGAAGCCCTCAAGTTTATAGGCATATCGGTTCTGCTCGGGGTTTGTATAATCGAGCGCGGCGAATTCAAAGGAGAAAAAGTTTTCCTTATTTGTTAAAATTATCTCGTTGTTCTCACCATCGACCACCTTATTAAAAATTCTGAAAGCGCTTATTACAACAGGGGGTATATGGGTATTAACTTTAATGCTGTCGGGGTAGAATGAATTAAATCCGTTAATGCCGCCGAAGAACATTTCGCCCGTGTGCGATTTATAGTAAGCGCCTCCGCTGAACTCCATGCTCTGGAGACCATCGTGGAGGTCGTAATTAATGAAAGCCGAAGTAGAGGGGGTAAATCTTGCAAGTCCGTTATCGGAGCTGATCCAGAGGTTATGGTCGTTATCCTCAAGAATACCGTAGACCACGCCGCTTAAGGATCCGTCCTGCATATATTTATAGAATTTTCCTGTATGGGGGTCGAAGCGGTTAAGTCCTCCTCCGTATGTACCGAGCCAGAGGTTACCCTGGAAATCCTCATAAATTGATATGACCCTGTTATCGCTGAGGCTGTTCGGGTTAGACGGGTCGTGTTTGTAATTGATAAAGGTCCCGGTTGCGGGGTCAAATTTACTTAAGCCTCCACCGAAAGTGCCGATCCAGAGTGTGCCGTCTTTATCCTCATAGATCTTATATACTCTGTTATCAGAAAGGCTTTTCGGGTCAGAGGGGTTACTTTTGTAATGAACAAAAGAAAGCTGTCCTTTATTTTTTATAACCCTGTCCAGGCCTCCACCGAATGTGCCGGCCCAGAGGTTGCCGGATCTGTCTTCCAGAATGGAGATGACCTGGTTTTCACTTAAGCTCGAAGAATCATTCGCCTTATGCTTATAGGTGGTAAACTTTCCGGTTTTCCGGTCGAAAAAGTTGAGTCCGGCGTTATAAGTCCCTATCCATAGGTTATCATTCTTATCCGTATAAACGGCTCTAATATGATTGCTGCTAATGGAGTTAGGGTTGGAGGGGTTATTTTTGAAGCTCTTAAATTTATGGCTCTGGCGGTCGAATTCATTAAGTCCCCCCCTGTAAGTTCCGATCCATATTTTTCCTTCCTTATCCTCAGAAAATGTCCAGACGACATTATCGCTTAAGCTTGCAGGGTCACCCGGGATATGTTTGTAGTGGGTAAACTTGTTTCTGCTGCGGTCGTACCTGTTAATTCCTTTTCCAAGGTGGGTGCCGATCCAGATAATGCCCGACTGGTCCTCGCAAAGAGAGATGACGTCATTATCCGAGAGGCTGCCGGGGTTCAAAGGGTCGTTCTTAAAGACGGCGAATTTGTCTGTACCGGAGTCGAGCCTGTTGAGGCCGCCGCCGAAGGTGGCAATCCATAAAGATCCCAGGCGGTCCTGGATTACTTTCATGATCCAGTTACTGCTGAGAGAGGATCTGTTACCGGGGGTATTCTTAAAGAGGAGGAAGTTTACTTTTGAGGGGTCCTCTGCCTTAAGGAGGTTAAAAGGCATTTTGCAGAGTCCTCCTCCGAAAGTTCCTATCCACAGGCTTCCGTCGCGGTCCTGGAAGAGTGAAGTCACGCGGTTATCGCTCAGGCTGCCCGGGAGCATGGGGATATTCTGGAAACGGGTGACATAAAGTTTTATTTCAGGCGTGCTGCCGTTTATTTTTCTTTCAATTCTGTCTAGTCCACCCCCGAAAGTACCGGCCCAGAGTGTGCCCGATTTATCCTCCATTAAAGTAACTATTCTGTTGCTGCTGATGGAGTTCGGGTCCTTAGGGTCATGTGTAAAGTGGAATATTTTTCCGGTCTGTGGCTCAAAGCTGAAGATTCCCTGTCCCCATGTACCGATCCAGAGCCTTCCTTTCTTATCGCCGGAGATAGAAGTAATAGTTCTGTCGTTAAATCTTGAGAAAGTAAGGGGGTATTCGGGGATAGCTGTTAAAATAGGGCTTGAGTAGCCGGAGTCGCTTCCGAAGCTGTATTTTGTAAAGCGTTCTTTTTTTCTGTCGTATTTATTCAGGTTACCGAGGAGTGTGCCAGCCCAGAGATTGCCGGAATGATCCTCATAGACCGCGGAAACGCTGTTATCGGAAAGGGATCCTGTTTGCTGTGGAATATTTCTGAAGATTTTAAAAGAATAGCCGTCGTAACGGTCCAGTCCGTCAGCCGTAGCTATCCACATAAAGCCCTTATAGTCCTGAATAATTGAATTAATAGAGCTTTGTGAAAGTCCCTGTTCAATTGAAATGTGTTCAAAAGTCGTAAGATTATTCTGGGCGTAGAGCAGGGGGCTGCCGCAGGATAGCAGCAAAAGTAAAAGACAAACAACATTTGAAAAGAGAATTTTTTTAACGTTTTGGATTTCCGGGCGCATAAAACTCTTGCCAAAAATTAAAGAATATAAAGAATAAATTAACTGCAATATGAATTTAATTATAAAAAAATAAAAGAAACATATTTGCCAAAAAAGTATGCCGCGTCTTTATTGATTTCCAAAACTGTCATTTGCCTTTTGCTTTTATCTGCCGTCCTTGTTGTAAAGGTATGCATTACGGGATTTATATCGATAGATTCCACAGTTTTTCATGAACTTTTTCCGCCTTTGAGGCTTAAAAAAGCGGTTTTCTGTTTCTCTGCGGATGATAAATGATCTTTTTAATTGTATCGAACTGCAGATGCGGGAATTCATCCATCAGGGTTTCGACGGCGTCATTGGTTCTGATGTTATTTTCTTTCATCTGCCTGAATTTTTTTCTGATCAGGTAATCCCTCACCGACACCTCATCGATCAGATAATGGCTGCTTAAGAGCGAATAAACCTCGTCGCTTATAAGGTCAGCCAAAGGGTTGGTCAACTTCTGATTTGCTGCATCCATGATAGTTCTCCTGTTGTAAAGTATTCTAAAGTTAAAGGTCCTGTTACACACGTTTTCAGCCGGCTCATTATAAGGGAAAGCTAAAATAACCGGATGCCTCTAATGAATTGCTGCCAGAGTTTTTTCTAAATACTAAATACCACTAAAAAAAAAGATTAACAATAACATGAAAATGCAGTTTTTTATTGATTCCGGGATAAAAAATGGCAAATGCCTGCATGTTTATGCGGGCATTTGCCGGAAATGGCCGAAAAGATGGTGATTTTCTTTAGAATCCGAACAGGCGCGTGATATTAAAGCCGAGCCTCCAGTTCTTGCCACTGGCCGGGTCATCCGTTCCAGCAAGGTACTGTGAAGGGTTCAGGTATGTGCTGTTTGTAAGGAGGATCTTAAAGAAGTGACCTCCCGTGTTAATTTCAATGCCGAAGGCCATCGGGTTGGCGTTCAGTCTGTAGCCCGAAAGGACAGGGCTCCATTCAAAAATAAGGCCGAGTCTGTGTGTAAGGTATCCTTCAAGGTAGGTTCCGAGAGTAAAAGTATGCTCCACCTCGCGCGTAAAAATGTTGCTATTATATAGATAGGAAGGTACCAGTCCAAGTCCCAGTACGTTGCCGTACATGGCATTCAGGATAAGTTGTCCGTAATATTGGTAGTTTCTCGTGTCTGTGGAGCTTCTGCCGGTTTCGGTATTCCAGGCTCCTCCGAGTCTGAGGGCAGCGACTATAGGCATAAAGCCGTCCGGGATCTGGAGTATTCTGTATTTGAGCCTGAGGTCCACATTCCCGTTCAGGTTGCTTCTGCCCAAGGTGACTGAGAGTTTATTGGTCAATGCGTAGCCCAGGGCGAGGCGCATAAATACAGGCCCGTCGAGTCCGAAAAAGTTTCTTATACCGGTATTTACAGTCGGGAAGAAGCGGTGAGATATTTCGAACTGGAGATTTCCCTTCTGAAGCGTTTCAGCAGTCGGAAGGCTGAATACCTGTGTGGACTGGAAGAGGTGAAGTTCGGGTATTTCGGTTGCCGGGGCTCTTTTCCACTCAATTTTTTCCTCCTGGGCACAAATTGCAAAGGAAAGCAAAGCCCAAAGAAACATGATTAAAGGAAATTGACTTTTCATTTTATAAACTCCTTGATGTTGTCAGTGCAAAAATTTTCCCCCATTTAAAAACAGGGATTAAAAGGGCATATAAGAGATAATAATCAGCCGGGAGGTAAATTTCAAAGAAAAATGAGGTAAATAGAAGGAAATTTCTGCCGATAATCAGATGTGTTATCTGGGAAACATTTCCGTTTGCACAAAAAAAAATAAGTCCTTGCGCAGTGCTTTTAATGATTTCATTTGACAAATGAAATAATTTTTAATAGCTTTTCAAGCAAACTTAAAATGTTGTCCGACTTTATTAATTCAAAATATCTATTTTTTCCGGCCGTACTCACCTTGCCGGAAAGGAGAAAGTAAAATGAGATTAGTGTTACCAATAATTCTGCTTTTTTTACTTCTAACAGACATTTCATTATTTGCACAGACAGGAGGAAAAATTGCCGGTGTGGTTAAAGATTCCAGAACTGGCGAACTTCTTATAGGTGCAAACGTAGTCTTGGAAGGAACAAAAATGGGAGCCGCTTCTAATGCTGAAGGCTACTATGTAATTTTAAACGTTCCCCCGGGAAAGTATAACCTTAAGGCCAGCCTTATAGGTTATAATACTACTACCGTTACGGATGTTAGAGTAAACATCGATCAAACAACAGATGCTGACATTGCACTTGTTGAAACTTCACTTCAGACAGCTGAAGTTGTAGTTGTTGCTCAGACCCCAGTTGTTCAAAAAGACGTTGCCGCCAGCAGGCTTAACTTAAGCGGCAAAGAGATGGAAAACCTTCCTGTAGCCCAGGTATCAAATATTATCGGTTTACAGGCAGGCGTTCAGGGCGGCAGTTTCCGCGGAGGTTCAGCCGATCAGACAACCTGGCTCCTAAACGGTGTCAGCCTGAGAGATGAACGTTCAAACCAGCCTTATACAGGCTTAAGCACAACCGCTATTGAGGAAGTTCAGGTTCAGACAGGTGGTTTCAGTGCTGAATACGGAAACATCCGTTCAGGCCTTGTTAACGTTGTAACAAAAGAAGGTAAGACCGACCGTTTCGGCGTTTCCTTCTATAGCCGCTACAGGCCGACAGGCCCGAAGCACTTCGGAAATTCACCTCAGGATGCAAATGCATTCTGGATCAGACCTTTTGTTGATGATGCAGTTGCATGGACCGGTACAAAAAACGGCGCATGGGACGACTACACACAGGCACAGTATCCTGAATTCGGAGGTTGGAACCAATTATCGGAGCAGATGTTCAGGGATAATCCTTCAACAGCTCTTACTCCGCAGGAACTGCAGAAATTATACCTCTTCCAGCACAGAAGAAACACTGATATCAATAAGCCTGACTATGACGTGGATCTTTCCGTTACGGGCTACTTCCCGGGAATCAGCCAGCATTTAGGAAACCTGAGATTTCTGGCTGCATACAGAGGAACACGTGAAATGTACATTGTGCCACTTTCACGCGATGCATACACGGATAATAACTTCCAGGTAAAACTGACTGCCGATCTGGCTCAGGGTATGAAACTTAACCTCGAAGGACTCGTTGGCCAGCAGCAGGGAACATCAAGCAATGGCGTAGGCGATATAGGAATGTTCCGTTCTCCGGCAAGCATTGCTGCTCAGTTAAGCTTTTTCTCAAATGCCAAGACAATCGAAAACAGAATTTTTACAAATGATTATTTTACACCATCAACTGTTAACGTAAATAATATCGGTGCAAAACTGACTCACGTTCTGAATCCGAATACATTTTACGAAGTTACAGTAAGCCGCTTCCAGTCAAGATATGACACAAGCCCCGGAAGGTACAGAGATACGAGCAGAGTATATAAGTTTGGAAACTTATATGTTGATGAAGCTCCGTTCGGCTTCCTGGAATCACCCAGCACAGGTATTGAAGACTTCAGAATGAGTGTTGGTTTCAGTAACTCCAGAGACACCAGCAAGGTTACAGCATACAACCTGAAATTTGACCTTACTTCACAGTTGAACAAATATAACAACCTGAAGGCCGGTTTTGAATTCGGCTATAGTGAAAACCTTGCCAATTACGGCTCTTACGACAAGTATCTGCCTTCGGGAAGGTACAGAACTACGTGGAATGCTTATCCTACACGTGGTGCGGTTTATGTTAAAGACAAACTTGAATTTGAAGGCATGATAGCCGACGTTGGTTTAAGAGTGGATTACTCGGCCGCCAATGAAGACTGGTATGTGATAAATAACCCTTATTCAGACGCATTCTCCTCTGCCAAGTCGCTGGGAATTGACACCCTGCTTCAGAAGCAGCCTACAAAGGCTAACGTAACAGTAAGCCCGCGTGTTGCAATTGCATTCCCGTTAAGCGAATCGAGCAAGCTGTTCTTTAACTATGGTCACTTCAGACAGCTGCCTACTCCTACAAACCTGTATCTGCTCAGAAGATTTACTGACAATAACGCAGTTGTCTATGTTGCAAATCCGAACAATCCGTTGCCCAGAACAATCATGTACGAGCTGGGTTACGAACAGAGTCTCTTCGAAGAGTACCTGGTTCGCCTCTCAGGATATTATAAGGACGTTTCACAGCAGCCTTTATCAGTAACTTATACAAGCCGCAGCGGTGCTACAAACTACTCAACTCCGAAGCCTAATTCTTATGCCGACATCAGAGGCTTCGAAGCCACGATTACAAAGAACCGCGGCAACTGGGTACAGGGCTTTGTTAACTATACCTATATGGTTTCAACAAGCGGCAGGTTCGGTTTTGCTGCTTACAATGAAAACTCACAGGTACAGAGAACTTATGAAATCGAGACACTTAACAACTATAATCTCGTTACAAAGCCGGTTCCGCAGCCCTATGCAAGAGCCAATGTGGACTTCTTTACACCAATGGAATTCGGTCCCAAGCTCGGCGGATTTTATCCTCTTGAAGACTGGCGTTTAAGCGTTCTGGCCAGCTGGAGTTCAGGCGGTTACGATACCTGGACAGGCGGCGGTTCAATACCGGGTGTTCAGAACAACATTCAGTGGAAAGATTACTACGGCCTCGACCTGAAGATAGCAAAGAACCTAAAGTTCGGTCCATTAAATCTTCAGCTCTTTGCTGATATGCAGAATGTACTCAATATTAAGTACATGGATTACTTAGGCAGCAATGCAGGCTTTGCAGATACAAAGGATTATGAAGCTTACATGAAGTCGTTGCACCTGCCAGAGAGCGTTTTTGCAAACTTCCCAAGGGATAACGATGGCAACATCAAAGCCCCTTATTCTAATACCAATGATCCCAAGATCTATGAATATGGCGACGACAAGCCTGGTGACTACAGGACTGGCGAATACCATGCATGGGATGTTAAAGCAACTGATGCTCAGAAGGCTGAATGGAAGAAGAATAAATCTTATATAGATATGCCGAACCAGGATTACTTTACTTTCCTGAATCCCAGAAATATTTATTGGGGTTTAAGATTCTCATTGGAAATATTCTAATTTAGACGAGGAAAAAATGACAAAAAGTTTTAATAAATATGCCGCCGCAATGTCGTTACTGGCAGTGATGCTTTTGATGAGCTCCAGAGTCTCCTTCGCCCAGTATGCCTTCAAGAATATGAGCGTCGGTTCGCTTCACAATTTCTATACCGCTATAGGTGGTGAAATTGAAGAAGCCCGCATGCCGAAGGAGCAGCAGGACGGCTTTGAATGGCCTGGTATATATAAGAACCAGGACATGCAGTGCGCCACAGGTCTTTGGATCGGAACGAAGGACTTTACCGATGGTTCCGGAAACTATCCCTACAGAGTAATTCACGTAGGTCCCAGAGTCTCCGGTACAGGTGAATTCTTCCCGGTTGAACTTAAAATGTACAGCAAATTCGAGCAGCCGACTATTACAGTTGACGGTAACCCGACATATGACAAGACGGTTGAGATCGATGAAATAAAGCCCGACCTGCCGTATGACAGATTGATTGTAAACAAGGTTAACACCCTGCTTGGCATATCGATGGAAAGGAAGATCTTTGAGTTCAGTCATCCTTATCATGACAACTATATAGTAATGGAGTATACCTTTACAAACACAGGCTACACGAGCGAGAAGAATGTAAAAGTATTAGACCAGACGTTAAAGGATGTATACTTCTACTTTAATTACCGCTGGGCTCCCTGCAAGCAGACCAGGTATGTAATCGGTAACGGTTCAGGCTGGGGTATGAATACAATGCTTGATGCAAGAGGCGATGGTGTTCTGCCAGATCCTCAGGGCGAAAATTTCCGTACACAGTTCGCATGGCACGGATACTTCCCGGAAAAGATCGTTACCTATAACAATATAGGCGGCCCGATCTGGGATCCATCATCGTCATCTGGTTATGCTCCTGCTTCGGATACAGTAGGAAGACTTGCCGCTCCGCAGTTTATGGGTGTTCTGACGCTGCATGCTGATACTTCACCTACAGATCCGACAGACAATAAGAAGCTGCCTGTTACAACTTATGAATCTTCTGATATTTCGGAATATTCAGGAAACAGTGCTTTTGACCTTGGAAAAATGAAAGATGAGTATCTGAATTTCATTCAGAGGCCAACTTCAAACCCGCGCCACGCATACAGTGTTCATCCGGCAGCAATGGCAGGCGGTGTGGTAAACTTTAAGGAATTTGCAAACCAGACTGAGGCCCCAAAGAAGGGAACTTCAGGCGGTTTCTCTGCAAACAACTCTTACGGCCCATACACACTTGCACCAGGACAGAGTGTGAAGATTGTAATGGTTCAAGGTGCCGCCGGCATCAGCCGCGAAGCTGCAGTTGAGATGGGAAAGAAGTACAAGAATGCCTACAAGACACCGCAGTTTACAGCAGTTGAAAAAGAAAAAAATGAATTTGTCATGACAGGCAAAGACTCTCTCATGCAGACTTGGAGAAGAGCAACTGACAACTTTAATAATAACTGGAATCTTGTTCAGCCCCCGAGACCTCCGAAACTGTTCTCCGTTACCTCAGGTGGTGACAAGATCGCTCTTTCATGGGAAAGTGATGATCCTTCGGTGAAAGGATTTGAAATCTACAGAGCGCTTGGACAGTACGATAGTACATACCATCTTATTTACAAGGCAGGAGCTAATGAAAGAAGCTATGAAGATATGAGCCCTGTACGCGGTTTGTACTACTTCTATTATATACTGTCTGTAGGCGACCAGCAGCCTGCAAATACTGCACTGAATATTCCTGCTTATACACTAAAGAGCAGCAGGTATTATACACAGACTTATGACGGAGCAAACCTCCTTAGGCCTGCCGGAAAGAATATTAGTGATGTCAGGATCATTCCAAATCCGTTCTTCCTCGGCTCGGATGTTGACGCTACAAGATTCGGTGGCCAGTTCACGAATGAGCTCCACTTCTATAACACTCCCGGTAAATGTACAATTAAGATATATACCGAGATGGGTGAGCTTATCCAGACACTTAATCACGACAACGGAAGCGGTGATGTTTACTGGAGATCTATAACAAGTTCAAACCAGCTGCTCGTAAGCGGTATCTATATTGCCGTAATAACCAATACGGAAACGGGTGAAAAGCACATTGCTAAATTTTCCATAATCCGATAATTATTTGCAGGCAGGTAATAAAAATGAAAAAAATATTTATAATAACAATAAGTTTAATCTTAGGAACTTTGCTCTCAGGCAGGCTCCAGGCACAGGAAAACCAGAAGCTGGCACAGAGCGGTATGAAGTTCATGAGTGCAACACTGGATGCAAGGACCGCAGGTCTCGGCGAGGCAGTTACTGCGCTCGACGGCAATGCTGCATTTCTTTTTGCCAACCCTTCCAGTGTCGCCCGTCAGGAAAACCTGCTTAATGCAACGGCAGGTTCCATGACATGGATTGCGGATATCAAATATATGTTCGGTGCTGTAACATTTGCTCCTTTCGGCGGCGACTGGGGTGTAATCGGTTTAACAGCTATGAATGTAGATTACGGCGATTTTATCGAAACCATTTCAGCTAAAAATTCTGACGGCTTTATTGAATTAGGCACCTTCCGTCCTTACGCACTTTCAATTGGCGTAAGCTATGCAAAGGCGCTTAACGATAAACTGGCACTTGGCGGTAGCGTCAAATATGCAAAACAGTCGCTTGGAGCTGCCGTAACCTCTGTTAATTCTGATGGCAGTTATGTCAAAAGTGACCACGTCAGGGGCGTAATGGCCTTCGATTTCGGCTTGCTTTACAGAACGGGCTTCCGCAGTCTTAACTTTGCAATGTCTGTAAAGAACTTCTCGCAGGAAACCAGGTTTGAAAAGGAAAACTTCCAGCTTCCTCTTACTTTCAGAATGGGCCTTTCCTTCAATGCTGTTGACCTGATGGACAATGTGGACAAGAATATGCACTCATTCCTCCTTGCAGTTGATGCCGTTCACAACAGGGATTATCCCGAACAGGTTAACATAGGAGCCGAGTACACATTTATGAATACAGTTTCCTTAAGAGCCGGCTATAATACCCCGGCTGATGAAAGAAGCTATACTTTGGGTGTGGGTGTAAAGCAGTCATACCAGAACTACGGAATTGGTGTTGATTACTCATACACTCCATATGGTGTCTTTAACGCAGTTCACAGAGTAAACGTAAATGTCTCTTTATAAGCCAAATACAAATAAGTAAATAAATGGTAAGAAAATGAAAAATAATATTTACATGAAAAACAGAATCAAATACCTGGCACTGCTCTTCCTGGCGCTCACCATGTATTATGGCTGTGGTAAAGATGCCGCTCCAGTTTTATATGATGAGTACAAAGGCAAGGGGACTCCCGACCCGGTAGTTACTTCTGTTGCCCCGAAGGATTTTGCATATGCCGGTATGGATACTCTGACAATAACAGGTGCCAATTTTTCCGACAGTGCACATACAGAAGTCTATTTTGATAATGTCCCGGGTACTGTAATTACAGCTACGCCGACACAGATAAGGGTTAAAGTACCAAACCTTCCCAAAGAAGCGCTTGCAATAAGAGTAGTAGTTACGACTGCCTCAAATTATGCTGCGCCTGTTGCTTATTCTCTAAAGGAGATCCAGCCCGCATATTTTACTAAATTCCTCTACCTGGATCAGCCGCAGACGTTGACTTTCGACAGGGATGGTAACCTTTACCTCTACCTTGCTACAAATAACGTCTATCAGGGAATTAAAAAAATCGACGTTAACAGGAACCTTACTGATTACGCTCCAAAGGGAACTGAAAAGCTCTGGACTTCTTTGAAGTTTGCTTACGGGCCATGGGGCCAGCAGGGCCAGCTCTTTGGCGCAAGAAGGAACAAGGGTATCTGGAAAATTAATCCGGGTGTTGCTCCTACACCTGCTCCGTATATAGGACAGGGAATTGATCAGAATATCAACGATTTCGATTTTGATCCTTCAGGCAACATCTGGGCTGCAGGTTCAGGCGTGAACATTTTCAGGATCAAGCCGGACATGTCAGCCGCAACAAAGTACAATTTTGCCACTACATCATCAAAGATAAATGCTGTCAGGGTCTTCAAAGACAACGGCACACTTTATCTCTATGTCGGTGGAACAAAGGATAACAAAGAAGGCGTATGGCGCTACAAAATTGTGAACGATGAGATAGTTGCCGGCAGCGAGGAATTGTATTTCGACTTTTCGGCAGCTTATCCGGGACTCAATGCAGCCGGAGTCCCGTTCTCAGTGCTTGGCATTACATTCAGCCAGGATGGTTATTTGTATATTGGTACAGATGCCGCCCCTGTAATTGTAGTTGTCAGCCCGTCAAAAAATGCCAGTGCATTACTTCCGGGTGTAATTGTACCGGGTTTTGCATCTTTTGTCTGGAATTCGTATGATAAAGTAAATGGTACAAGTCTCGTTTATTCCAGGGTTGTAAATGACAGTGAAACTGAAAAAGAGTTCTCTCCCAAAATATTTTCTACATTAATGTTTAAGCAGGGAGCACCATATTACGGACTGGAATTAAAATAAAAAAAAATGTATGAAATTAATGAGGGATGTTCTTATATTAAGGTGACCTTCTAAATAATTTCATAATTTTAGTTCAAATAAATAACAGGAGTGATTTATGATGAAACGTCTATTGTTCGTTGTTACATTGTTGATAGCCTTTTCAGCTACTTCCTTTTCACAGTGGACACTGACCCCGTTTGGAAAAGGGGACATTGATACATTAAAAGGCAGTTCAGCTGGTCATGGTATTGCTGTTGATCCTGACGGCAAGATCTGGGTTGCTCAGTACAATACTCTCATCAGAGATACCGTATTTGTTGCAGACAGCAACAAGTGGTTCAAGACAGTACCTGTATACGTTTTCAATCCTGATGGCAGCCCGGCTACAATTTCGCCGGTAAGAACATGGAAAGATAAGAGCGGCAAAGTTCTTCCTTTCTGGTTCGGCTCAAACACAGGTTTGAATAAGGATTTCAGAGGAAACATCCTCCTTTCACAGGGCAAGACAGTAGTTAAACTTAACTACAAAACCGGTGAAGTTCTGGCTACATATTTAGGCAAAGCTGGTCTTACACGCTGCGCCGCTGATACTGTAGGAAACGTTTATGTTTCTTATACATTACCAGGAAATCCTGTTGAAATTCTTGACTCAAACTTAACTTTCTCAGAGAATGCTGTTGACGCTGTGGCCGATTACGGCAGAACTCTTGAAGTTAGCAAAGACGGTATGACTCTTTATATACCGAGATATTCAGCTCTTAAGACCTGGGTTTACCAGAAGCCGGATGCATTCCAGAGCTTCGCACTCAAAGATTCAGTATTAATAGGCTGGGCTGTTGAAGGTATTGGTTGGAATCCTGTAAACAAACTCTTATACGCCAGCGCCGGTTCTTACCAGGTTGCTCCTAATGGCGCATATGGTCCATTACAGCCGGATAGATTTGTTACCAAAGGAACCTATTACGGTGTAAGAACTTCTGACTGGAAGGTTCTTGACAGCCTTGCTTGGAAGTATACAACACCTTTCCTCGGCAACGACCTGTCAGAAAGAAACAGAGGTATTGCTTTCAGTCCTAATGGAAAGACAGCTTACATTATTCAGTTTAATGCTTCTGGCGTTCCACTACTCCAGCGTTATATTACAGCAAATCTTCAGACCGGCGTAAAGAAAGAAAACGCAGTTGTTGAAAGCTATTCACTTTCACAGAACTATCCAAACCCGTTCAACCCTTCAACAGAGATTAAGTTCTCAGTTGCAAAGGACGGATTTGTATCTCTGAAAGTATATGATATACTTGGCAAGGAAGTTTCAACTCTGGTTAACGGCCAGATGACAAAAGGCAGCTACTCTGTAAGAGTTGACGGCCAGAACCTTACTTCAGGCATCTATATCTATCAGCTGAATGCAAACGGCGTTA
Source organism: Acidobacteriota bacterium (assembly GCA_050258415.1). GTDB lineage: Bacteria > Bacteroidota > Ignavibacteria > Ignavibacteriales > SURF-24 > JAAXKN01. The sequence continues at coordinate 23,022 of JBLMYS010000147.1, read as the reverse complement.
TGTTAAGCCGCAAGATGACACTTATGAAGTAATAGAATTGAAAAAATTCTAATTCATGCAAAAGCCGCCCCTGGGCGGCTTTTGTTTTAAATACTGTTATAAACGCACATTTCTCCCTTGAAAACGCATCCCAAACGGGAAAATCCGCAGGGCAAAAAATATTCCCCGGAATTGTCTTCGGATTTCCAAATACTTTTGCTATCTTCCATAGCACAATAAATCCCTTAAATCATTAAACAAGAAATGCTTATGAAAAAAATATTCTACTGTTTATTTGCTATCCTAATGACATCGGCTTTGTTATTTTCACAGACATATCCAAAGCAGGAATTAAGAGGCGTTTGGATAGCCTCGCTTGGTATCGACTGGCCCTCCACAAGGGGCACTTCGGCCAGCGACATAAAGTCTCAAAAAGACCAGCTTGTTTCAACATTTGATCAGCATAAGAGCTACGGCATGAATGCAATGTTTTTTCATGTAAGGCCAAAAGCAGATGCAATTTACAAGAATTCAATCGGAGAACCCTGGTCGAAGTACCTTACGGGGCAGGAGGGGGCGGCACCCTCTGATCCGACTTATGATCCTCTTCAGTTCGCAATCCAGGAAGCGCACAAAAGGGCCATGGAGCTCCACGCATGGATAAACCCATACAGGGTGAATATGTCTGGAGATGACCCTGTATTTGGATCAACAAGCATCGCGTTAAGGCACCCTGAATGGATTATTAAGTGCAACGGCTCCGAGTACCGTTTTCTAAATCCCGGTCTGCCTGAAGTACGCAAGTATCTGCTCAGCGTAATTATGGATATTGTCCGCCGCTATGATGTGGACGGTATTCATTTTGACGATTATTTCTATCCTTATACCGAGTATGGAACATTTAATGATGATGCTACTTTTGCGTCCTACAAAGGTACTTTTACAGATAAGACAGCATGGCGCATGAACAACGTGAACATGCTTCTGGCAGAGATCAACGACAGTATAAAGACTGTAAAACCCTGGGTTAAGTTTGGCATCAGCCCTGCCGGAGGCCCTTCGGTTAACCTGTCGATTTTCTGCGATACTTTCGGATGGCTCAAGGGAAATTATACTGATGAAAGCGGAGTATCGCATACTGGTACCTCATACATCGACTATATAATGCCGCAGTTATATTCGGCAAACTATGGCGGTCTTCTTCCTACATGGTCGGGAGCTTCGACGTTAAACGGAAGACATCTTTATGTCGGAGCCCCGGCATACAGGTATAGCTCATATGGGGCAAATGAAATTGGCTGGGAAATGAGGGCAAATCGTAATACTCCGACAGTAAAAGGGGAAGTATACTTCAGTTCACAAAGTGTTACGGGCAATTATGCAGGTTGTGCCGATAGCCTTGTGCATAATTATTACCTGTACCCGGCAGTTACGCCAAAGATGGAGTGGCTGCCCGGCAGCACAACGCGTCCAAACGCTCCTGTTAACCTGAGGGCCGAGAAGAATTCGGTAACAGGAAAATATGACCTGAAATGGGATGCACCGGCCAAGGCTACAGACGGCGATACGGCATTTTCATACATTGTCTACAGATTTGAAAGCCAGCCAACAGCCGAAATGCTGAAAGATGCATCGAAGATACTTGCAACTTATGGAACAACAACCCTTCCCTCAACAGTTGCAAAATATTCAGTTACAAGCGGCGATTATTACGTGGTTACAGCACTGGACCGTTATTCAAACGAAAGCGTAATGAGCAACGTACTCCATCAGAGCATGCCGGATCAGATTCCACAGGCTCCGGTGCTGACATCACCTCCGAATTATTATCCAAAAACGAATACATTCGCAACCCTTAAATGGCAGAGTGCGCCTTTGGCAGAAAGCTACGTTGTTCAGATAGCAACAGACTCCTTATTCAGTGACATTGTTTTTACTGCACCTGAACACAAGAGTCTGAGCTTCTATTTCTCCAGCGTTGCTGCAGGACAGACGTATTACTGGAGAGTAAAATCGGCAGGACAGGGCGGCCTTAGCGCATACTCACAGTTCATGAGTTTTGTGTCAGGTATTCCGATGAAACCTGTTCTTCTTGCTCCGGCACACGCTACTACTAACGTATCCTTGTCGCCAAAATTCTCATGGCAGAAGGATCCTAAGGCTACAGAGTACCAGTTCCAGTTATCAACTGCCTCAACAATGACTTCTCAAATTGTTCTGGATACGGTTGTAACTGATACGGCTTTTACAATAAGCAGAGTGCTTGCATTGAATAAAAAGCATTATTGGCACGTCAGGGCAAGAAATACGCTTGGAACCGGTGAGTGGTCCTCAACATTCGGATTTCAGACGACCGCGGTAAATGACGTGAAGGAAGAAAAGAAGGAACAGGTTGTAAGGGAATACTCATTAAAGCAGAATTTCCCAAATCCTTTTAATCCCTCGACCGTGATCAGGTATTCCATAGCCAAAGAAGGTTATGTAAGACTGAGTGTGTTTGACGTTCTTGGAAAAGAGATTGCAGTGCTGGTCGACAGGAATCAGAATGCAGGCTCTTACAGTGCCGATTTTAATTCCAATCAGTTGAACATTCCGAGCGGAATTTATTTTTATACGCTAAGAACAGGCTCATTTGTCTCAACGCGTAAAATGATTATTATAAAGTAAACCTTATACATATAGTAATAGTTTACAAAGCGGCAGGCCCAATTGGGTCTGCCGCTTTTTTTTGCTCCTTTTACTTCAATTATTCCCCGAAATTCTATTCAGAATTCAGTATAAATTTGCTATTTTCAGAGTGCTAAATAACCAACATTCAGATATAGTGGAAGCGCTTATGAAAAAAATTATTTACTGTTTATTTTTTGTCCTTTCCATGTCCGTTTTATCTTTTCCACAGGTTTCCCCCAAACAGGAACTAAGGGGGGTGTGGGTTGCTTCACTGGGGATTGACTGGCCCTCAACTAAGGGGACAGACGCCAGCGCCATTAGTGCACAGAAGAGTCAGCTCGTTACAATCTTTAATCAGCACAAGTCTTACGGACTAAACGCAATATTCTTTCATATAAGGCCCAAATGTGATGCTGTTTACAAGAGCACAATTGAGCCATGGTCGACATATCTGACAGGAAAGCAGGGAACGGCACCGTCGGACCCTAATTATGATCCCCTTACCTTCGCAGTTGATGAGGCCCATAAAAGAGGTATGGAACTTCACGCATGGCTTAATCCTTACCGTGTAACGGCAACGGGTGAAAACCCTGCTTCACTTGCACCGAACAATGTTGCAGTACTCCATCCGGAATGGGTAATTACATGCGTAAATTCCAGCACATCATATCCGTATAAGTTCCTGAACCCGGGACTTCCGGAAGTAAGAGCCTACCTGCTTAAGGTAATTATGGATATTGTGCGCCGCTATGATGTAGACGGCATTCACTTTGACGATTATTTTTATCCTTATACAGAATACGGTACATTTAATGACGATGCCGCCTATAACACGTATAAAGGCACATTTTCAACCAAAGCCGAATGGCGTATGAACAACGTCAATATGCTTCTTGCTGCCATTAACGACAGCATTAAGGCCGTAAAACCCTGGGTTAAGTTCGGCATCAGCCCTTCGGGAAATCCATCTGTAAATACAGGAATTTATTGCGATACCCCCGGATGGCTGCAGGGAAAATATACCGACATGTCTGGTAAACCCCACAGCGGCACTTCTTATATTGATTACATTATGCCGCAGCTTTACTGGGCTGGTTATTACGGCAGGCTTCCGAATTGGTCGGGAGATTCATTCCTGAACGGAAGACATTTGTATATCGGGCTTCCGTCCTACAGATACACCGAGAGCGGTTTTACGCCGAATGAGCTTGGCTGGGAAATGAAAACCAACCGTTCAACCCCAACCGTAAAAGGCGGTGTATTTTACAATTCAAACAGCCTTACAGACAAGAACTACGCAGGATGTACAGATTCACTGATTCATAACTTTAACCTTTATGCGGCTATTACCCCAAAGATGGCCTGGCTTCAGGGAAGCAACATGAAGCCGAATGCCCCGCTGAATCTGAGGGCTGAAAAAAATACAACCACAGGTAAATATGAGCTTAAGTGGGATGCCCCGCAGGCCTCCCAGGACGGTGATGCTGCGTTTTTCTATATAGTTTACCGCTTTGAGAGTGCACCCACACAGGATATGCTGAACGATCCTTCGAAGATACTTGGCACCTGCGGCGAAACGACGCTTTCACCGGCCTATGCAAAGTATTCAGTTACAAATGGCAACTATTATGTGGTTACCGCTGTCGACCGTTATTCAAATGAAAGTGCTATGAGCAACGTCTTCCAGATGAACCAGCCTGACCAGATACCTGTAATGCCGGTTCTGAAGTCACCTGCAGATCATGCAGCTAATCTGGTTAACACAGCAACACTTACGTGGAATAGTGTCCCATTGGCCGAGAGCTACGCATTGCAGATAGCAAAAGACAGCCAGTTCAAGAGTATTGTAGCCTATGCTCCTGAACACAGAAAATTATCTTTTGCGTACAATTCTGTAATGCCGGGAGTACAGTATTACTGGAGGGTAAAAGCCGCAGGACCGGGCGGAAACAGTGAGTACTCTGCTCCTTTTGAGTTCGAATCAAGTGTAATGAGCACTCCGGTATTATCGGAGCCTAAAAATACTGCAACGGATGTAGTTCTTAACCCTAAATTTAAGTGGCCAAGGGTACTGAGTGCCACTTCATACAGGCTGCAGTTAAGTTCAGATCAGGATTATATGAATATAGTTGCCGATACCGTCATTACTGATACTGCATTTGCGCTCACAAAGCCACTTCAGACTGGAAGTTATTATTACTGGCATGTAAAGGCCAAAAACGCATCTGCAGAAACCGGCTGGTCGGCCAGATGGGCGTTTCTTACAACTTCTGTTTCAGGTGTCAAAGAGGAGAAGGCAGAGAAAGAACAGAAGGATCTTCAGGTGAGGGAATACTCGCTTAAACAGAATTTCCCCAATCCTTTTAATCCTTCAACAGTGATCAGGTATTCACTGGCCAAGGATACGCACGTAAGGCTGAGTGTATTTGATGTTTTAGGCAATGAGATAGCTGTGCTTGTTGACAGGTACCAGACCTCGGGAAGCCACAGCATAGAGTTCAACGCCGACAGGTTCAGCGTTACAAGCGGTATTTATTTTTACACACTAAAGACGAACGGCTTTATCTCAACGAAGAAGATGATAATAGTTAAATAAATCTACTGCAAAGATGATAGAAGGCTGTTATGAAGAGGTTCATGGCAGCCTTTTTTATTTTTCGGGCAGATGTTTCCAAAACGGGGGAAAAAGGTAGATATTGGCGCCTATGCGGCCTAAAAGCATTGCAAGGGCTGCGGCAACTACACCAATAAAAGAAAAATATTTAATTGTAATGAATAAGGTGAGGATAATTCCGCCAACTTCAATTGCAGTTGCAGTTGTTATATACCTCGTTGCCCTCGAATCCACAAGTATGGCCCTCTGAAAGTTAATTAAAACTTCCAGCCCCGGAATCAGGGCAAGTATCATTAAAGGCGGCCTTGCAATTGATGCAAGGACCTTGGATAACCCGGAAATATCGATAAACCACACGTCTGCCAAAGGAAGAAAAGCTATAAGCACCAGGGCTGCAGTAGAAGCTACTCCAAGAATACAGGCGAAGTTCCTGAGTGGTGGATATTCTTTCTTGTTTTCACCCAGAAGGGCAATTGAAGTCTCCTGGTAAGAAACGCCGAAACTCTTGAATATGAAAATAAAAGAATTTACCACTGGAAGAACGGCAAGTGACTCCAAAGGCATACGGCTCTGCCCCATGAAGAATGTTATCATAGGGTTTACGGCCAGGGTTAGAATGGAGGTTAGTGCAAGCGGGTAATAAAAGTTAATTATCTCTTTATATGAAATCTGTTCTTCCGGAAAAGAGACTTCTTCATGCTTCAGTTTTTTCACTATTTTAGCCGCCATTATCCTGCTTGCAATAGCCTCGCACACAACCCCCATCGAAAGGCCTGAAGCCCCAACAATTGCTCCGTTAAGACTTGTAGTAAGGAAAAGTACAAGAGCCGTAAGAGACATTGAGCTTAGCCTTACAATTGTACCATAGGCAACCCTGCGCGTAAGGTTATTTCTGATGAGTATACCCTGGTAAAACCTTCTGTAGCCGATGGCGGCAGGCCAGGGAATAAGTATAATTGTTGCAATATGCGTAAGCCGGGCAACTTCAGAAGGCAGCCTGACGAGGTTTTCCGCCACATAGTAAAAGACAGGAGGCAATATAAAAAGAACAATTAAAGCCGTTATAATAGTGTTCAGCGCATATGCAAAACTTCTGAGCTTAAGGAAAGTATACCTGTTTTTTATAATTGCCACAGACGCGCTCATCATCATAATGATAGGGGCTTCCATAATCATGGCAAATGAGAAGGCTACACCATAGGCTGCAAGATTATACTCGGCACGGGGCATTCTTGCAATAATAGCAGAAAGATAAGGCCCTTCAACAGACATCATTAGCCATGTTGCCGAAAGTGGCAGCCAGAACCTGAATATTCTTGATAAACTTAGTGAATGGGGCATAATTTATAAAATACAGAATTACTGAATTTGAATATCAAAGATACAAAAGTACACGAAGAAATTAAGAAAATATTATTTGGAGCTGTTGCCACTTCGGAAATAAATTCCTAATATTGTGCCGTATTCAGCGCTATTCTTTTCCGTTTTAATTATTCTATATCAGCGGAGGCAGCATGCGTGCGGTAATGAATATTTTATTACTTATGTTTTCCCTCTCGGCCCCGGCTCTCACAAATATCCGGCCGGATTTTGTTGAAAAAGACTCACTCAGTGAAGTCAACCGGATGACAATAGAGGTTAATGTACCCGAGGCCCACACAATTGAAACCGAACTTGGCTTTGTGGAAGAGGGCGGAATCCTGTTTACGAGGCAAACCGACGTTACAATTTTCGGGACCATCAAAACGGCAAACAAAATTCAGGCGGTTAAAATAAACGGAAAGAAGGCCAGGTTTTTACCCGAGGGCGACAGGTACAAATTCCAGCGAAGAATACATCTTGAAGATGAATACAACACAATTACCGTGTCCGTTCTGGACGTAAAGAATACGGTTAAAGACATGGCTTTTACCATTCACCGGAAAAGTAATTAATTCGGGGAGGACAAATTCTCAGGCAGGCAAGGGACTAGCCCTTGCCGTTGGTACCCGGTTTAAGAATAATTCCTTTATTCTGGTGGCCGTTTATTTTAATTGTAATCGGCTTATCGAACCTCAGGTGCCTGGTGTAACGGGCCGAAGCATGAACTTCCTGGCACGAAAGCCACTCCCAGTCGATAAAACCCTTGTGCTCAAAGCTGTTTACGGTAAAGTAGCCCACACGGAACGAGGTGATATTCTGGAAGAAGTGCGAGCCCTGCGAAGGCGTAACACTGAAATCCTTAAAGCCCGATTCAACTATTGTGTGTGCTCCTGAGATCTGGTCCCACGTAACCGGAATTCCGAGCCACTGGTCGAGTGAGCCCCAGCGGCCGACGCCGATTAAAAGGTAGGGGCGTTTTTCTTCCAAAAGTCTTGAATTAAACATTCCGACTTCGAGTGCAGCCTCGCGGCTTTTATTTCTTTCAAACTTTTCGCGGTCGACAACAACAATGTCGTAAATATCGCTAATGACGCCGTTACCCAAAACCTGGCTGCTCTGGACCAGGAGGTCGTCACCGTTAAACTCATCTACATTAAGCTCTTCTGCCTCATTTGATAGTACGAGCGGGCGCATCTGAAGGAGTGCAAATTCTTTAGGTGTGCCGCGCTCAACGCTCATATTTACGGCGAATTCAATTTCGACCGGTGTACCCATGCCCCAGCTTCCAAGGTCAAGTATCAGATCCAGTATATCGGGTAGCGGGAAGACCTTATGTTTAAGGACTGGTGCGAAAGTAACTACTCTTTGTCCGTGACGTGAAATGCCGTCGTAGACCTGATCGTTTTCGGGTGAAAATGTAGAGCCTGCGGCATATAGTGTGCCGTCTTTTTCCGCGACGCTGAGGTCGTAATGCTGCACAAGCACGTCGTGGCACTGTGCGGTCTTATTCCTGATATTGCTGTGCAGGTTAAGAGCAAAGAACTCCTGCTGGGCGTTTCTGACCGTTTCCTTTGTTGAGAAAAACTGCATGAGGTGTCTGGGGTATTTCGGGCAAAAGCGGACCGAGTTGCCGCCGTCGACAACGGTTTTACCGAGCCCAAGGGCCACCATTGCAATTCCGTCGGTCGGCTTCTGCGGAGAGACGGGATAAAAGTTATAGCTTCTTGCCACGCCAGCAAAATCGGGATAGAAGCGGTTTTCGTGCTGACTTCCCGCCATGCGCTGGATAATGACCGCCATTTTTTCTTCTTCAAGGCGGTAGCTGGTAACTTTCATGTAGTCTTTAGCCGCTTTGAAAAATGTGGAGGCATAAACTCTTTTTATTGTGTTAAGCAGTTCCTTCAATCTTACGTCTGGGTCCTCGTCATTGTTCGGAAGCATGTAAGTCTCATAGACGCCGGCGAAAGGCTGGTACTGCGAATCCTCAAGGAGGCTGGAAGAACGTACGGCGAGCGGCTCATGGACCATATCTAGAAAGTCTGCAAGCTTGCGTTTTACGTCTTTTGGGAAGACTTTAGCATCAACAAACCTTCTTGCAATCTCCTCATCATCTGTGGCATTAAGTGAGAAATTGACGAGCTCATTTGCTTCTATGAAGCTGTCGAACACGTCAGTTGCAATTACAACAGCCGCGGGGACGAACATTTTAACACCCGGGAAGCGGTCGCGAAGGTTATAGTTGTAAATCAAATTATTCAAGAATCCCAGGCCGCGGGCCTTTCCGCCAATGGATCCGCCCCCAATTCGGGCGAAACTGTTTTGCGGGTCGAACGAGGTTTTTGAAAAATCTGTTATAATGCCTCTTGTACGGAGCTCCAGGTACTCGTGCAGTGAGCTGATCAGTTCCTGCCTTAAGTGATTTATGCTCGGGAAATCGCTCACCTTGTGAGGCCTGAGCTTATGAGCAAGCCAGAACTCGGTCCTTGCCTTAAGCCAGTTGGAAAAGTGATTTCTTTCGGCGTGATACTGTATGGTTTCATCCGGGACTCTTTTAAGCTGTTCCTCGAGTTCCTTAAGGTTTGTTGCAATTCCAACTTCTCTGCCGTCAGGGGTATAGAAGATAAAGTCGCCGAAGCCAAAACGGTGTATGATAAATTCCTGCAATTCGTGTAAAAGTCTGGGGGAATTCTTCAGAAGGAACGATGCCCCAACGTTTCTGGCGCTTTCGGCGTGCTGAGCGTTACTCGACTGCAGGAGAACGGGGATATCCTCGTGGATTGCCTTAACATTCCGTGCGAATTTAATTCCTGCCTCCGGGTCCTTGATGCCGTAATGAGTAAAGTTAATGTCGGATATTACGCCCAGAATGTACTCTGAATATTTCTCTATATAGCCCCATGCCTCCTCATAAGTTGTACACAGAAGGATCTTAGGCCTTGCACGCATCCTTAGAAATTTATGCGAGAGATTAACGCCCTCGGATATAAGGCGTTGAGACTGTTTCAGGACCTCTGTATAAATGATAGGCAGGTATGAGGAATAGAATTTTACGTTATCCTCTATGAGAATAATGGACTGCACGCCAATGAACTTCGTGTCGTTATCGACGTTTAATTTATCCTCCACGCTTTTAACGATACCGATAAGCAGGCGGTAGTCGCCCTGCCAGATGAATACCTGTTCAAAGACGGACGTGTCGTAGTTGGTAACCAGTTCCTTTCTTTCACGGTTATCGTAGGCAAGGAGAATAATTGGAATATTCAGGCCTGCGTTACGGACAGCTTTGGCAAATTTAACGACGTGCATATCCTCGATATGCATGGTGGTAATAATAAGGTCGAAGCGGGTTTCCTTTGCCAGCTGGACGGCCTCGATGCCGCTTGAGACGTGAGTTATCTCGGGAGCGTGGCTTAGGTTCAGGGCCTGGTATTCCTTTCTTATTAGTTCATAGAGGCGCCCGTCCTCTTCAAAGAGGTAAGCGTCATAAAGGCTCGAAACGAGCAGAATCTCGCGTATCTTAAAAGGCATCAGCTTTTGGAATTTCCTGTATCGCTGGCCAATCATGTCCTCAAGGCTGAAGTGCTGTGTTGTGCTATGCATAAAATTAATTGTAATTTCTTTATTACGGATATATAAGAAAATAAAGTTCAAGGTTCAAGGTTCAAAGTTTGAGGCTCAAGGTTTTAAGAATACACTTTTCAGGGCGTTTCTGCCTTGCTCAGGGCAATAAGCTGCCTCACCCCCGAAATGGTTTGCTTAATTAGCGTACAAAGAATTTATTATTCTGGCGATAAAGATTACACATGCCGCCTTTTGTCAAACATTGAATTTGGGGAGGTTAATCATGAAAAATCTTTTGTCAGCTCTTTTATCTATTCTTTTTATCAGCATTTTATTCATCAGTTTCCCAATACAAGCCCAGTGGGTGCGGACTAACGGTCCCGGCGGAGCAAGGGTATATTCTTTTACAGCAAGCGAAGGTTATATTTTTGCCGGGATAGAAGGGGGGATTTATGTATCTTCAGATAACGGTTCAAACTGGAAGTCAACTGGCACCGGGCTGCCTGAGAATAGTTCATTCCATTCACTTGCTTCAAGCGGCAATTTTATATTTGCCGGAACCTACGGCAAAGGGATATTTATTTCCAAAAATACCGGTACAAGCTGGGCAGAAGTAAATAATGGTCTGCCGGATTTAACAAACGGGCGGGTAAACGGAATTGTATTTAGCGGGGATACAGTATTTGCCGGTATATATACAGGAAATAAAAGCGAAGTTTACTTCTCAAAAGATTATGGTAATAACTGGACATCCGTGAGTAACGGGCTGCCGGAATATACATTATTAACTGCACTGGCCATTGGGAAAAATCGTTTATTTGCCGCTACTTACAGCGGGCTTTACCGTTCAACCGATAATGGCCTTAACTGGAAGCTGCTGGACAGTGGAATAACATCGGAGGTTATGAAGTCGCTGGCTCTAAAGGGTGATACAGTTTATGCGGGAACTGATAACGGAGGTGTCTTTGGTTCATTTGACGGGGGGAATAGCTGGAAGCTACTCTCGGCGGGATTCGGAGGAACAACCATCCGCGCTCTGGCAGTAAAGGACAATTATGTTTACGCGGGGATTTATGGGAGTAATTACCGCTCTACGGATAATGGGGAGACCTGGAGTTCAGCCAGCAACGGTCTAATGATCAATACAATTAATACTTTATATGTAAAAGACAGTCTTGTTTTTGCCGGAACAAACAGCGGCGGCGTTTTTGTTTCATCAGACAAAGGTTTAAGCTGGAATCCGGCAAGCAATGGACTAAATTATTCTACGGCGGCTGCAATGATAATAAAAGACGGCATACTATTGGCCGGGACCCCTGCCGGAGTTTCTTCTTCAAGTGATAACGGCGGGAGCTGGAATACCAGTGATAATGGGCTGGACAGCTCCGAAATAATTTCATTTACAGTCAGTGGCAATGATATTTTGGCAGTATCTAAAAACCGGGTTTACCGTTCTTCGAATAACGGTCTGAACTGGAAGTCAATAACTGAGAATCTGCCTCAAACTAAATTCAATGCGGCAGCTTCAACAGGAAGCTTTATCTTCGCAGGGACGGATAGCGGAGTCTTTCTTTCCACCGATAACGGCGCTAACTGGAAGGCAGCTAACAATGGAATTAAAACTTATGTGGATGGAATACTTGCAGTAACCCACCTGACTTCATTCGGGAACAAAATATTTGCCGGTGCTAAAATTAGTCCGGGCGGAGGGGGGATATTTCTTACAACCGATTACGGAGCAAGCTGGACTGCTTCAATTAAGGAGGAAGGAATGCCTTTTGGCGTAAATGCAATATCAGTTGCCGGAGATAAAATATTTGTCGCATACAACTTTGGTTATAGTCACCGTCAGTTTGCATTTGTCTCGGCTGACAGTGGAAAGTCGTGGAGAGGTACACTAAAGGGATTTCCACCCAACTCTGATATCAGTAACCTTTACGCTCTGGGCAGCAGCTGCTATGCACAACTGCCCTGGGGTGAAATTTATGCATATTCCCGGACAGATTCCTCATGGGTTGAGGCAAAGGGTGTTTTTCCGGATAAACTCATTTCCCTGGTTTATAACGACAAATATATTTTTGCCGGGACAGACGGACTTGGAATATTCCGCCGGCCGGTTTCTGAGTTAATGATACTTCCTCCCGAGGCTCCCAAGCTCTTATCGGTAAGTAATAATTCCACAGATCAGCCGCTTAGTCTTACATTGTCATGGAGTGGATCTACAGGAGCAGAAACATATAATCTGCAGCTGGCAAAAGACAGCCTGTTCAAAGGCATTGTTGAAAATGATTCTGCTGCTGAAACAACAAAGGAAATAAAATATTTGAAAGAGGGAGTGAAGTATTACTGGAAAGTATGCTCAGAGAATGCTGCAGGCAAAAGCCCATACTCAGAGGTCTGGAACTTCACAACGGTGCTTTATGCTCCTGATGGACTCGGGGCTTCCGTTCAGGATAACAAAAAGGTAAATCTTAAGTGGAAGGATAACTCTGAAAATGAAACTGGATACATAATTGAAAGAAAGCAAAATGCTGATTTTACTTTATTCGATACAGTAAAAGCTAACATTACAGAATATACAGATACTTTAGCCAGTCAGCTTTCCACATATCAGTACAGAATAAAAGCCTTTACTCTGTTTGCGTATTCAGCATACAGTAACATTGCTTCTGTTACCTTAACCGGTGTTGATAAAAGTAAGTTGATTCCAAAGGAATATTCATTATTCCAGAACTATCCTAATCCGTTTAACCCGGTGACTACTATCCGCTACTGGCTTCCTGTAAAATCATTTGTGGAAATAAAAATCCTGGATATGCTGGGGCGTACAGTAATTACCCTGATCAATAAAGAGCAGGATGAAGGCGAATATAATTACCGGTTCAATGCCTCAGCTCTTCCAAGCGGGGTATACATATACACAATAAGTGCAGGAGTGTTCAGAGACAGTAAGAAATTCATAATCCTGAAATAGTCATTCGGGGCAGAGGATCTCTGCCCCCCTGGAAAATTCATCGGAATATTAGTTCCTGAATGAATACATGAGGCAGGGGAGTAATTTATCTCTATTCATCTGCCAAAGAAAATGGTTTGCTTATAATTTCGTAAAAGATTTATTTCTCAGTGGATGCGAAATAATCTGACCGGCAAAAAATCTACAAATCTTCTTCCCGGGGAAACGCACCAAAAAAGATTACTTCCCATCCTTTTCCCGGGATATGCTCAAATTTTGTTAGTTGCCTCAGCAATATCAAACACGTTTGCCGAATAATGCCACCCTCAATTTATCTGGTTTTTAAATAACTTGTGGAGGTACAACTATGAAATTACTAAGAATCTTTTCATTTGTGGTTATCTTTTACACAATCTCATATTGCCAATCTGACCAGTGGATTAACTATTTTGGTCCAACCCAGGTGAACAGCATTGCAGCCGAAGGGGAGTATTTATGGATCGGGACGGATATAAATATCATCAGGATGAATGTCTCAAATGGAGGGCTGGAATTTTTCCGCAATAAGGAAATTGGACTGCCTGAAGATCCGGTCGCTTCAATTGCCGTGGACAATCAGGGAAATAAATGGATCGGCAAAAAAGGCGGGGGACTTGTGAAATATGACGGAACTAACTGGACAATACAAAATTATCCTGCTCTTTCAACGCCTGATCACGGGCTTAATTCGATTTCAATTGACTCTCATGGAAACAAATGGATTGCAACTTTTGCAGGACTCACAAAGTATGATGGTAATACCTGGACACAGTATAACACTTCCAATTCCGGTTTACCATCCAATGCTGTCTATAGCGTTGCTTTTGATTCAGCAGGAAGTAAATGGCTGGCAACAAGCGAAGGACTTGTAAAATTTGACGATTCTGCGTGGACTGTTTATAAGCCGTCAAGTTACGGCTCACCAATAAATTATGTTCGTCCCGTTGCAATAGACCACAGTGGAGCCATATGGATGGGAAATTCTACAAACGGATTAGTTAAATTTGACGGCACGAACTGGACAGTATTCAATACTACGAACTCCTCACTGCCGGCTAACTTTATTAACTCTATTTTTGTTGATGCCCAGGGGAATAAATGGTTTGGAACTGACAGCGGACTGGCTAAGTATGATGACCACAACTGGACAGTTTACAAAACCTTCAATTCAGGAAAACAGATAAATAAAGTCACCTCAATTGCTGCCGACCAGATGGGAAATAAATGGATCGGGACGGAATTGAATTTAGCCAAATTTGACAACAGTAATTGGGTTGAATATAAATATTGGAATTCCGGACTGCCCGCAAATAATGTCACTTTAATTGTTGTGGACCATGAGGGGAATAAATGGATGCTGGCTGGCGGAACTGTAACTTTCTTTGACGGGAAAACATGGAAGACGTACAACAGCTCCAACTCCGCCCTGCCGGATAACCGTACACTCAGCATAGCAATTGATCCCGGCGGCAGTAAATGGTTCGGAACACTGGATGGCAAAATTATAAAATTTGACGGGAGCAGCTGGACAACATACAACCTTCCCGTGCAGGGATCTGTCTCAGCAATTGACTTTGATTCGAAGGGTAATACATGGGTCGGGGTAGATGAGGCCGGCGTTCTGAAGTTTTCTAATAATAACTGGACCATATTTAACCAATCCAATTCAGGACTCCCACGCAATGCTGTTCTTTCACTTGCTGTGGATCTGAATGGAAATGTCTGGGCCGGTTCATATCACGGCAGCCTGGTAAAGTTTGACGGAGCATCATGGACACAATTCAGCAACTATTTCTCAACGCGGGTTATTTCAGTTGACAGGGATGGTAATGTATGGATCAGAGCAGATCAAAACGAACCAGTTCTTGCCAAATATGACGGCAGCGCATGGACTTCTTATACCGTTTCTTCCGGAGTTAACGGTACTACTATTACTTCAATTCAATTTGACTCATCGGGCAATAAATGGATAGGCCTCAATATAGGGGGTATAGCTAAATTTGATGGCAGTAACTGGACAATATATAATTCTTCTAATTCAGGCATAGTATCTAACTCTATTTACTCTGTGGCGGTTGACCCGGCAGACAACAAATGGATTGGAAGCTATTATGGGTTATCTGTTTTCAGAGAAGGCGGAGTAATACTCACTATGCCTCCGGCTGCTCCCAGTCTTGTAGCAGTTGCAAATCACGCCAAAGACCAGCTTTTATCTCTTACACTCGTGTGGAATAAATCCTCGGGAGCAGATACATATCACCTGCAGCTCGCAAAAGACAGTCTTTTTAAGGAGTTAATTATTGATGATCCCGGACTTTCCTCTCTTTCAAAAGAGGTTACCGGGCTCGATAATTCCACAACTTACTATTGGAGGGTGCGTGCAAAAAACAGTTCAGGCATAAGTCCCTGGTCGGAAGTGTGGAGTTTCACTACGATTCAGGCACTTGCAGGAGCGCCGGTACTTTTACTTCCCAAAAACAATTCAACTGATAATCCGCTTACGCTTAAATTCCTATGGAAACCAAATAAGAATACGGACAGGTACAGGCTAATGATCGCCCTGGATGATATTTTTACAAATATTACTTTTCACGATTCCACACTTACCGATACACTTAAAGAAGTAACTGACTTAAAGGAAGGGATGAAATATTACTGGAAAGTCAGTTCAAGAAGCAGCGCCGGGGAGAGTCCGTTCTCAGAGGTATGGAATTTAATTACCATACTCTATGCTCCCGAGAGTTTGGAGGCATCTGTTCAGAATGATAAAAAGATAAAACTAAAGTGGAAGGATAAATCTAAAACTGTAACAGGGTTTGTCATAGAAAGAAAACAGGATGCTGAATTTATTCCAATTGATACGGTAAAAGGCAATAGCACAAACTACACAGATGCGATTGCAGGCAAGACCACCACATATCAGTACAGGATTAAAGCATTCACACCATTTGCAGTTTCGGCATACAGCAACACAGCTACAGTTACAATTACCAACGCGGGTGAGTCAGCTTTTATGCCAAAGGAATTCAGGCTGTTCCAGAACTACCCGAATCCTTTTAATCCTGTAAGCACGATACGCTATTGGCTTCCGGAGAGAAGTATGGTGGAGCTTAAAATATTTGACATTCTGGGGCGCGAGGTTTCCACTCTGATGAACGAAGAAAAAGATCCTGGAGAATATAGAATTCAGCTCGATGGCTCAGGACTTCCAAGCGGAGAATATATTTATCTGATTAAAGCAGGAGAGTTCAGGGATTCAAAGAAATTTATTCTCCTGAAATAGTTATTAAGGAGCTGCAATTTCAGATTCAGAGAAAAATATACCGGGATATGAGTTCCTGCGGGGATGAATGGGCCAGAGGTATAATTTATCTCCATTTACCTCCCTGAGAAAATGGTTTGCTTGCTTCAATGGAATAAGATTACTTCTCTTTCGGCAAGGGAACCTCATTCCGGCTTTCTTAAAATCCTTGTAAGGAGGATAGAATTATGAGGAATTTGTTTACAATTCTTTTGTGTACGGTTATATTTTTCCTGGTCCTTTCCGGGAATTACTTACTTGGGCAGTGGATCCAAACAAACGGCCCCGTTGGAGGCGGCGTCAACTCCCTTACGGTAAGCGGGCCCAATATTATAGCGGCTGTTGGAGAGGGACAGGGAGTATTCCTTTCATCAGACAATGGAAAGAGCTGGAGAAAAATAAAAAGCGGATTCCCGGAATATAATAATGTTTCTTTGGTTGTTGCTATCGGATCTAAAACCTTTGCCGGAACAGGAGACGGTTTGTATATTTCTTCCGACTATGGAATAAACTGGAAACATCTGAATTCCGGACCTGCATATGCAAGAGCGATTGTCTCACTGCCAGAAAGGCTGATTGTCTCAGGAGATAACGGATTATTCTACTCTGCTGATGGTGGTGAAAACTGGCTCGAATTACCAATGATTCCTGGTGCAAAATCTGCCCCTTACGCTTTTGCAGTTATTGATTCAATTATACTTGCCGGAACCGATGACCATCCCGAAAACAGCGGCATCTATTTTTCCGCGGATGGCGGCTTCAGCTGGGCTCCGGTAAAAAACGGCCCTTCCAGCAAAATGGTGACTTCATTTGCTCTGAGCGACTCAAATATCTTTGCCGGAACCGGGAGCGGAGTATTTCTTTCAACAGACAAAGGCGCCAGCTGGAAAAATGCCAGCACCGGCTTGACAAACTCTCACGTCATTTCACTTGCGGTAAATGGTAATCATATTTTTGCCGGAACCATGGATGGGGTATTTCTTTCAACCGATAATGGATTGAGCTGGATCAGGGCTGGTTCAGGAATACCGGATTATTCGGAGGTTAAAGCTTTTGCTGTAAACGGTGCGGATGTTTTCACCGGAACAAACTACCTCCCTGGAATTGACGGCGGAGGCGTGTATCTTTCCACGGATAATGGAGCAAACTGGAGGACGTCCAATAACGGACTGACTAATACCACCATTACAAGCCTTGCTGCGAACGGCTCTAATATCTTTGCGGGAACAAGTACCGGCCTGTTCGGTTCCGGTGATCAGGGTAAAAGCTGGGAAGCCCTGAAAAACGGACTTGGAAACAATATCATTAATTCTATTGCTGTAAGTGGAGCATACATACTTGCCGCAACAGACAGTAACGGAGTCTACCGCTCAAATGATAACGGGGCAAGCTGGAAAAAGGCAAATAACGGACTTACGAGCACAACTGTCGTGTCGTTGTTTGTAAACGGTACAAATATTTTTGCGGGGGCCAAAAACGGCATAGGTGTCTTTCGTTCTACAAATGACGGAGAGAGCTGGGTCCAGGTAAATAATGGATTACCATCCCTCTGGATTACTTCATTTGCTGCAAATGATAAATATATCTTTGCTGGGGATTATTCCGGCGTGGTTTTCCGTTCCTCAGACAGCGGAGAGAACTGGACTCTGGTAAAAAACGGATTAACATATAGACGTTTAAGCTCACTTGCAGCAATGGGAAATGTAATCTTTGCCGGATATGAAATGGACGGCATCTTCCGTTCAACTGACAATGGGGACTCATGGCAGCAGATGCATGGAGAGTTTGTACTTTCACTTGCAGTTTCAGGAAACAATCTCTTTATCGGCAGCTGGGAAACAGGAGTAGTACTTTCTGAAGACAGCGCCGCTACCATTAAAACGGTTGGAACCGGATTCCCCGATCTTTCCGTATTCCCGGTATTCTCTTTAGCCGTCTCCGGCACTGAACTCTATGCCGGAAGCCAGAGGTATGGTGTATGGAAACGCCCGTTATCCGAAATGATAACCCAAATCCCGCCTCCGGGTATTCCACAGCTGAACTCTGTAAAAAACAATTCCAAAGACCAGCCATTGGATCTTACGCTCAAATGGAGCAAGTCTTCTGCAGCAGATTCATATTTCCTAATGGTGGCCAGCGACAGCCTGTTTAATGCTATAGTACTCAGCGATTCAGCATTGACTGATACCACTAAAGAAGTAGGGGATTTGAAAGAAGGGCAAAAGTATTACTGGAAAGTAAGCTCGAAGAATACCATGGGTATAAGCCCGTTTTCTGAAGTGTGGAACTTTACTACCATGCTTTATCCTCCGGAGAGTCTCGGGGCATCTGTCCGGGATAATAAAGAAATAAAACTTACCTGGAAGGATAATTCAGAAAACGAAGAAGGATATATCATTGAAAGGAAACAGGATGCGGATTTTATTCCGGTTGATACTGTCAAAGCTGATGTAACAGACTACACAGATTCAATATCAGCTAATCTTGTAACATATTATTACAGAGTAAAAGCATACACACCCTTTGCAGTTTCAGAATACAGTAACACGGCTTCAGTTACTCTTACAGGCGTGGATAAACTTGCTTTCATTCCACGGGAGTTCAGACTATTCCAGAACTATCCTAATCCTTTTAATCCCGCAACCATTATCAGGTACTGGCTTCCAAGGAGAACTCTGGTAGAGATCAGGATTTTTGATATGCTTGGCCGTGAGATATTAACACTGATTAATGGGGAAAGGGAGGCCGGAGAATATAAAATCAGGTTCGATTCTTCCAGGCTTCCAAGCGGAGTATATATTTATCTGATTAAAGCAGGAGAGTTCAGGGATTCAAAGAAATTTATTCTCCTGAAATAATATTTACCCGGAAATTTAAGCATTGTGAATAAGTATAAATGGAGGGAATTATGAAAAACTCCTTACTTTTATTATCACTGGCAGTAGTTTTCTTTTTGTTTTATAATAGTCCGGAGGCACAGTGGGTTCAAACCAACGGGCCTTTTGGCGGATCAATTAATCTGGTCTCGGCAAGCGGGAATAAGGTGGCCGTTCATTCAGAAAACGTCGGAGTCTTTCTTTCATTTGATAAGGCGAAGAGCTGGAGCACGGTTAATAACGATCAGCTTTCAAACTGGGTAACTTCAATTCTTATCAGGGGTGACATTATCCTGCTGGGAGAAGTTGATGGAGGGCTTTTTATTTCCACAAATAACGGCGCAAGCTGGGAGAAAAATTTCAGTGGAACAGATAATTTCGGCATAGAGGCTTTAGCTGAAAGCGGGGAAACAATTTATGCCGGGAGCACTAAAGGACTATTCCAGTCAACGGATAATGCATCAAGCTGGACAAGAGTAGAAGTGGACTCCTCCGAAAACCCGGTTGTGTCAATTGCCGCAAAAGACAGCATGCTGGTTATTGGAACCGGAGCCGGAATCTTTGTTTCACTTAACAAGGGCGTGAGCTGGAAACGCAGTACCGGCGGATTACCCGAAAAGGCCACAGGTAAAGTTGTAATCAACGGGAGCCATATTTTTGCCGCGATAGACGGGAAAGGAGTATATACTTCGGCAGACAGCGGCGCAACATGGACCCAGGCCAATAGCGGACTTCCTTCCAATCCATATTTTTACAGCCTTATTTCTGACGGGAATCTTGTATTAGCGGCCCTGGGCTCGTATGGAATATATAAATGGAACGATAGCGGCTCAGCCTGGCAGGCCTCCAGTAAGGGGATTCAGGAGAATATTCAGGTGAAAAGTATCGCTGCTTCCGGAGGCAGCATCTATGCTGGGACTTTCGGAGCGGGAGTGTTTATTTCTGCCGATGAGGGTTCTTCATGGTCAAAATCGAATAATGGTTTAAACGCCCTCAGGATGACAGCTCTGGCTTCCAGGGGCGACAGCATATTTGTCCTTACTCAATACAGCGGAATATTTTTTGCGGATGCCGGCCTCCTGAACTGGGAATTCCTGAATGTACCCGACTACGAAAATTACTTTATCAACGTTATGGCCTTTGACTCAAAAAATATGTATGTCAATGCCGGGCAGAATGGAATTATCCGGTCGACAGATAACGGGCAAAGCTGGGAAGCAGTTAACAATGGAATTGCGCAGTTCAGGGAAGGGTTCAGTGTAATTCTTGCGCACAAAAATAAAATGTTTGCTGCAACATATGATTCGCCCGGCTGGAAAGGTGCGCTTTATTTTTCCACTAACGCAGGGGATGAATGGGTGAAAGTCACTTCCGGGATCACCGATTTTTCGGCACTGAATTCATTGGCATCAAACGGGAGCGACATATTTGCGGTCTCGCATGGGAAGGTTTATTTATCCACGGATGATGGCTCAAGCTGGCAGCTTGCAAATAATGGGCTGGAAGGAAAAGAGGTATGGCTGGTTAAGGCCAATGCTAATGCGGCCTTTGCATCTACCGTAAGTGACGGAGCTTTCAGGTCGACTGATAAGGGGCAGAGCTGGACGGCTGTAGGCAATGAGCTTGCGGGAAGACAGGTCTTTTCATTTGTTTGTTTTGGAGACAGTACTGTGCTTGCAGGTACTAATGGGGCGGGAGTATATATCTCTTTAGACAACGGTTTAAGCTGGCAGTCAGAAAGTGTTAGTTTGCCTCAAAAAGATATAATATTCCTGGAAAAAAGCGGAAATTATATTTTTGCCAGAAACGATAATTACCTGTGGCGCGCCGCAGTTTCAGAACTGACACCGGCTCTTCCCTCGGTACCGAAACTCCTTGCGGCAGCAAATAATTCAAAAAATCAGCCATTAAACGTAAGGCTTTCGTGGGAACAGGCGGAAAATGCCGAATGGTACCATCTGCAGGTGGCAAAGGACAGCCTGTTCAAGGATCTAATACTTGATGATCCAACTGTAACTGCATTAACGAAAGATGTTACAGAACTCAGTGAAGGCAGAATATTTTTCTGGAGGCTCAGGGCCGGGAGCGGCGCGGGAGTAAGCCAGTGGTCGGAAGTATGGAACTTTACCACTGTGCTAAGAAGGCCAGACAGCTTAAACCTCGCTGCAGTTACAAAAGGGATTAAGATTTCCTGGAAGGACAACTCCGTGAGCGAGAGCGGATTTGTAATAGAAAGGATGCAAACAGAAGACTTCACCACTTTGGATACGGTAAAAGCCAATACCACTGGCTACACCGATACTACGGCTGTTCAGTCCGCATACTATCATTACCGGGTAAAAGCATTCAACCAGTACGCAGTTTCTGATTACAGCGATACCATATCAATTATGCTTACATATGCAGAAGCCGGAAGGGCGAACCCCGGGGAATATTTTCTCTTTCAGAATTATCCGAACCCGTTTAATCCTGTTACCCTGATCAGGTATAATCTTCCCTTGGAGAGCTCTGTCAGGATTGCCATATATAACTCACTTGGGAAAACTGTAAAGGAATATATGGTAAAGGACCAAAGCGCAGGGCTTCACGAGATAAGTTTTGATGCAAAAGGAATATCCTCAGGAGTATACTTTTATATATTTGAAGCCAGGGCAACGGATGGCACAAAAGATTTCAGGCAAATAAAAAAAATGATAATCCTTAAATAATCTAATGACCCTCCCGGAAAATCTTTTTTATGATTAGCCCCGGGCTTTTAGCTCTGGTGTTTTATGCGTCCCTCACACCATCGGGGCTTCAGCCCCGGATCCTGCACGGATGATCGGGGGCTGAAGCCCAATTTTTTTTATTCCTGTAACCACGACCTGAAGGTCGTGGCAATTCAGCCGGAACATTATTTCAATATTATCATCTTCTTCGTGCTCGTGAAACTTCCGGCTTCTAACCTGTAAAAATATGTGCCGCTGGGGAGACTCTCTGCGTTGAATACTGCCTGGTGGCTTCCTGCTGTCTGGATCTCATTTATTAGCTGCATTACCTCACGCCCAAGTATGTCAAACACCCTAAGCTTTACAAAGCTTTGCCCCGGCAGACTGTAGCTTATTGTCGTCGTCGGATTGAAGGGATTTGGATAGTTCTGCATGAGGCTGTAGCCCGTTGGCATTTCTATTTTGCTGCTTATGCCTGATGTGTTGGTGCCTCCTATCCCTTTTTCATTGAAGACCGCAAGGCCGCGGTTTGTGCCTATCCATTTGTTGTCGTACCTGTCAATTGCAATGCAGACCACGTCCTGACCCGGGAGCCCCGTGTTGGGACGGTTAAAAAGCGTGAATGTGGAATCGTTGTATTTTACAAGTCCCAGGAATGTGCCTATCCATTTGTTGCCCGTGGAGTCGAATGCGATGGATCTTACGTAAGGATCAGGAAGCCCGTCCTTTGCCGGCTTAATGACGGTCCATTTCGAACCGTCAAATATAGCCTCGCCTTGAATGGTCTGGAACCATTTGTTCCCTTTCCTGTCGACTCCAATGGAGTTTACGTGATTGCTTGGAAGGGGAGAGTTAAGGCTGTCGTAGACGGTCCACCCCGAGCCGTTAAACATTGCCACACCACCGCCTCCGGTGCCTGCCCAAAGATTTCCCGAGTGATCGAGCTCAACCCAGAGCAC
>JBLMYS010000146.1:0-43274 GCA_050258415.1 Acidobacteriota bacterium | reverse complement strand
TGTAATATTTCCAGAGGATGGGACTCCGGAAGTTCTAATATTTACAAGGAGGTTTTATGTTTACACAGGATGAAAGCAACTACTTAAGAGGCTTGGTAATCCTGGCGGCGGTCGACCGTGATATAACAGAAAGTGAGAGAAAGTTCATCATGGACATCGGCAAAAAGCTCGGTTTTGAGAGGAAGTTCTGTGCAGAATCGATTGAGGGTGTCTTAGGCAATGAGTATCTGGATCAGACGATTCCGGTTTTCAGCAATCCGAATGTTGCAGAAAGGTTTCTTCAGGACTGTTACCGTCTTGCCATGGTGGACAACCAGCTTAATTTTAAGGAAGCATCCTGGATCAATGTTGTAGCAATCAATAACAACATACTTCATGTAGAGTTTTTGGAGGATAGCTAATTATTCCGGGTCAAAGAATTTTACATCCACAATTTTAATATTGAGCTCCTGCCGGAAACCCAAAAACAGCTTAAATCCTGGGATAATATTAGTTGCCCCAGAAACTTATTCCAAGGCTTCAAAGCAATTTTTTTAGACAAAATATTTTTCTCAATCTTTATTTTTCACGAACTTGTCTGCAAAATATAAGAACTTATCCCAATCTTCAGAAAGAACTGCATGGATACCTTTATGGATTTGAAATCCTAATGTATTATAAATCGGTGCATCGAGCGGGGGCATTTGGACTGTACCAAGATCTTCTTTACCAAGAAGCCGAAATACCGGTCCGGCAGCTACAGCAGCAAGAAATTGCCCTTTCGGGTCCGACCAGGGATCTTCGCTGCCGGTACTGATGAATACTGGCCGGGGTGCAATCAAAGAAATTAACATATGAGAATCGACAGGCAGATCGTTCCAATGTTTTTTATACTTCTGAAAATTTTCACAAAACCAATGCGGGAATTTTAAACCGATTGTATCAACAGTCTCACCAAAGTCGCGGCGGGCTAAAGCGGCACCCATCTCGCCGGAACAGCTTGAAACGACGGCTGCAAATCTTTTGTCCTGAGCTCCTGCCCACAAGGCTGATTTCCCAAGCCTGGAATGTCCCACAATAATGACACGCTTTGAGTCAACATCCTTATCCTTTTCAAGATAGTCCATTCCTCGACGCAGTCCCCAGGCCCATTGACTGATTGCGCCCCATTCGTTTGCTGCAGGTTCAGTCTGCCCTTTTTTATAGAAATAAGGTTTTATTCCAAACTTCGATCCACCGATAAAGTCCGGCTCCAGATCGCAATAATAAATTATTGCAATACCATACCCACGGTCTATGCATTTATCAATTTCCCATCCCTTAGCTGTTCCTCTCGATTCTTCGGTCGGAATTATTTTTGTTTTTGTTTTGCGGCGGTCCCATTCATCGTGAATTATAATTTTTTTGTCCGGATAAACTTCATGGACAGGGGAAAAACTGAGACCCAAGAAAAGCGGCGCGGGTTTTTTAAGCTTTGCCGGCAGATAAATCAGCATATTAATCTTTGGTCCATCTTCATTGCCGAGCAAATTAATTACCACCTGTTTGCGAATAGCTTTTCCGTTCAAAGCATTTCTGTCTTCTTCAACAACATTAAAAGACATATTCTTTGGTCTGGAAGGGCTATACCCGTATATATTTTCGTCATAGAGTTTAATAATTTCTTCTCTTCTAAGGCTCCAATCCTTAGCCGATTTTACTTTATTTCCATTAAGGAATATTAAGGGGTCCGGAAGTGTATAAGTACCAACTTTGCTCTCGTCATAATTTATTTTTATTCTATCCTGTGCTAATGCTGTTGGTCTGTTAACTGTTAAAATAATAATTAAGGAGGTCAGAAATCTTAAGTAAATTTTTCCAAGCGTTTTACCCATGGGTATTCCTACTTATAATTGATTATTCTTATTTGCTTAATCGGGTGATGAGCAAATATTTTCACTTGGTTAATTCAAAAGAGTCATACAATGCCCCTTCTGCCGTAAAGGATTTAAATGACAACCGGTCCTTATCGATTGAGATCAGCTGAAACAGCTGAAGGTTTGTTCCCATTTTTGCCATCAGGCTGGAATACAAGGAATTGACGATGTAGGCTTTGGGGCCGGAGACTGATGTAACATACACTGTACCCTTTTCATTATCGTTAACCCTCAGGCCGTTTTTTAATTTATAGCTCCTGGCATAGCTGTGGTCGTGTCCCTGAAGGATGAGGTCAACATTATTCTTATCAAAAACCGTTAAGAAAGCATTCCTGGTACTTTTGTCATTGCGCTCTCTTCCTGAGGAATATACGGGGTGGTGAAATGAAACAACAGTCCACATATTTTTGTTATCTGTCAGTATTGAATCCAGCCACTTTGCTTGTTCATTAAGCTTATTGTTACTGTTTATCATAATGAAGCGGACGCCCTGATAGTCGACGAAATAAGATGTTTCAGAAAAACCGTCTGGTCCATTGTCAGGAAGTGTAAACTGCGCCCGCCACAAGGGTGCTACCTCCTTTGTTCTGGCCTTCTTGCCCTTTTTATCAAGTACATAATTACCGTTTTCCACTTTGTATTTCATGTCGTGGTTACCGGGGGTAAGTATGAGGGGAACTTCCCTGAAAATAAAGCCTCCGGCCTGATAAAATTCACCCCAAAGCCTGTCAGCAGGTTCTGTAGTAATATCCCCCGTAAATAGCCAGAAATTTGCCTCCGGAGCCTCTTTATAAGCCTGTCTAAAAACCCTGGAACAATATTCATTTATATCATCCTGCGGATCCCCGAAAAATGCAAATGTAAGAGGAGATGTTTTATCATCTGCAGTAGTGAACTGGTTCCATTCACTGAACCCCTCGTCTCCCCCCACCCTGTAAGCATATAGTGTTGAGGGCTTGAGCTCATTGGTAACAACTGAATAGTAGAAAACAGATTTTCCGCTATCGGGGTTAATTTTCTCCTTCGATGCATAAAAGTTTCTAGAATTTTCAGCAAATTCAGTAAAGCTTCCGGCTTCCGAGATTTGGACAACCGGGTTTGTGATTTCACTTTCCGTCCTCCATGTAACAGCCATGCTGTGTGATGGATCCTGCGTGAGATTAAGAATTATTCTTTGCGGACTAAACTCATTTTGTGTGTGCTGAGAATAGCTGTGGCCGGCAAGTACCGTTACCAGCAGAATAGTTAAAACACAATTTTTCATTAAAATCTCCACGGTATATTTCTTACAAGGTAAGTTAAATTCTTTTTAGAACTCCTTTTCCGCTTTCATTTGTATTTCTGATTAGAAACATAACCAGTACGGCCCCAATTAAGGGAACGATGCTTGCGATAATAAGAATAGGAGCAAATGAATAATGGTCAGATATCCAGCCGACCAGGAATGTTGATAAAATGGTCAGTATGCCGGCTGCGGTTCCGCTGATGCCGCTGACAGAAGCCACAGAGCTGCTCTCATAAAGGTCGGACGGGAAAACAAGAACCATTGTACAAAATGTTGCATAGGCAAATGTGGATATGGCAAACAAGCCTGCAACAGCAAAAAGGTTTGACATATAAATTGTAGGAATAAGCATTGTCATTCCAATACCGCCAAAAGCAACGACAGCCTTGCGGGAACGCCCTACCGGCCACCCCTTTTTAATAAGCCAGCTTGAAACCCCGCCTCCGGCAAAATTCCCCAGGTCGCAGGCAATAAAGGGGATCCAGAAGGCAATAAGTGCCGACTCAGGGTTAAAGCCTTTGGATACCAGAAATATCATAAACCAGTCAGCAATAAAGAACCACACAGGGTCAGTAAATGCACGGGCAATAATAACGCCCCATGTTTGCCTGAGTTTCAAAAGTTCCATGAGTTTAGGGCGTTGGCTGGTTTCATAATTTTTGGTAGCACCCGCCATATCTTCAGCTTTATCTTCAAGGAGCATTTTCCTTTCCTCATCGCTTATCCTGGAGTGTAAGTCGGGATGGAAATAAATTTTGCGCCAGAAGAAAAGCCATATTAAACCTAGCACACCGGGGATTATAAATGCAGGGCGCCAGTTGCCGAAGTACTTATAAAGGCCAATAACAATAAAGGGAGCCAGTGCTGCTCCTACTGAGGAACCGCTGTCGAAGAGTGCAACAGCCCATCCCCTTTCCTTTTTCGGGAACCATTCCGATACAGCCTTGGTGGCAGCGGGCCAGTTTGCAGATTCACCCATTCCGAGTAAAAACCTAAAAAAAGCAAAGCCGCCTAGTCCGCCTGCAAAGGAGGTGAGCATTGAAACAGCTGAATACCATAAAACCGTAATTGAGAGGCCCTTTCTGGTACCAATTTTATCCATCAGGCGGCCAAGGACTGTCTGCCCGATTGCATAGGCCACCCTGAAAGCAATTACAATTAAAGCATAATCTGCATTTGTCCAGCGGTATTCAGTTTTCAGAAAAGGGGCTAATGTAGAGAGTGTCTGGCGATCTATATAGTTAATAACGGTTGAGGCAAAGAGTGTTCCGCCTATCCACCAGCGGAGATTAGTGATAGCTTTCTTTTTAACAGGGATTTTAACAGTCTCTTCGGTCATTACTTCCATGGATGTTCACCTATATTTATTCAAGGCCCAAATTATTAAATGATACTATTTGCCCTTGTTTTTTCTCCATTATAGGGCTCTTGAAATTCCTCAGGTCGTTTTGAATCAGTATAAGGCTGCCTGAAGTTTCATCGTTCACAGAAATAAAGGAATTTGTGTTGCCTATAGCGCAGGAATTTTCAATACTAATGTTATTTCCATTTTCAACAGATAAAAGGCTTTGTGCCTCAGGGGATATTTTAGCCTCAAGGTTTCGGAGCTTTATATCAGAGGCATCTACAATTTCCAAAGCCGGTCTGGAGTCACTTTTCTCAAATGAAAGCCTGATATTATTCAGTTCAACTCCTTTTGCGTGCCGGAGGTAAAAACCATAGGATGGCAGATTCCCCCACATAGTTGATTCAGGATACTGGTTCTCAAGCTCGGGCATGGGGTTGGCCCTGTCCGTACTTGTCCCGCCGCCTATATAAGAAACTGATATGTTGTTTAATGAAACGTTTTCAACCGGGTGGCCCGGGATTCCGGAAATGGAGCATCCAATAGCGCCTGCGTTTTTGGCTATTATGTTGCTCAGTTTCACATTTCTATAAGTACCCACCTGCGGTTCGGGGGCATTATCATTATACCTGCGGGCACGATTACCCAGGCGCAAATATATTGGCACCTTAGGCCCGTCGATAATGACGTCGGAAACCAGGATGCCGTCAACTATACCGCCGTCCACTGTTGAAATATTTATGCCGCAGGTACCCTCTCGGTTTCCGGACTGCAGGGTTTCCGATCTGGAGGGTTTTACAACCAGGTTTGAAACAACAATATTCTTAAAGCCGCCCGTCGATTCGGTGCCGGTCTTAAGGGCATTGCAGTGGCTGCTTATGATGCAGTTTTTAATTACGATGTTTTCGGTAATCTTAGGCGAGGTGCTTTTTAAGGTAATCCCGTCGTCATCTGTATCGCCCAGGCAGTCGGAAATAATAACATTTTTGCATCCATCAATATCCATCATGTCGTTATTTTTATTGGCATGATTATACACATTGATTTTAGAAATAAACAGGTCCTCGCATGCAAGATACTGCTGCATCCACATTGCTGAACTGGTCATAAAAATTCCTTCAATGTGTACATTTCTGCATTCCACAAAGCGAATAATAAAAGGGCGGTCTTTATACTTTTCAGGCTTCTTGTCTGACTTCACCTTAAAAGCTGAGCCCTGCCCGTTTATAGTACCTTCCCCGCGGATGGAGATATTCTCAGCCCTTTCGGCATAAAAGAGGCTGTATAGAAGAAAATAGTCGTTATAAGATTGAAGTTTGGGTTTATGGGGAGCGTAGTCGCTTAAGCTTGTACTGCCCAGGATCTCGCTTCCCTTCGACAGATAAATTTCAACATTACTCTTCAGCTCCACCGATCCAGTCAGGTATTTCCCGGCCGGGAAATAAATTGTGCCGCCTTTTTGTGAAACCTGATCAATGAGCTTTTGAAATTTTTCCGTATTTACTTTTTGGCCCGTATCATCCAGTTTGTAATCAAGTACATTATAAAAATCCGGACTCTGAGCAAAGAGGCTGCTTACAAGGAATAAAAAAATCAGTTTTGATAATTGTCTCATATTTTGCGTTTTGTTTATTGGGTTAATCAGTGCTGAATATTTTTTAACAGATTTACTTCAACGGTGTAAACCTGCGGCGAGCCTGTTCTATCTGTGCTGAACAAAATATATTTGCCATCAGGGCTGAAATGAGGATGCGGATGTGTGGGCTGCGCTCCCCAGCTTGAGTTGTGCCTGAAAAGGACTTTAGTTTCAATTATCTTATCCGCTCCCAGAGTAAACATGACCAGATAAGGGCCGTTAAACTGGTCGGATATCCAGTGGATTCCATCCAGGTAGACTTGTGAATGGGCGGCACTGACGTTTGCCGGGAATATGGTTTTGCTTTTCCCGTCCAGCGTTGTTGTTCCGATATACTGCAATCCTTTGTTCGGCCCAAAAAGGTAGCGGGCTGAAAATCCCATTTTTTTCCCATCAGGGAACCAGAATTCATGGGTCCTGTGGATGCCGAATTCCTGCGGCCCAACCGGGCCCCCGGCCGTACCTTCAAGGTTATTCCACCAGATCCTTATCGGGGCGTTACCCACAGTTCCCTCGCCTCCAACACGGTACTGATGCTGCCAGCAGAAGGATACAATGTCAGGATCAACGGGATTGGTCTGGACGTGACCAATCTTAAATCCAAAATCGGGCGAAATCTGCATAATTTGCCTGGTGGATAGGTCCATCTTGAATAGTCCATATGGACCTGTACTGTTATTCTCCGAATATCCGGGGTTTTTGTTGGCCGAAAAAACCAGGTATTTTGAGTCACATGTTACTGCAAAAGCTTCAGGGACCAAAGAGTTGAAGGTATAAACTGTGTCAGTTTTATTTGTCCCGGTATTAAGAGCCTTAAGCTGCCGTCCGGAAAGAAACCATATGGTTTTATATTTTGGAAGGTGCCAGATTCCATGGATTTCTTCATTCTCATCAGTCAATTGAAGCATTGAGCCTGTTATAAAATTCAGCCTGTAAAGGTTTACTTTTCCTGAACGGTCCGAATAAATAAGAGCATTATTATCATCAATAAAAGACTCGATATTAAAGTAAAGGTGCCAGTTATTCCCATTGGTAGTCCATTGTGTAATCTTCCAGCCTGTTGAATCATCAGTCCAGGTTTTCATTTCCGAAGGCCAGATCCTTCCAATATCATCATTCTGCGCTTTCACGCGAACGGTCTGCAGGAAAACTGCGCTCAAGAAAACAGCAAACAGATATTTTTTCATTTTAATGCTTTATTTAGTTATTTCATTAAACAATGAGGCCGAGTCACCATCCAGATAAAGAGATGCATCCGGATGCGTACGGATTACGGAAGCCGGGCAGCGTGTTGAGACAGGGCCTGCAAGTGTGTCACATACTGCCTGAGCCTTTCTTAAGCCGGGGACCACAACGTTCAGATAATCGGCATCCAGGAGCGCAGGGACAGTCAAGGTAAACGCACTTGGGGGCACATTTTCAACTGAGCTGAAAGCTCCGTCGTTAACCTGCTGATGTTTGCATTTTTCTTCCAGCTCAACAACCTTCACATACATTGCATCACAGAAGTCGGCAACAGGAGGGTCATTAAATGCAATGTGCCCATTCTCCCCGATTCCCATGCAGACAATATCAATGGGTTTTTCTTTTAGGAGTGATTCATACCTGAGACATTCCCTGATATTGTCTTTTGCCTGGGAATCGATCAAATGAACTTTCTTAAAATTTACTTTATTAAATATATGGTTATTAAGATACCTGCTGAAAAGCTGCTCTGCATTTTCATCAAGACCAATATATTCATCCATATGAAACGCAACGATCCTGGACCAGTCAATAGTTTTGTCAGAAACCAGTTCATTCAGGAATTCATCCTGTGAGGGAGCAGCAGCAAAGATCATGCGTATTTCGTCTTTCTTTTCAAGCAGCTCCTTGATTTTAAGGCTAACATTCCGGGCAGAAATCTGCCCCAGTTCACTGCGGTTTTCTGCAACAAACACATTGAGTTCTTCAACTTTGAAATTCATTTTATTCCTTCTAGATATTTATTTAACCTGTCAACTTCAATTGCCGCTGTAATTACAGCCCCCAGGCCCCTGGGGTCGCTGTTAAATCTTTGGCGCGAATTGTAGAATTCTTTTGTATAGCCAATTCCCGTCCCGCAGCAGATATCCTTAACAATTCCATCAGTGTCAACTTTTTTCAGCAGTGCATTCCAGGCCCTAAAAATGCATTCAGATTTATTATTGCTTATTGACCCGTTAATTATAGCCCTGGCAAGTGCTGTTATAAACATTGCCGTACATGAAGTTTCCTCGAAAGAAGTCTTATCGTCCAGCACCTGGTGCCAGAGGCCGCTATTATCCTGGGCCTGAAGAATTCCTTCAAGGTGGCTTACAAAGTTCTGTTCGATCAGCTTATAAGAAGGATTATCTTTCGGCAGTTTTATTAGCAGTTCTGAAGTAGCCCACAGGACCCATCCGTTTGCCCTCCCCCAGAAAACTTCAGAGGTCCTGTTACTATTGCTGAAATAGCCGTGCTTATAGAGTTTAATAGATTTGTCAAAGAGGTACTTGTTAAAGTTCAGGACCTGTTTTACGGCCTCTTGAGAATATTCCGGGTTGTTATAAAGTAAGCCTGCCCTTAAGAGCAGCGGGACCGACATAAAAAGGTCGTCTGCCCAGACAGTCCCCTCTTCGGGTTCGGGGCGGCAGAATGTACCGTCAGGGAGCCTAAGCTGTTCATTAAATACGTAGTGAACCATTTCCGTAACAAGCGAGTCGCGTCTATTTGCAGCGTCCAGCAGAGCAAGTTCAATAAAAGGGAGCGCCGGGGCGCCGGCATCGTCGAGCATTGATTTTCGAAAAATGCGGTAAAACAGTCCGCGAATATTATGGTCTTCAAAATACTGCCTGCGTGCAATAGAAATATTATTACTGATAAAGGTGCAGTAGTTTTTTAGAAAATCTTTATATTTTTCATCCTGAGTTGCCTTATACAGATTACTCATAGTCATCATCAGGATGCCATTTGGATAGTTCCAGTCGGCAAAGGAATCTTTCTTGAAGGTGGCCTTAGAATGAATTATGAGTTTTCTTTCCTTTTGTGCCGGAAAGTCGGCGAAAGAATCTTTAAGCGAACCACCACGCAGGCTGTCAAATAAATCCCAAAGGGCCCCTTCATCTTCATTGGGCAATTTACCGGGAGGCAAATAAAGCCAGTGCGAGAGACCGGTTTTTGCAGTCATAGGGTTCAGGAATTCAGAGAAAGGCTTTTCTTCTGCTCCTGTAATTTCTCTCAGAAAAATAACAGGCATCTCATGGAGCGCCGCACAAACTACAACCCTGTTCTCCCCTTTTTTCAGGTTTATGCAGAAGGTATCCTGAAAAGAAAAGACGGAATAAGCTATTTCCTTAAAATAAAAAGAGATATTCTTCCTGTTTTCATAAACAGAATTATGGTTCGCCCATACTTTTACTGGTGAGGAATAGCTTATTCCATAGCTTAGCGTTGTGTCTTTCCGTGCTTTAATCATAGAGATAGCAATTGCTTTGCCCGAGATATTATTACTGAAGACTTTGGGAAAATCCAACGTCTGTAGATACTGATCCGGCTTAAGTTCAGTTTCTTTCAGTTCAAAGACGGTCTCACTTATTACCCTGTCGGCAATCCTGCGGGCAATGTCCAGCGGGTCACTTTTTAAGAATTGAGCAAAAGTGGCAGACGATAATAGCAGTATTAGAAAAAGCAGCCTTTTCATGTTTTATTTACCTGATAATAATTCTGTAACGGTTTTTCCTGTTTCTTACTTCAAAGTTATTTACACAGAAAGAAAAATCCCAAAGCACACCGGTTCTTGAAGTCTTCAGCATAATGTTATTTACGCCTTTTACCACGTGGAGTGGAAACGCCTTTTCCTCAGCAGATAATGTATCCATAGGAACAATTCTTTTACCATTTAGTATTATTTCGGCCTTTCCGCTGCCGCTTAACATGCAGCAAAGGGTTGTATCAAAGGGAACGTCTAATGTTGCAAAAGCATATGTTACAGCCTGAGGGGCGGAGGCGCTAAAAATTTCTGAAAGATTCACGATATCCTGATAGACGGATATGACTCTTGACCAGCGGTGTTTAAGGGAATCAAAATAAAATTCCTCCGTTACCTTTGGAATGGCCATCATTTCCCCGCCAGACTGAATGAGGCAGTCTATATTTGACGGGTTAAGGCTATCAGCAATTTTAAACGGATTAACTATTAGCCATTCTCTGAAATACTTTCCTTTTGCCGGGGTAATACCAAGTCTTACATTATTTTTATCCCAAAGAGGCATTGAATTGTCAAGTAATATTTTGGACTCATTAAGTCCGTCTTTCAGGTCTGAATAATATTCAATCTTCTCACTAAATTTTTCCAAAATTTGGTTTAATGAGTAAGTCCTGTTTTCATTTAACCAGAGTTTCTCATAATTATCTTTAAGGAAAATCTCTCTATTTATCAGGTCCTCGGCCAGACAAATAGTCTCAAGCATCAATTTTTCTGCGCCTGAATGGTCCTGCCTTGCAAGGTCCAAAATCTTTGAGTAATTTGCCGCAGCCTTAAGGAGGCTTAGTCTTTCCTTGGCCAGAGACTTGAAAAGCCGTATACTAAACCTCAGGTATTCAACATCCTGAGAATAATCCTTTACTTTGCATCCATTTAGAATTTCCAGGGCCGTGGTGCAAAGAGAATCAGCTTTCAGCCAGTCGCTTTCCGAGATGCGTGTTTTTTTGCCCGAGTCGGGAATAAGTTTTTCAAAAAGGATCCTGTCATTTAATGCGTCGGTAGATTCAAAGTCCTGAAGCAGACAAAGTTTATTTATTGCTTCAGTATACTTATTATTTTCAGCTCCGTATAAGCCCTCATTAAACCGCGAGTCGAATTGGGCTGAATCGCCCGAGGAGATATTCCAGGCCTTATCAGCCGAATAAGCCACGCCATACCAGTCGTTGGAAAACAGTGCACAGCCGCCATCATCCCATACGGTTGTAATTTCACCCATTGCGCCGGATTCCATGCCGGCTTTAATAAAGCCTTTTATATTTCCAAATGCCTCTTTGAAATTTGGATAAAGCCTGTTGGAATTAAGAATTCCGGGTGTAACAAAAAACGGGAAGCCGGCTTCTTTAATCGGGGAAATATAAGAAGAATAAGAATTTAGGTTATCATACGTCCAGGTTGCAATGATAATATCTTTGGGAAGTCTACTTAAAAGCTCCTTGTGTTCCAGGATAACGTCGCCCCACATCAGAACCTTCATATTCAGTTTTGTTAATATTTCATAGAGCCTCATAATGTGGTTATAATAAGTTCCCGAATATCCGATGCTGTCGACCAGTTGTTTTGAAGCGCCTTTGCCGAGGTCGAAGGTCTCATCGCAGTTGACATTAAAATAAGGGGTCTTAAATGAGGGGACCATTTCTGTATAAATATCTTCCAAAAACTTGTAGCTTTCGGGGTTGACCGGAGAGATGAGTGTTCCGCATTCACCAAGGTGAGCGTACTGTGGAGTTTTTAGAATATTATTTAAATGGCCAAATGACTGGAAGCTTCCTGCAAGCGAGACGTTATGTTTTAATGCGTATTCAGAAATCTCTTTCCATTCTTCACATGTATATGCCCCATCGGGGGGTGCAAACTCAGGGTGGCTTATGGTCTTTACGACGTGTTCAATGTAGTACATCAGTGTATTGACCTTCATTTCTGAAAGTCTCCTGATTTGCTGTTTAATGAAATCCATATTTGGAACAGGCCCGCGGCTGATGTCATCCATAACAGCGCGGCAAAAGAGGCCCGGCCAGTCGCTTATTCTTATCCCCCTGACGAAGAACGAATTATTTTTTATTCCCCTGAAAATTTGTTTAAGCGTCTGCACGCCATAAAACAGGCCTTTCCGGCTATTGGCTGATATAATAATTGATTCATTATTTATAAGAAGGCAATAGCCTTCTTCGCCCAACTTTTCTTCTGGAAGGATTTTATACTTACGGCAAATTGCCTTAAAGTTAACATTTTCATCAGGTATGCCGATGAGAATTTTTCTCTTTGAAACAGTTTGTTTTGAAAACGTAAGGTTGAGTCTGGCTTTTGTCAGGAGGTTTAACTCATCGATGGCTAAATTAAGGTCCTCATATTCCCTGGCGAATTGGCTAAGCTGAACGCTGCCGGAATTAACCGGAAATCTTTCATTTGAAAAAGAGTACTCCCTGGGTTCAGGCACAACTGAAAGAATTTCTTTTTGCCGGGCCTGAAGCATTATGCTTAAGGAAATAAACGAGCAAAATATCAGTAATGCGTTTTTCATTTGAAAAATTATTTTTTAATATGTATCGAACTAGACCAGTATGTAAGTGTCTCGC
The DNA here is from genome assembly GCA_050258415.1 of Acidobacteriota bacterium. GTDB lineage: Bacteria > Bacteroidota > Ignavibacteria > Ignavibacteriales > SURF-24 > JAAXKN01. Next base: position 30,777 of record JBLMYS010000146.1, on the reverse strand, counting down.
CGTTTAATCCTTTGGGAAGAGAATTAAAACAAAATGAAACATCTTCTGTCGGAACAACGGAAGGAGTTTCAATTATCATTTCATAATTATTCAGCCTCATGTAAACATTACTGATAGCCAGTTTATTTTGCCCGGAAAAAACTGAGACTGAATTTTCGTTTACAGTTAAGGGATCAAGTGCCTCAGAAAACCAGAGTATTAAAAAGTTGTCTTTAATTTTATGGCGTACAATACGAGGTCTTTCCATATATGTCAAATTACCCTCCGGAGGCGCTAAAAAGCGGTATGGCGGACCTTCGGCCGGCTTGTCGCCCTCAAAAGCACCCGCATCCGGAGCTTCCCCCTCAAAGGATTGCACCCAGTCAAATTCTTTAATTGAAATTGGTTTGCCTGCATCAATTGCGGAGCTTGAAGCACTTAAGCGCAGGTCACCATTTTCCGGGTCACGAAATTTTACATCAGCAATTTTACCGTGCAGTTCCTGTTTATTATCCAAGATGGCCTTTGTCCACGGGCTGTTTAGAACGTCATAATCAAACTCATTTGTTTCATCCCATTTATTTAGAGCCCATCCATCACTTTGTAAAAAATAGTACGCGTTATTAAAGTGCCTGAGGAGCTGCAGTTTTCCCTGGAATGGAGTAAAGGCTTTCTCTACGCCGTAAAAACTGTTGTTAAAAGCATAGACAGGATAGCTTAAAAGTCTTTCGCTGCCGTAAATTTTCCAGTAGCTTTTACATATAAATTTTGTCCAGGCCGCAGTATCTGAAGTAACGGTATTTCCGTAATAATAGATATTTCCCCCTTCTACGTTATCAATTGAAAGCGTCCTGTGTACATTATGAGAGCGGTTGTGGTAAATGTGGAGATTAAAAGTGTAGTACTCGGGTTCAAAATCGTTGTCGCGAACGTAAGAAACATCGTTATCATAGATTTCAACATTTGAGTCGCATCCCTTCTGTCCCCTGAAGCGGATGGCGTTAAAGGCATGAGTTATTTTGTTTCCCCTGATAACAATTGAGCCGCCGGTTCCGCTGAAGTCAATAAGGGAGCCGTTAAAATACTGCATATCTCCGTGGTGCATTGAAGTCCAGGCATCTATACCTTTTGTATCCTGCCGGATTTTCCATAAAGGTTCGCCTCCCTGATCCCAGAAGCAGTTTTCGACAAGTATGTGATGAGTGGATAGCCCCTCCGCGGAAATCACCCTCTTTGCGCCAAAGAAAAGACATTTATAAAAAGAGATGTAAGATGAGTTACTGATCTTTACAGGAAATGGCCATCCGTTCTGAAATTTAATTTTAGCGAAGCCAATCCATTCGGAACTTTCAATTCTGATCCACGAGTCTTTTGTATTCATAGACGGAATTAACGTTCCCGCATCAATTACCGGATAATCTTCCTCTTTATTGGAGTATCCGGAAATGATGATTGAGTTTTCGGGCAGACCTTTTTTACCTTTAGAGTAGACAGCCTGCCTGTAGAGCCCGGGCAGAATAAAAATGGTATCTCCGGCCGAAGCCTTTTCAATTGCAAGATTAATTGTGTGTAAAGGCCTGTCTAAAGACAGGCCTGAATTAAGATCGCTCCCATTTATTCCCACATAAAGCGACTTAGGCTGTGCAGTAATATTTGCCGAGAACAGGGCTGACAGCAATAAGGCAGGGAGTAAAAAGCCAAAAGACCTCTTTAATGAAGAAAATCTCATTTGTTTACTCAGTTACAAATTTATAGTTGTAATAGTCTGCCAGAAATCTAAGGCCAAAGGAAGTTCCAACATCCCTTTGCGTGAACCATATCTGTCCTTTTTTACTGCGTATGCGTGAGTCTATGACTGCGCCTCTGAGATTTTTATCGGGATGGTTGACAGAAAATCTGCTCTTCAGGATCCAGTTTGCTGCTTTTTCAATATCCTGTTTGAACTCTTCCCCAACGCCAAGTTTTACAAGCCGTATCCACAGGAGTGCCGACATGGCAGTAGCCGAACCGGTTACAGAGTTCTCATTATATTTGCCGTCAAGATAGTTAACGTAATAGAAAGTACCATCCTCCTGCATAGCTTTCTGATATGTAAGAAGAGTTTTTTTAGCAGCTTCAAGGTACTTTTTATTTCCTGTCAGTTCATAGCCTTCAATTAAGGATTCGGCGTACCAGAGGTTGAACCTGGGATGGAAAGAGCCCTTTTCAAAATTATTTGGGGTAAACCTCATCCAAAGTCCATACTTATCCTGCTTTTCCAGGAGGCTTTCGCACAGGTCGATAAATATCTTTTTGTACTTTTCGTCTTTTGTATAGGTGTACATATCCTTAAAAAGCGACCCTTCATTATTAGGTCTAGCTACATCAAAAAGTTCCTGGTTCTTTTTCCCGGGCCAGAATGGGCTATTTACCTTTAGTACTTCGCCGCTGACAGGGTCCACATTATCATAGAAGACCTTTTCTTTTGGTTCATACATATTCTTCAACATCCAAGCCCCTGCCTGAGTAGGGACATCTGCATATTTTGTATTTTTAGTCAGTTCAAAGAGCTTAAACAATCCCGGTGTACCATCTGTAATTGTAGCAAAGACAATATTATTGATCCCGTCGCCGTGAATAGCTTTCAGCATGCCGTTTAATTTAGGATTGTCTTTTATCTGGAGGCTGCACCACCAGTTTCCGGCCTTTTCAGCGCTCCGGAGGAATTTAGGATCTTTTGTAATATTGTAGGCTCCTACCAGGCCGTAAATAATCTGTCCCGTATGCCAGGCCGGCTCATAGTCGTACCATTTACCTTCCATGACATTGTAGTCGCATTTTGACTTTCCATTTTCATCCAGCAGAACTTCTGAAGCGTATGTTGCTGTTTCGTTGATAGCTTTTAAGACTTCATCTTTCTGAATTGAGTTATTCTGGGGGAAAAGACTTCCCTGGATTAAAAACAAAATTATAAATAAAGACATCAGTTTTATTCCTAATTTCATGGCGAATCCTGTTTTTGCGGAGTATAAGTTACTGAATAATTAATTAGCTGGTCAGGGGTTATCCCATGGATATCGTCAGCAATCCGAGTCCGAAAATACCAATGACAAATAAAGAGGCCCAGGCAAATCCAACGATATCCTCCCGGTATCTTTTGTATGAAAATTTCTTGTTAAGGGAAAGCAGGTCAACAAGGAGCAAACTGTGACCGTTCTCCTCCAAAGATTCACCATTATTGTGGTTTGGATCTTTGTCTGAAGCGCCTTCAAAGACCATCTGAATCCCCTTTTCCTTTAATTTGAATTCCTCGCCCACTGGGGTGTGCAAGAGCGCATAAAACCTGTTCAAATTTTCCTCAGGTTCGTTTTTAGTCAGAAGGCTTACAATGATCATAGTAAGAAATCCGACCGGAAGGTAGAGTGCAATCTGGTACTCAATAGGCCACCTGAGGCCGAATGAGAAGAAAGGGCCGGTCAGGAGAGTTGTCAGGGTTGTAGCTAAGAGGCTTGCCCAGAGGCCGTATCTGTTGGCTTTTTTCCACATAATGGCCATCCAGAAGCCAATGCCGAAAAATGCGGTAAACTGCCAGACGATTTTCAGTCCGTCAATAACGCTTGGAATGATAAGTGCAATTACCACTCCGCCTATGACCAGGAGTACAGAAGAAGCCCTTGCAATTTTAAGTTCATTTTTTGTATCGAGATTTTTGGCAAAATATTTTTTATAAAAATTTCTGGTTATTATAGCCGAACCGCCTACCATATAGTTATGCAATACGGCAAGTATTGCAGCTATCATGGCAGCAACCATGAGCCCAAGAATACCTTCGGGAAGGAGGTTTTTAACCATTATACCGAAAGCGCTTTCACGGCTTTGGCTGGGAATGCCCGGATAGAGTGCAGCGGCCAGAATTCCTACAAAAGCCCAGCCCAGCGTAGCAATTCTTTTGGTAAAGGTCCCATACGTCCAGCCGGTTCTGCAGTTTTTTTCAGACTTACCCGCGCCACCAAGAGCCATATGGTGAGGCTGAACAACTATTCCGATGAGGCCGTTAATGACAACCATGATAATGAAGAAAAGAGTAGCTTCCTTTGGGGCCACGAAGCTGAACATGTGATCGGGAAGATTTGCTCTCATTGCAGACAAGCCTCCCCCGGCCTCCAGCGCAAAGGGAATCAGAAGAAATGAAAACACAAGTATAAAAAATCCCTGTATCAGGTTAACCATTAGTGCCGAGACGAGTCCACCGATGACACTGTAGGCCAGGAAGAACATTGTTATTGCGATAATAATTGCAGCCGAAGGGATTGAGTGTTGGGTTATAGCCTCAATTGCAGTCCCCGTACCCTTTAGTATAAGTCCAATATCCATTACGTAGTACAGGAGTCCCATGATGGAGTAAGCCACGCCGTGCTTAGAGCCGAATCTTTCTTCAAAAAAGTCGCCGGTTGTAACGTAGCGTACCCGCCTGTATACGGGTCCCAGAAGCCAGAAAAAGGGGGTGACGAAAAGATACATCCACTGGTACCAGATTCCGCCAAAGCCGATCTCGTAAGTGGCGCCAGCTACACCGATTGCCTGGTCGGTGTGAGTAGCGCCGCCAAAGCCGTTTGCAATCATCATGATGCGGCTGCCTTTTCTGCCTCCCATGAAATAATCGCCTGAAGAGTTTATTTTAGCTTTTGCTCTTAGTCCCAGATAAACAATCAGGGACATATATATTAAAATTACCAGAATATCGACCGGAGAAAGACCAAAAATCATATTTCATCCGCCTTTATAAAGTTAATTACCAGAAACTTACTTTTTCCAAAGTTCTTTCAGCATAAAAGCTGCGCGTTTGGGTTCCCTGGAGCGCGAGAATACCCCCTTAAGGTTCAGGACAACGCGGCGGAAGTGCTGCGGGGTCCTGAAATCGGCAAAATTCCAGACATGTTCTCCAATTGTATAATTTTTAGATTCGATTGTTTCAATGTAACGTTTCAAAATCTCTGCCTGGTATTCTTCTGTAAACATCTGGAGAGAAGTTGAATGCATTCCGGGAACCGTATCTGTCCCGAACTCAGTCATAAAAATGGGTTTATTATACAATCTGTTTAACTCATCCATCTCTTCAGAGAGTTTACTTATTGCACAGTCCAGATCACCCGGGTATTCATACCAGCCATAATACCTGTTAATCGAAATTACGTCAACAAATTCAAATACAGGGTCTTTAAGGCCTGCCCTGGTGCAGTTTGGAACCGTAACCGGGCGGTTTTTATCGAGTGAGCGAAGGTGCGAAGTAATTTCTCGCCAGTACTTTTTCCCGGAGCCATTATAGTAGCTATCATCCCCCACAAGATTGGGTTCATTGCCGGCAGCCCACATTACAACGCAAGGATGATTATAGTCCCTTTCCACTAGTCGGCTCAGGCAGTCTTTGTGATTTTTAAGTGTATTTTGGTTAACGCGGCGGAAATCCAGGCTTACAGCCGGCACTTCATCAATTACCAATATGCCCTTTCTGTCGGCATAGGACATAATTTCCTCAGAGTATGGATAGTGTGAAGTGCGGAAGGAATTAGCCCCGGTCCATTTCATGAGTTCAAAATCCTTTACGATCTGAGGGAGGAAAAGTCCCTTGCCGATAACTGCAAAATCCTCGTGCTTGCCAAAACCTCTGAAAAAAACCTTTTCATTGTTGAGCAGAAACTCATTGCCTTCAATTCTGACCTCGCGTATGCCCGCCGGGAGTGAATATTCATCTACAGGTTTACCAGCGTAGAAAAGTCTTACTTTAAGATCATAAAGGAAAGGGTCTTTAGGTGACCAGTACCTGCAGTCATTTAGTTCTAGAACGAGTGAAGCGAAGCTACCGGAAGGATCCACTTCAGCAGTGACTTTTTTGCCGGTACCGAGCACTTCACATTCAATTTTAACATCTTGACTTAACTTTAACTCTCCGGTTTCACTAATACGGCAATGAACAGATACGCTGGCTTTTCCCATTCCAAGAATTTTTGTATCGATTTTAATTCCTGAAATAAACCTGCTGGCGGTTGCATACAGTTTAACCGGGCGGTGTATGCCGCCGAATGGTGAAAAGTCGAACCTGGAGGGAGGGAAAGTCTCATCCCTCAGGCGGTTTTCTTCCCTGTAGTATTCCGATTTAATCCCCTGGGGTATGGATTCATCCGTCAGTTCATTATTTGCCTTTACAACAATGAGGGCCTCCTTACCAGGCACGAGTAGGTTAGTAACATCAAACTCAAATGGCAAAAACCCCTGGTGGTTTTCTCCAAGCAAAGTACCATTGATCCATACTTTTGAATTGTAATCAACTGATCCGAACCGGAGGACAATTCTTCTGTTTTGGTACTCTGAGGGCACAAAAAATTTCAGTTCAAACCATGCCGTTCCTGTATAATGAATAAGTCCCAGCTCCTCTAACTGTTCGTTCCAGCTGCCGGGCACGGCAATTTCGTGTTCGCTATCAAAGCCCTGGAACCATTTATTATTTTCGCCTGAATCATCTTTATCGACCTTGAACTTCCAAAATCCCGATAGATCTATATATGACCTGAATTCATTCCGTATAGGATAGAGCATAAACCACCATAATTATTACAAATTACATGCTTTTTAATATAGAAAGCCAACTATTTTTAGCCGGCCTGCAAGCCATTATTTCTGATTTTCTTCTGGCTCCCGCAGGATTCCCTGATAATCAGTGAAGGCTTTAGTATTGATCTGTTTCCGACGTCCTGGTTAAGAATTCTTCTCTGTATGACATCAACAGCCATGCGGCCGATTTTTTCGGCAGGCTGGTGAACTGTAGTCAAAGGCACCGGAGAATAAGCAGCCTGAAGGATGTCATCAAAACTTACAATTGCAATATCATCTGGTATTCGGATTCCCTTTTCCAGGAGTGCCTTTTCAAAGCCGAGGGCAACAATATCGCTATAGATAAAAAGAGCCTCGGGTTTATTTTTCAATGAGCTGAAAACTTTCCCGAATTTGTAGCCCTGGTCGAAACGGTCAATTATTTTTTTCTCTTTGTTCGTCTCCAGATGATAAATGAAGCCGCCGTTATAAGGCACAGCGTAATCTGTCAGGGCGCGGTAAAATCCATTTTTTCTTACTTCGCTTAAGAGATTTCCCTTTTCTGCGTGCAGGTAGCCTATTTTTCTGTATCCAAGTTTAATCAGGTGCTCGGTAGCAATGTAGCCGCCATACTCCTGGTCCGAACCCACATACCAGTACTGCGGGTCGTGCATATAAGAAACCATGACGTAAGGGAAGTTCTGCCTGTGCAGTTTCTGAATATAATCGGTAGCCTGGTACTGCAGTGAAAGTGAGGCAATAATAAGGCCATCGACGTCCAGTTTGCGGAAATGGTCAATCTGGGCCTCTTCCTTTTCCAGATTATTAGAAGAAGTTGAAAGCAAAAGATTGTAGCCTAGTTCGGTTGTCCTTTCTTCTATACCATGGACAACCATTGAAAAGAAAGAATGCTTCAAGTCGCGCAATACGACGCCGATGGTTTTTCTGGCCGAGAGATCGACTTTTTTACTTTCTGAGGCTGATACAAAAGTACCTTTGCCCTGCCTGGTAAAAAGTGTTCCATCTGAAACCAGGTTCGAGAGTGCTTTTTTGACTGTAATAAGGCTGACGCCATACTCTTTAACGAGTTCGTTTTGTGAGGCAACCTGCTCTCCCGGTTTTAGTTCACCTCTTACAATTTTATCCTTAATATTATCAGCAATCTGTTCATAAAGAGGTTTTGGATTATTGTTGTCGATCCCCTGGCCCATAAATAATTTTCCTGTTTTTTAATATAATCCTGAATTTTACTTAACAAGCAACATTTGCTTTGTCTGTGTAAAATTCTCAGTTGTTATTTTATAAAAATAAATACCGCTCGTAACATTTACTCCGTAAGAGTTTCTACCATTCCATGAAACCTCGTACTGTCCTGCTGACTTAAAGTCATCAACGAGAGTATTAATCTTCTGTCCCATTATGTCGTATACTTCCAGTCTGACGGAACCGGAACTGGCAAGCGAATACATAATCTTAGTAGTAGGGTTAAACGGATTTGGATAATTCTGAGAAAGCATAAACTGCTTTGGCATTTCAGGTTTTTCGTTCAGTCCAAGCAGCATATCGAACCAAGTCAATGCACCGATAGGCTGGGCACCCGTGCCTCCAGAATATGAGGTTGCGGTAGTTGCATACTTAAAGTTATAAGCGCCTGTTGCACGCAGTCCCAGGGCAGTTTCACTACCGGAGAGTGCAGGGTCATTCCAGTAAAGAGTTACAAGTTCGTTTACAGCCGGTGGAGGTGTAGTAAAAGCAACGGCCTCAGAGATATTTGTATTTTCCAGAGCAGAACCCTTAACAAAGGAATTAATTAATGTATCATAGTTATTTACCGCTGTAGCGCTATCCGGATAAAGTTTAACCAGAGCCGGATCCAGATAGAAGTTATTATGGTCAAGCTGAACGGACTGCTTTACACCCTGATATACTGCCGAAGTAAGTGGTTTTAATTCCAGGCCGGAAGCATTACCTGATTTCAGGCGTCCCAAAAATGCACCGTTTACCACCATATTGTTAGTAAAAATAACTTTCGGGCATTCGCCGAACTGCATAACTTCAAGGCCTAAATTTACGAAAGTATTATGATTTACATAAGCATAATTTATGACCCCGCCGCCATCGCGCAAGAATCTGGAGCCGATATTATTGATAGTGCAGTTCTCGACATAAAGTGTATCCATATCGACACCGCGGTCGTCAATACCACGGCCATTTGAATAGTCGGACACGCAATTTCTAATTGTAGTATTCTTTAAATAGATCTTGGCCATTTTGTTATCGGTTCTAATGGCAGACTGTGCAGAGTTTTCAAGGAAGCATCCATCAACAATAAGCCTGACGTTATCAGCCTGAACCCTCAGCATCTGGCTTAAAAATGCCCCGGCTTCGTCCTTAGCCGCGATGTAGACATTTTTCAAAGTAAGGTTTGCCTTGACATAGAAAGGAATTGCGGAGGTTCCACCGGTGCCGATTCCGGGATAGATTTTAGGCAATGCACCGGTACCGGTTGCTGCCTCAATTCTAAGCGGGATTGTGTTGGTAATAGCGCCATTAAGCAGATAAATGGCCTGGTCCCCTCTTTGCAGCCTGAAGATTGCATTGGGATCTGTATTATTCTTAACCGCATCATTTAAGGTTGAAAAACCAGGGTTTACATCAATGTATTTCTGGGCAGATACAGATGTATAAGAAGCAAGAGCCAGAACAACGACTGCTGCAAGTTTTACAGTAAGAAGTCGATATTGATTCATTGGAGCCTCCGAATAATTGTTAGTTAATTTGGTGATTATTACCTTTTTTTCTTTCCGAGACAATTTATTTAGAATTTATATTTCACTCCCACATCTAAAGTCCAGCCGTAGTATTCCTCTTTTGTCGGAAAACTTTCAGCGCCGAGGAATGACCTCTCAGGAAGATCTGTGAGGTTGTTGGCATTTAAGAAGAAACTGAATCCCTCAAAGAGTTTCTGTGAAAGTGAAACATCGAAGCGGATCGACTTATCGGTATAGCCATCAAGTTCAGCCGTAGGGCCCACAACGGCAAGGCTTTTACCCTGGAGAATGACAGACAGTCTGCCCGAGAACCCTCCTTTTTCATAACCAACAGCAACATTACCCATAAAATCTGCCTGGCCCGGCATGCTGCCTTCTCTTACCGTGTCAATTATAGTCGGCTGATATGGCGGAAGAGGGCTTCTGGGACCTATCTGGAACAAAGGGAAATAAGTTTTTGACTTCATGAGTGATAGGTTTGCATAGAAGACAATTCCGTCGAAGGGACTAGGCAGCAGCGTCATATTTGCCTGAATGTCTATTTCAGTCCCGTAGACAGTTGAAGGAGATTCTGCATTGACGGCCTGATAAAGCATCATTCCGTGGTATTTTCCATCTTCTTCAATTCTTGAAGTTCTCAGGTAGTCTACATCCCAGAGTTTCTTGTAAAAGCCGCCAACGGTAAACAAGCCATACTCGTTAAATACAGACAAGTTGAGGTCGTAGCTCCAGACCCTGGTATGTTTTAGAGAAGGATTTCCCTTCTTTACGTAATTATCGCGGTAGCTGACATCCTGGTATGGTACGAGGTCGAAATAATTAGGCCTTGAGATTGTTTTCGTAACAGCAGCCCTGAAGTCGAACCAATCTGCCAGTTTATATTTCATTTGCACCATTGGCAGAAAGTCGTAGTAGGAACTTGACCCTACAGTATCCTGCGCACCAATAACGTTTGGGGCATCTTCATCCTGGGAAGGCTTACCAAAAATACTTTTATAATCGTTATAAGTTCTTTCAAGTCTGATGCCGGGAACAAAGAGGAGCTGAGGTGTAACGTTTAATTCAGACATCGCATATGCAGCCATAATATTTTCGCTTGCGTTATAATCCTCCAGATCAGTCCTGGGGTCCAATTCATAAAGGGGTTTACCAGTGGCATTATAGGCTTGATTCCTCTGGTGAGCCAGGAAGTCATCGAGCAAGGCCTGGTCAATAGTAGGGCCGAAATTATATCTGCCGCCAAGGAAACTTCCCACCTGGTTTTCGGACGAAAGGAAATTACTCATGAGGATTTTTCTGTCGCCTGTAAGTGAAAAATTCCTGTACAAGGAGCCCGGGTTATTCGAGTAATAGGTACCGAGATAATCTATATTGAAAGAACTTGTCCAGTAGTTTGTGTTATCGCGCATTCTGGAATTAAATTTTGCTTTTCCACCGAACTTGATGTATCCTGCGATATCATTTCCGAAATCAAAATTCACCTTGGAATTTAGCTGAAAAGTTACGCTTTTATCCAGGACTTTGCTTGTGATGTCATCACTTTCCTTAAAAGTAGTTTTGCTCAAGTCATCTTTAACCCCCAGAGGAATCATTTCCGGACCCTGGTTAAGTATTATGCCGGGCTGCAAGGAAGACAATTCCTGGAAGATGTTGTTGAACTTATGGGGTATATTCTGGTCGGATTGTGAAAAAGCAGCTTTCCAGTCGACCTGAAAAGGGCCCAGGATATAATTGCCGTCCAGGCTTGTAGACAGAAGCTGAAGGTCGATATTTTGTTCCATAAATTCATATTGGGTTCTGCCGATTGAGATCTGGTAGCGTTTTCTTCTCTCTATCTGTTCGCGCTTAGTCTGGCTCCAGAAACCGCTAAAGAATAAGCCCCCGTTGCCGAGGTCGTAATCCAGGGCAAGGCTTGCCCCGTAGCGGTCTCTTTTTTCTTTAATGTCATTGAGGTTTAAGTTGCCAACATTTACAAGTGAGTGGCCGTTACTTTCGCCGGCATAAGAATAGGAAACGTCCTGGGCATCAGAGCTGCGGTCTGCTCTTTGCATATTACCAGTAAGGACAAGCCCTAGAAGGTTATCCAGATAACGGTTGCTGAGACTGAGTGATCCCCTGTAATTACCATAGTATTTTTCCTGTGAACCGTAGCCCCCCTGGAGCTTAAAATCGGAATGCATGCCTTCCGGGGCTTTTTTAACTGTAAAATTGACAGTACCGCCGACAGCATCGCCGTCTTTATCTGCAGTAAGCGATTTATAGACCTCTATTCCGGCAAGCATATCGGGAGATATTGAGCTTAAGTCAACCGAACGGTCCATCTCGTCAGTTGAAGGGATTTTTTCTCCATTGATGGTGATATTATTGTATTTTGGAGAAAGCCCGCGGATTATAACCTTTTGTCCCTCCCCCCCGTTTCTTTCGAGTGAGATTCCGGGAAGGCGGGCTAAAGTTTCTGCAGCATTCTGGTCCGGTAACTCCTGTATCCTGTCCTTTGCCACGATGTTTACAATTGAGTTGGAACTCAGCTGCTGATTAATAGCAGCCTGCTGCCCCTGGCGCTGTCCTGTAACAACGATTTCCACGCCTTCTACCGAAGTGGATTTAAGTTCAACTTCAACATTAACGGTCTGGCCTTCAAGGACAGTTACTTCTTTTTCAATTGTTGAATAACCGATGTAACGGAAAGTAAGAGTTGTTTTTCCGGCGGGCAAATTATTCAGGATAAATCTTCCTTCGTCGTTTGTAGTGGCTCCTGTAACTGAGCCTTTTACCAGGACATTGGCTCCCCAGAGAGAACTTTTATCGGACTGGTCTAAAACTCTGCCTTTAATATTCCCCCTGCCCTGTGCACTGGCTGAAGAAACAATAAAGACGGACAAAAGAAGAGCAGAAGCGAGAATTTTGCTCGTGGAAGAAAGGAAACGGGAGTAACTTCTGAAAGCTTGTTTTGAGAAATACATATATCACCGCTTTTAGTTAGTATACTTAGTATATTGGGTACATCAACTTACCCTTTTCAGTTTTCTTTGTCAAGAAAAAATTTCAAATGTTCCGGGATAATTTTTCTATAAATAGGACCGGGGGAAATGCTACATTAAATTTATTTCAGAAATTGCGGGCCAGCCATCTTCATTTGAAGAGCCGGTAATCAGAATTTTCAGATATCTTGAAGTTGTTGTGAATATATCTTCTGTTTCACCGTAGGATTTGTTATCTTTTTTATCAACTACCTTCACGAAATTGGTTCTGTCGTTACTTTGAAGAATTTCATAGCGGTATGAATATCCCTTGTCGCTTTTCCAGATTATTTTCAACCCGTTTACCTGCCTGATTTTTCCCAGATCCAGAACAACCCACTGCGGGAATTGACGCTTCTGCCGGCCGGCGGACTGCCACCAGGTTTCACTTTTCCCGTCGATCATATTTCCCGGACAGGTGTTTCTTGAGTAGGAACTCGCAAGGACACTGATTGCCTCAGGCTTATGGCTGTAATTCCATTTGACTTTATCTTTATACTTTCTGCCACGGCTAAAACCAACGGCAGAAATATTGTTTATTCCTTTTTTAAGAGATATCCCCTTCCATAAAAATACCCTGTTACTGTCTGAAATTTTTCCCATTGGGGTTCCATTTACAAAAAGTTCTATTGTATCCAGATTAGAAAAAACCTTTACATCAATTTTCTCATCAGTTCTCTCTCTAAAGCGTCTTTCGGTGATGTAAACAAACGGCCTGATAGTCCAGTTAGCCTTATAGAAGTAGAATGCGTCTTTTTTTACCTTCCTGTCATAGCTTACAAGTCCCTTATCGTTAATTCCCTCATGATCTCCCTCGTTTCTGTGGTCTGAAGCAAAGTCGAACATATTCCAGATAAAGGTGCCCCATATAAAGTCCTTATTTTTTAAGGCGTCCCACGATTTTTCATGGAACAGGGTCTGGTACTCCTCGGGGTGAAAGGGCTGGTCGGCGGATCTTTGAAAAGGGTTGCTTTCATGCTGATAAATGCTGGCGCCTGCCCCATATTCACTGATGGCCAATTTTGTATCAGGATATTTTTCGTGGAAATTGAGCGCCCATTTTGAAAAGTCCTCAGTGGAGCCCCTGTACCATCCGTAATATTTGTTGAATGCAAGGACGTCAGACACAAAGTTGAGGGAATCGCCGTCAGTTTTATCCGTAGCATAAGTTGAAGGTCTTGACCTATCCTCCTCATGAACGACCTTATTCAGCACCCGTAGTAGATTAAGCGAAGTATCTTTTTCAGTTTCATTGCCGATTCCCCAGACGGCAATTGACGGGTGGTTAAAGTTCTGCCTGATGAGTTCAGTCATCTGCTCTTTGGCATTTTCATAGAATGAACTGTTTTCAAGTGACCTGCCAACAAAGGGCACCTCTGCCCATACGATAAATCCGTTTTTGTCGCACAGGCTGTACCAGGTTTCACTCTGCTGATAGTGGGAGACGCGGATAGCATTTACGCCCATTTCCTTAATTATGTTAAAATCTTCCGCCTGGTCTTTCGGACTGATAGCCCAGCCCTTGTCCTGCCTGTCCTGATGCCGGTTTACGCCGTGCAGGCTAAAGTGTTCACCGTTCAGGAAAAGTCCTTTTTTGCTGTCGATCTTAATTATTCTTATTCCGAAATTATCCTCCGAAGCGTCCAGTATCTTATTATTTTTCAGAATATTCACCGTAACTTTATAAAGGCAGGGGTCCTTTGTGCCCATCCAGAGGCGCGGGTTTTTAATCTGAAGACTTTGTTCAATTAAGCCCCGATTGCCTGCTTTTACGGCCTCATGGGTTTCATTTAGCGCAACTACCTTATTATTCCCGTCGCTTATTACTGTCTGTATAGTAAAATCCTGGTCCATAGAGTCATCGTTTCTGACAGAGGTTTTAACTTTAAGATCTGCAGCCAGCGGGGTAATTTTTTCTGTAGTCACATAAACGCCGGAGGAACCGTAGTCCATAAGATCCACGTGGACTTTATCGGTAACTAAAATGCTGACGTCTCTATAAATACCCCCATAAAAAGTAAAGTCGCCGCTTACTGGAATGCAGTTATTGATATCATTATTGACCCTTACAGCCAGATGGTTTACTGAGCCAAATTTAATGTAAGGGGTCAGATCAAACCTGAAGCGTGCAAAGCCTCCAAGGTGTGTCCCGACAAGGTTTCCATTCAGATAAAGGTCCGTTTTCCTGTTCACGCCGTCAAACTGGATGAATATTTTTTTTGATGAATAGCTCTCAGGGATATTAAGATTTTTCCTGTACCAGCCGGTTCCCCTGTAGTAATTGTTACCGCCATCCTGGCCGTCCATATTGTTCCATGTGTGGGGTATGTCAACCGGAGTCCAGTTATCGTCCTTAAATTCAGGCCCCGGGGCCGATTCAGCCTCCCCTTTATAAAACTTCCAGGAATCGTTTATCTGCTTACTCAGGCGGACCTTTTCAGGGCTGCCGGCAAAAGAGAATGTTGAAAAAATCAGGAAGAGAACTGCTAATTTTGCAGCCGTCCTTAGGGTTATGATCTTAAAAATCTTCATTTCATCCATGTTCTTATTACTCCAACTTAAAGGTTAACTAGAGGGACAAGATCTAAAATTAAACCTGATTATTCTTTGCTCTGCAGAAATTGTTATTGCTTTTCGAGTGATGCAACCCTCAGGCTGCTGTATTCGGCAACTAAAGGAGACATCTGCCTGAATCCGATCTTGCCTGCGCCAAGAAAAGGTCCATAGGCCTTTCCATCATCCGTGTACTCCAGAACAAGAAGTTCATTAATGTAGAATTCAACTGAGGGCCCGAACTTTACCACGCGCATATGGTAAGGGGGTTTGGAGTGTTGCGTGCAGGAAATCGGGTCGGCACCCTGCACAACCATATTATGCCCGTAACTCTTCCGCAGATTACAGAGCTGAAAATCCCTTGTGTTCTTATTTCTTCTGAAGTATGAAACATGAAAGGCATTAATGTCACCGTGGTGATATTGCTTATACTCCCCGCTTCTTTTATTAAGCGCTGAAGAGAAGAGGTTCTCGCCTTTTATCCCTTTAGCCGAGAAAAAGAAGATGCATAAGCCCGGCTCTTTGAAGGGATAGAAGTCCCACGTGATTGCAATATTATCAGGGAAATCTTCCGGGCACCAATAGACAAGGTTTGCCTTCTGCTTAAGCGCAGGATCGAGTGTATTTTCTATTCTCAGCCTGCCGTTCGGAAAACTAATATCTGCCTGCCCCTCTAATGCAAAGTTCTTAACATCCGAACTGCTCTTCAGCGGATTTTCATAAATGGTTTTTGTTTCACGGTATCTTTTATAGAAGATTTTTTCAATTACCGCATTGTCATCGTCTATAGCATTTAAATAGAAGTCATCTTCAGGGTCATGAAAACCGGGATTTGCGGCAAACATTCTACTGTTCAGGCCTGCTGATGCGCCAAGGGCAGCAATATACTTGAACCATGTTCTTCTTGATAAACTTTTCATCGCTTATTTCACCTCTATTGCGGGAAGCTCCTGTTCTTAAGTTTTCTTGATATGACTTCTGCCTGACCGGGGCCTAACCTGCTTTTCAGCAAATTGAAAAGTTCGCCATGGCTCGATGAATCGGCAATTTTCTTAAGTATTGTATCCTGAAGATTAAATGCCCGGTCGGTTATCTCCTCCGGATTTAACCTGCTGTATAACAGCTTTCTTAGCTCCTCAGCCTTTTCCTTATATTTCGGATTTGGGGTAAGGTTATGCTTTTCTCCGGGATCATCTTTCAAGTTAAAGAGACAGTCCTCATAATATGAGAAATGCATAAGTTTCCAGTCGCCGACCCTTATCATACAAGATCCGGTGGGATTGCCTTCGGAATGCGATTCGGTATAAACGAACCCTGGCGCCCTGGATTTGTCGCCATTAATAAGAGGAGAAAGCGAAGTTCCTCTTAAATGCTTTGCATTTGTAAGGCCTGCCCATTCCATCATTGCAGCAACCAGATCTATATGTCCTGTCGGCTCATCAATAATTTTTCCTTTTGGAAGATCGGGTCCTGAAATAACCAGCGGCACCCTGGAGGCACAGTCGTAAAGGTTATTTTTTAACCACATACCGTGTTCGCCTAAAGATTCTCCATGGTCTGATGTATAAATGAAAATTGTGTTATCAAGCTGCCCGGATTCTTCAACTGCGTCATATACTTTCCCGATATATTCATCAAGTTCGGAGATCATGGCAAAGTACGCGGCCTTGGTGCGTTTAATCCTGTCTGAAGGAATTGGAGTAGAGATCCTTTTAAAATTTCTCATTTCCTGATATGCAAGCGGAAGACATTCGAGTTCTTCGATTGGAACCTCCGGGGCATCAGTCTTCTGGAGGTATTCATCATAATATTTCCTGAGGCCAGTAAAGTCAGGATGCGGCTCATGGAAACCCACATAGCACACCCAGGGTTTATCCAGTTTAACCGAATCCTTCTTTATGAAATCCACTGCTGCTTTCATATCTTCTTCATCGCGGTTTCTACTGTTGCGTGCCTTGCCGTCGATGGATTCCCTTTCTCCCATTCGGTAAATGACAGGGCGCCTGAAAAGCGAGGTTATATCGGGCCTGGAAGCATGACCGTGATCGACATTCACCTCCACAAAACCCATATCCGCATCAGGGTTCATATCCTGCTTGCCTGTAGCCCAGCAGTAATATCCTGAATCGCGGAGCATTTTGCTCCAGGTAGGAAACGAGCCGTCGTAAACCGTGGAATTGCAGAAAGAGTTTGTGTCGGAAGAATACATTCCGGTCATCATGGAACTTCTTCCGGGAGCGCAGACAGGGTTGCCTGTATAATTGCTGTTGAAGACCACTCCCTTTTTGGCGATCTTATCCAGGTTCGGAGTCTTAATAAACGGATGGCCTGCAAAGCCATTATATTTATAGCCGTGCTGATCGGAACATATGAAGACAAAGTTTGGCTTCCTTTTTTCCTGAAAGGATAAATTTTTTGTCATTCCATTTAGCGGCAATATTCCGCTTCCCATAGCGGTTACTCCAGCCGCTCCAAGGAACAGCTTTTTACCAAAATCCCTTCTTGACATTTTATTCATATACCTCTTCCCAATTATGTAGAAGAATATTTATGCTGCGCCGCAGCACTTCTTGTATTTCTGTAAGCTACCGCAGGGGCACTGATCATTCCTTCCGGGATTTAATGATGGGAAACCCTTAGCCTTTTCTTCCGCCCATTTCATTACATTAGCCGGAGGTCTTTTCTGCGCGAGCTCATTTGCCATAAACCTCATGTAAGGATCTATGTACCGGAAAAATTTCTTATATCCTGCGCAAAGATAATTTAATCCGGGCTCTCCTTCAGTGGTTGCCAAAAACCTGTGCTTGGGGCACTCGCCATTGCATACAAACTTCACATCACATTTGAGGCAGTATTCAGGGAGCAGATCACTTTTGTCCAAGCCAAACTTTATCTGTTGTTGTGAGTTCACCAGTAATTCCAAAGGAGAATCCATAATGTTTCCAAGCTTATGGTGCCTGTATACATAATGATCACAGGAGTAGAGGTCGCCATTATGTTCAAGTGCCATTGCGCTGCCGCACGTTTCGCTGAAAACGCACAGGCTGGCCTTTATTCCAAGCCAGCTTTCAAGGGCGACATCGAATATCTGAACAAAATATTTACCGACGTCTTTGAGTACCCACTCATTAAAGATTTCTATCAGGAAATCTCCAAACTGTTCGGGCCCAACGGACCATTCGGTCAGCTGAGCCTCTCCTGTGTAATCGGGGGATACAAGAGCAAGACCGTCATCGCCCGGCATAGAGGTAAAGCGTTCGACAATAGGAATGAACTGCATAAACCCGCCTCCAGTCTCTTTAAGAAAGTTAAACACCTCCAGCGGATGAGACGAATTGCCTTTATGCACAACAGTAAGCGTATTAAACTGCACACTGTGTTTTTTGAGGCATTCTATGCCTTTCATTACTTTATTGAAGGTTGGTTTATTCCCTTTACTAATACGGTACTGATTATGAATATCTTCAGGTCCGTCAATTGAAACTCCTATAAGGTAGTTATTTTCAGCAAAAAATTCACACCATTCATCGTTAAGAAGGACCCCGTTGGTCTGCAGCGTGTTTTCGATTCTTCTGCCGTCAGAATACTTATTCTGAAGTTCAACCGCCTGCCTGAAAAATTCCACCCCGGAAAGGGTAGGTTCACCTCCCTGCCATGCAAAGCTAACAGTATCGGAATGATCGGTTTCTATTTTCTGTTTAATGAAAGACTCAAGAACGCTATCATTCATCAGAAAATCCGGCCTCTCAGGATAAAGTCTCTCCTTCTCAAGATAAAAACAGTATTTGCAATTTAAATTGCAGACCGGGCCGTTTGGTTTAGCCATGATATGGAAAGAAGGGTTTAATACTTTATTCATTAAAGAGAAGCGGAAATTATTAATATTGCAGGTCATTTATATCAAACATTTATGGAAATGCTCTCCTGGAGAACCGGGGAATAAAAGCTACGCTGAATATACCGTGGAGGCTGTTTCCCCTCCCCTGCCGGTCCAGTTTGTATGGAAGTATTCACCTCTTGGGCGGTCAACTCTTTCATACTGGTGGGCACCAAAGTAATCCCTCTGCGCCTGAAGGAGGTTTGCCGGGAGCCTTTCACTCCTGTAGCCGTCAAAATATGCAAGTGCCGAAGACATTGCAGGAACGGGAATTCCGTTTGTAAATGCCTGGCATATGACTTTCCTGAAGGATTCCTGGCTTTTTACAATTTTTTCTTTAAAGAAAGGATCCATAAAAAGGTTCGTAAGAAGAGGATTATTGTCAAATGCTTCTTTAATTTTGCCTAAGAAAACAGAGCGTATGATGCATCCTCCTCTCCACATTAGGGCTATTCCTCCGTAGTTAAGCGTCCATCCGTACTCTTTGGCTGCGGCCCTCATAAGTTCATATCCCTGGGTGTAGGAAATTATCTTTGCGGCATAAAGAGCTTTCCCCAAATTCTTTATAAACTCTTTTTTATCCCCCTTGAACTCTGGGACAGGACCTGTAAGCACCTTTGAAGCATTAACTCTGTCATCTTTAATTGAAGACAAGACACGGGCAAAAACTGATTCTGTAATGAGCGTCAGGGGAACTCCGGCATCAAGTGAAGTAATGACGGTCCATTTTCCAGTTCCCTTCTGTCCGGCCTTGTCTAAAATTTTATCCACAAGCGGAAGTCCGTCGCTATCCTTAAATGCAAGTATGTCACGCGTAATTTCAATCAGGTAGCTTTTGAGCTCTCCCTGGCTCCACTCCTTAAAGACTTCATGCATCTCCTGAGCACTCATTTTAAGCAGGTCCTTCATCAGATGGTAGGCTTCGCATATAAGCTGCATATCGCCGTACTCAATTCCGTTATGCACCATTTTTACAAAGTGCCCTGCACCGTCTTCACCAATCCAGTCGCAGCATGGAGTATTACCATCGACTTTAGCAGCAATTGCCTGAAAGATAGGCTTTACGCTTTCCCATGCAGCCCTTGATCCCCCTGGCATTATAGAAGGTCCAAGAAGTGCACCTTCTTCACCGCCAGAGACGCCGGTACCGACATAAAGGAGGCCCCGGCTTTCCAAATATTTTGTTCTTCTTGTAGTGTCGGGGAAATGTGTATTCCCCCCGTCAATTAGTATGTCCCCTTCATCAAGAAAAGGAATTAATGATTCAATTACATCGTCTACGGTCTTTCCAGCCTGGACCATCATCATAATTTTTCTCGGCTTTTCCAGTGATGCGGCCAGTTCTTCAAGCGAGCAGGCGCCCAGAATATTTTTTCCCTTTGCACGGCCTGAAGTGAAATTGTCAATTTTTTCTTTTGAAATATCATAGACTGTCACGCTGGACCCCTTGCTTTCCATATTAAGGGCGAGGTTTTCTCCCATTACTCCTATTCCGACTAAACCAATATTAGATTTCATTTCCTGGTATCTCCTATTTAGTCCTTAAATCTTTCCCGGTAAGCCCAGAGGCCTAAGGCCGGATTTGAAATATAGAATATCTCTTCTCCGTCATGCATTGTATTAAAACCATCCTGAAGCCTTTCAGGATTGTATTTTGAAACCATTGTTCCCAAATCAGCATAGGAGAAGTTTACGCCTTCAATTTCCTCTTTTGTCAGATGCCCGGGGCAATAAGTAATCTTAAAACGTCCTTCAGAAGAGCCGTGTATCAAATGGGCCGCAGCGCTTAAGTTATTCTTAAGATCCTCCAATGTTTCAACATAGTTCAAGACTTCAGGAGTTGTAACATATCCGTATTTTCTAATCAGGCTGTCGATCGTTTTGTCCTCTCCGAATTCCTTCAGTCCCGGAGCCAGCACTACAAGCTCCCCGCCGTCTTCAATTGCCATTCTGGTCCTGTATACACTCTTGTTGCCGAGCCAAGTCGACTTAAATTCCGAAGGATCAAGATATACTACCACTTTTTTAAGGGGCTTATTGAGCATCTCAAAATTAACTTTCAGGGAGAGGCTGGCAGCCATTTTGAAGGTTTCGAAATCATCCCCTATAAAAACTCCTCTAATGGTAAGTTTCCCTTTTTCATCCTTACCCACAACCGTCAGGATATAGAGTATAGGCAGATGGTTTGCAAAATTGTCTGAGGCATAGTTAAGGACTTTTCTTACCGGTGTATCTGCCCTTCCCATAATCCTTTCCATTCCGTAAACCGCCCCGAGAAAGTGGCTTTTATTGATTCCTTCTTTTCCTCCTGTGCCTACAAATATATTTTTATTATAATTTGCCATGCCGATAACCTCATGAGGAACCACCTGTCCGATTGAAAGTATGAGGTCGTGCTCTCCTTCGGCAAGCAGTTTGTTTACCTGGGCAGGCCAGCCGTAGGAAAGCTTTCCTTCCGAGACTTCGCACATGAACTCTGGAGGGACTTCACCTAAGGTCACCAGATCACTCCTCCAGTTATGCACACGGAACAGGTCCTTAGGGATTCCGGGATACATCTTTTCTATCTCGCTATCAGTCATGGGGGTATGGGTTCCGAGTGCGGGCAGAACATCCTTAAGTGAGCTTCCGTAGTAATCATAAAGAAAGCCTGTCAGAATACCTGCCTGAGAATGGTATCTTGTAAAGTCCGGGGGAAGTGCAAGTACTTTCTTCTTTTGTCCAAGTTTATCAAGCGCATGGCTTATTCCCAGACGCAGGTCTTCATGGCTCAAAGCATCAGTCTCACTTCCCCTTGAATAGTAAATCATAGTTTTCCAATCCTTTATCTCTTTTATCCTATACTTATTAATTTTTCATTTTTAATTATCTCAGACTCCGCTGTAAGCGTTAAATCCGCCGTCGACAGGTATAACAACTCCGGTCACAAATTTTGAAAGGCTGGAAAGGAGATAAAGCAAAGTTCCCTGCAGGTCCTCGGGCTCACCGAACTTTTCCATCGGTGTACTTGAAAGGATCTTATGCCCCCTTGGAGTAAGTCCGCCTGTTTTCTCATCAATAAGCAGGAATCGGTTCTGGTTTGTAAGGAAGAATCCCGGTGCAATGGCGTTTACACGAATATTCACCTTAGCGAAATGGACAGCAAGCCACTCCGTCAGATTATTAATGGACGCCTTTGCGGCAGAATATGCGGGTATTTTTGTAAGTGGCCTGTATGAGTTCATTGAAGAAATATTTATTATTGATCCCCCGCCATTCAGGAGCATATCCTTTGTGAGTATCATCGAGGGCAAAACGGTGCCGAGGAAGTTCAGGTCAAAAACTCTTCTAAAGCCCTCGATATCGAGGCCAAAGAATGTTTTCTCGAGGTGGTCCAGGCTGTCTTTGGTAATGAATTCCTCAGCCGTAGTTGCCTTTGGCGAATTGCCGCCGGCGCAGTTTATAAGTATATCAATTTTCCCCAAAGCTGAATTAATTTCAGACTTTGCTTTTTCAAGTGATTCCTTATCAAGCACATTAGCTTCCACACCGATTGTCTCTGTACTCGAAATGCATTTTAATTCAGCGGCAGCACGGTCGGCTGCTTCCTTATTTATATCCAGAATGGCGGTTTTAATTCCTGCTGTTACGAGCGCCTTTGCAAGGGAGATTCCAATAACTCCGGCTCCTCCGGTAATAGCACAAACTTTGCCATTGAGATCCTGGAATGAAAATTCTTCCATTTTGATACTCCTTAAAGTTAATTAAGGCAGCTAAGTCAAAGCTGCACATGGTTTTAAGTATTTTTATCTGCTGTAAATATTTACTAGCGCTGGATCCTTGCCGAACCCCCGTCTGCAAGCGACCTGACTTCGTTAATAGTTGCCATCGTGGTATCACCCGGGAATGTGGTAAGCAAGGCTCCGTGTGCCCAGCCGAGTTTTACGGCTTCTGCAGGATTCTCGCCAGTAAGGAGACCATAGATAAATCCGCTTGCAAACCCGTCGCCTCCGCCGACGCGGTCTAGGACATGGAGGTCGCATGCGGGTGCGCAGAAAGTTTCTCCGTTAAGCCATGCAACTGCGCTCCAGCTGTGATGGTTTGTAGAGTGTACCTCGCGCAACGTTGTGGCAACGCACTGAACATTAGGGAATTTAGATGTAACATTGTCCATCATGCAGAAAAATGCTGCCGGATCGAGCTTTGATTTGGCTTCAACTTCGGGTCCCGGAATACCCAGGCCCTTCTGCAGGTCCTCCTCATTGCCGATGAGGACGTCCACATTTTCAACAATTTTGCCGATCGTTTCTGCGGCTTTTTTCTCACCGCCCCAGATGTTCCAGAGCTTTGCGCGGTAGTTAAGGTCAAAGCTTGTAACAACGCCGTGATTTTTTGCGGACTGCATAGCCTCTATTATCAGCTCACCTGTTGTTTCAGAGAGTGAAGCAAAAATTCCGCCGCTATGGAACCAGCGCACACCCGCTGAAAATATTTCGTCCCAGTTAAAGTCACCCGGTTTCAGGAGCGCTCCGGCTTCATTGGCGCGGTTATAGAATACAACCGGGGCCCTAAGGCCGTATCCGCCGTCGCTGTAGACCGTAGCCATATTGGGCCCGTTTACACCGTTATGCTTAAACTCTTTAAAGTAAGGCTTTACGCCCATTGCCTTAACACGTTCTTTAATTAAATTGCCTATAGGGTAGTCCACAATAGCAGATACAATTCCTGTGTTCATATTGAAGCAGTCTGAAAGGTTAGCCGCAACGTTGAATTCGCCGCCCGATACGTGAATTTTGCATTCAGTTGCCTTTCTGAAAGGAATAATTCCCGGATCCAGCCTGTGAACTAATGCTCCTAGAGAAATAAAGTCCATGGCACCCGTAGCTTTGACCTTTAATCCTTTTTCCATTTTACTTCCTCTGTTAAAATTATTTTAAAAACAATGCCAGACCTGGTAATTCTTACTAATAAAGCACTCTTTTTATATGGCGCTCAAAAAGGTTTTCTATTACATTCTCTGCAATTTTGTCCTCGTTTTTTACAAGGACATCCAGATAGCAGTCACCAAGCTCGGCTGCAACCTTGTAGCCTACGTGTAATAGCTGCCTGAAGTTCAAATTGTAATTAGCGTTCGACTGGTCGTGTCTTAAGACAGAGGCATACTTATGTCCATCCCACGTTTCAACCTCATCCGGATTTGGCAGCTCATTCACGTTAATGTCAATAACTGTCCTGTAAGGTCCGCAGAGTTCGTCAAACCGGCTGAATGCTTTCCTGTAGATATCTTTTGCCATCTGTAGTCCTTCCCCTTCTGAAGAGGCAAGACCGATGAGTTCTTCTAGCCAGGTAGTCCCGGCAGTTTTAAGGTGGATGCCGGCGTCAAACTTTTTTAGTGCGTTGTTTATAACGGGATAAATTGAAAACTTATCGCTTCCTGAGTGGACGCTCAGTTTCAGATTCTTCGGCAGCGAAAACTCCTCCACTGCAAATTTTATTACTGCCAGATCTTCTTCAAACTCCCGGGCAAATTTGCTGACGTCGCCTACGTAATCCACCCCCTTGTTAAATCTTCCTGAGAACTTGGGAGCAATAGTCTGAACCGGTATTTTTTCGAATGATATTGCAGCCAGTATAAGCAGAAGCTCAACCGGCCTCTGAGCAGCATCAGTCTCATCCATGGATACTTCAACTACAAATTTCCCCATGCCCTTTTTTTCTTCAACATAGCGGTAGATCCTTCCTGCTTCCTCAATGGCAAAGAGAAATTTCTGCGCAGCCTCCCTGATGATATCTTCGCTTATAAGAAGAGGCTCATCAATTCCGGGAAGTTTTATTTCCCCTTTAAATCTTTCCAGCCTTTTAACGAAGGCGCTTATACTACTTTCCTCTGCACTTTTACCAATAAAGTCTGCCACGTCCAGAGTAAAGAAATCAGAGGAATCCAGGAAGTGATCCACAGATTTAAGGCCTATATGGTCGGCATCAACAAAGTAAGAATTATTCCAGCCTAAAGCTCTTACGGCTTCATCAGCTCCTTTTCGCGTGTCTGCAGGACTACTTTTTATTATCTGATGCTCGCGGAAAGATTTGTTCCATACGGGAATAATTGAAATGCCATCATTCTCAGCTTTCATAAGTGCCGTGAGCTGAGCCCTGGCCTGATGTGCAAAACGGTCACCAACACCTATTGAATATTTTCCCAATTCCATTTTTTCTCATCCTTAATTATTGGTTATATGGATTACTGCCTTTTATTCGGCAGCCTTGTATTATAGGGGATTGTTTTAGAGAAGAAATATTTTACAAATATTTATCCGGTTATTCCTTTAAGTTGGAATGCTGAGGGTTATCCTGCCATCGGATTTACTTATTTCAAGCATAAACCGTCCTTCCCTTAAAGCCTTTGAATCCGTGTCGTAGGATTTTACTATATAGTCTTCCGTAAAGGCAGCCTTAAATTCCAGAATTATGCTTTCAGTCGTGTTCTTTTTAATTTTCACGTCATTAACCGACTGAAGAGCCGTTGTTCCCCCGAAAAAAGTAAACCATTCCGGGGGTATCTCCTCACTGCAGGTGAATAACAGCTCTTTTAATTCGCCATAAAACCATTCCTTGTCACCACTTAAGCTTAGTTCGTTTACAAGTTCCAGAGCATTGACCTTTAACTGTTTTTCACGGCTTTTTGTCATTGCCAGAGCCCACTTGATAGTTTTAGATGATTGATATATTATGACCAGCAGGAACTGCCGGTTTTAATGCAATAAAATAATCAAAACTCTTAAATGTATCACATCAAACATTTTTTTCGGGCATAGAAATCTTTTCACTTTTTGAAGGCATTACTGCAAGATCGGGCTTATCAAGATTTTTCACGAGACCGGAAATATTTATTTCACTGTTTGTCTTAAATGACTTATTTGCCGCAATGCCTGTAAGGCATGCATATGCCCCGGCCCTGTAATCGGAGGCCCTTAAGCAGCGGTCAGATTTCTTTTCAGGCGAAAACAAGTCTTCAAGAAGGACATTATCGCCTCCGGCGTGGCCTCCTTCGCCGCTCCTTGCTTCAACATTGTATGCCGCACCGCGGATCGGGTAGATCCTTATATATGTACCGTCACCTTTAAGCGCCTGAGTGTTTAGATTATCCTTACTTAAGAAGACCTTCTCTTCCATCTTATGCTCTAGGCGCCCTTTTGTACCGTTAAAAATAACGTAATAACCCTCCCATGAATTAAAAGCGTTAAGCGAGTAGCTCATTGTTGCGTTATTGTCATATTTTGCAATTACATTCATCGTGTCTTCAATATCCGTATCGGGCCTGAAGATACATCTGTCCCTGAAATACCCGTCATAACTTTCATTATCCAGGTAGAGTTCTTTTAAGTAGTTATCCTTTTCTATATTAAGTTCAAAAGCGCATTTTTCCTTTTCGGGGCATGTATGGCATCTTTCATGAAATCCCTCAAGGCCAAATCTTTTAATCATTTCAGGAGTATAGAACTCCCTTTTCCCCTTTCCGAAAACTGTAACCGGGACTGCTGATAGCCACCAGTTAATTAGGTCGAAATGATGAGTTGCCTTGTGAACCATGAGTCCGCCTGAGAACTTCTTCTGGCTGTGCCAGCGCCTGAAGTAATCAGCTCCGTGGAGTGTATTAAGCATCCAGTGGAAATCCACAGACAGTACATCTCCTATAACGCCATCCATTAGGAGCTCTTTTACCTGCGTTCTTACCGGCGAGTATCTGTAATTAAATGCTACGGTTACTTTTCTTCCTGTTTTCCTCTGCGCATCAATGATCTGCTGACATTTTTCTTCATCAACCGTCAAAGGCTTTTCTGTTATTACATCCTTACCAAGCTCCAGCGCCCTGACAATATACTCATGGTGAAAGCCGTCAACAGTGGTTACAATTACAATATCGGGCTTTGTTTCCTTTATCATTCTGTCGAAACCTTTTGCCTCAAATATTGGAATGTCAACCCCGGTAACTTTTTGGGCTTTGGACTGTGCAAGCTTTAGGCGTCCCAGATTTGTATCACAGAAGCCCACCATTTGACATGAAGAGGTATATGTTTTATAGATAGCATCCTGGTACATTTTTGCACGGTGCCCTGTTCCAACCTGTGCGTACCTTGTCTTTCTAGCTGGATTGGACAGTCTGGCAAAAACCGGATTTTGTGAGAAGATGACTCCTGTACCTGCTGCGGCAGCGGCTTTAATAAAATCTCTCCTTGACAGGATGTTCTGGCCTTCAGTTTTATTCAGCATATTTTCCCCTGCAATAATAAGTTAAACTGATAATGGTGATTTGGTTATAAATGGAGCCTATATACCGTAAATCTTAAAAAGGAAAAACTCTGCGGCTGAAAATTCAGCTAATTAAAAATTAATTAACTTTTTTCTTTCAGTTTTAAGATTGAATTATGGTTTATATTGGAACTTGTTTGGATATTTCGTTTAGAAACTTTGTGTTGGACCTGTGATACTGTTTATTACAGATAAAAGATTGTTTTTCTTCAGGGTAAGGTTATGTTCCCCGGCTGAAGATCTATTACCTGCCCATCCAGCCTCCATCGGCTGTTATTGTAGTGCCGTTAATGTAATCTGAGGCATGAGAGGCTAAAAACACAACTGCACCCGTCAGGTCTTCAGGGCTGCCCCAACGGCCGGCAGGTATTCTCTCAAGAATGGCCCTGTTGCGGCTTTCGTCTTCCCTCAGGGCTCTTGTATTATCTGTTGCAATATAGCCCGGGGCAATTGCATTTACGTTTACACCGCTTTTAGCCCATTCGTTTGAAAACGCCATCGTAAGCTGCTTTATGGCCCCTTTACTTGCTGCATATCCTGGAACGAGTATTCCACCCTGGAATGAAAGAAGCGAGGCAATAAAGATCACTTTACCTTCTCCTCTTTCAACCATAAGTTTTCCAATTTCACGCGTGAGTATGAACTGGGCCGACTGGTTTACTTCAATTACCCTGTCCCAGTATTCATCTGAATGCTCTATTGCAGGCTGTCTTAATATTGTTCCGGCATTGTTCAGCAGAATATCTATTTTAGGAACATCATGCTTTACTTCATCAATTAATCTGTAAAGGTCACTGCGCTCAGAGAAGTCGCACTTGTATCCTGAAGCCTTTCTTCCGAGTGTTCTGAATTCATTTAGAATCTCATCACCCACTCCGGAACGCGCCACACCCACAATATCGCATCCTGCCTCGGCCAGTGCTCTGGCACAGCTTCTGCCAATTCCCTTGCTGCAGCCCGTTACAAGAGCTGTTTTACCGTCCAGTCTGAATTTATCAAGAATCATTTATTACTCCCCGTCATTAAATATTTTACCTCAGTTCATCCATTTTTACCCAGTCCATATCCTCGAAAGCCTGGTTTTCGCCGCCCATAGCCCAGATGAACGAGTAGTTCTTTGTTCCAGCGCCCGAATGAATTGACCAGCTTGGAGAAATAACAGCCTCGTGGTTGCGAACGACAATATGGCGGGTTTTGTCGGGCTCTCCCATAAAATGAAATACCACTGAATCCTCGTCCAGATTAAAGTAAAGATATATCTCAGAGCGCCTGGGATGGGTATGTACGGGCATGGTATTCCAAACGCTTCCTTCATGAAGCTCTGTTAAGCCCATAACGAGCTGTGAGCTTTTTATGCCATTAGGGTGAATAAAGCGGTTAAGAGTTCTGCTGTTTGCATCTTTAAGGCTTCCGAGTTCCTGGTGTTCAGCCTGTGAAATGTTATCGTGAGTTGTAGGGTATTCCTTGTGCGCAGGAAAGCTGATGAAATAAAACATTGCCGGGTGTGACTCATCGAGGCTTTTGAATTCCACTTTTTTTGTCCCCCGCCCTACATAAAGGCAGTCCTTGTATTCCATTTCGTATTCCCTAGAGTCACAGGTTACAATGCCTTTTTCCCCGATATTTATAATTCCTGCTTCACGCCTCTCCATGAAGTACTCAGCGGCCATTTCCTTTTTGCTGCTTAAGAGTTCGAGAGAAGTTTTCCCCGGCACTGCGGAGCCAACAATAGCGCGGTCGGAGTCGAGGTATGTCATACTGACTTTACCTTTTCTAAACATATTCTCGAGCAAAAACTTTTCTCTCAGTTCATCTGTATCTGCCATTTGGCAGCTTTCGGGGTCCATTAAATATCTTGTTTCCAATTGCTTACCTCTTTTATTTAATTGCTCAACTTTGCCTTTTGGGAGCTCTTTATTCCTGCTGATTTCCCGAGGAGCCACCGGGCCAGGTTTTCAGAAGCCTTATAATTTTCATATTCTTCCGGAAGCCTTCTGTTGTCAATATATTCGTTATAAAGCCACGGGTCACCTACAGCAAAAACAAATCCTTTGCCGTAATTTGAAGCTGCCATAATAATGTCTGCGCCCTCAGTAAAAAGTGCCACTGCAGGGGCTTTAAGCCTGAAAGTTGAGAGCTCTTTTAAGAAAATACTTTTAACATTCTTAAATAACGGGTGATCCGGGAATTTATCAAATTTCCCGGTCTTAAAGTCATCTCCTGAAACCCTGTTACGGCAGTCTTCATTGAAGTGAATGCCGAATTTTTCAGAAAGGTTATTCAGGTGCTGGAACTCAGCGTTGCCCTTATCATTTCCCATAAGGATGAGTACCCCGCCCTTTTTAACCCAGTTTTCAATTACAGCAATGGAGGAATCTTCAATGTAGTTAGGCTTAAGAGTTTCCTTTGGCGTATCGGGGTCAACAATAATATAAATATTCACACTATCGAGGTCTTTTTTCCCGGGAGCCTTTATAATCTCATGAAGACCGGCTCCAGCAGTCTTAAAAACGCTGCCTAAGACACTGAATCCAGTATTTAACTTATCTTCCCAGGTATAGTGATATTGATAATATTTACCCGATGAATCTTTTTTCAGTTCGTGGTTGAAATAATAGTCGAGTGCAACGACTTTTTTGTTCAAACCTTCAGCAGGATTATTACCTCTACTGCCATTCTTTGAAAATTTATCAGACTCAAGCATATTAGCTTTTTCAAGCTCAACGGTCAGGAGGATAAAAGATCCTAGTTCCGCCGTGAGGCAGTCGGGATAAAGGTCTATTTTGCCTTCAATTGCAACAAGGTTCCTTATGCTCCAATAAAAAGTTTCTTTTGCAAAACTTAAATATTTCTTATCGAGATAGCCTTTATTACTTCCCTTTGCAAGAGCATATCCAAGAATGCAGTTTGCGGAAGCTTCGAATGAGTTTCCCTTTCCTGTCCCCTGGTTCAAAACCTGGTTCCATAGGCTGGATTTTTCGTCTCTGATTTTAATTAAAGATTCAGAAAGGTGCCTCAGGATTCTAATGAGTTCACGGCGTTTTGGGTGATTTTTAGGAAAATAATCCAGTACGTCAATAAGGGCCATTGCATAGCATCCCATAGAATGGGCCAAATAATTTTGGGATCTTCCTATATCGGTCCATTTTCCCTTAAAGCTTTCATTCCATGCGGGGTACAAGAGCCCGTTCTTATTATCGCGTGTCTTTTCTTCTGCCAGTATAAACTGGCGAGCTACATAGTCAAAATTTTTATATTTCCTGAATATTTTTGAATACTGGGCGCAGAAAGGTTCAACCATAAAAAGCCCTTCAAGCCCACGCTGATTTTTCAATTGTTTGAAAAGTGTGTCTGAGGCAATTTTATATTTTTTGTCTTTTGTTACAGAATAAAGGAATAATAGCTGCCTTCCGGTTGTAATATTATCGATGTTAAAATCATTATAGTTATAATTCCTGATCGAGCCGTCGCCACCGATAAACATATCTATATTTGACTTTAAATAGATAAGATACTTCCTGTCGCGTGTAGCCTTATAGAGCTGCTGTAATCCTTCAAGAAACACTCCCTGTCCATACGACCATTTGCCGTTATAGACGCTGTCGTAAATATCGCTTGCAGGGTGACGGTCAATGAAAGAATCGGCAATTCTGACTGGCCATTTTTTACAGGAGTCAATTTCTTTAAGACCGCCTTCAAAAGGCCGCCTTTGGGCGGGAGT
>JBLMYS010000145.1:0-3376 GCA_050258415.1 Acidobacteriota bacterium | reverse complement strand
GCTTTTCCCCATTCGTCTTCAAAAATATATGCCCAGCCTTTCCAGTATCCAATTTCCTTTTCTCTGTTTGAAAAGCGCGCCTCTTTCTCCATCTGCCTGAGCAAAAGCAGCGCGTTGTCTGCAGTCCGGCGTAAAATGTTGCAGCGTACTATTTCTGTCTTTACCTCAAAAAGCACGCTGTCATCTGGAGAAGACAACTGAGCAAGGCTGAAAAACTTTACCGCCTCATCCAGCTTTGCGCCCTTTTTATAAGAATACCCGATGAGGTAATTTCCCCTGAAGGCGTACTCTTTTTTCTCATCGAAAAAAAGAAGCCTTTTCAGTTCTGTAATGGCGTCATAATACTCTCCTTTATTGTAAAGCTCCCGGCAAAGCTGGAACTGCCTTTCAAGAGGCGTCTGCGCCTTAAGGCCAAAGCCTAAAGGCAAGCAGACAAAAAGAAAGAAAAGCGCTCTATTTGCAAAACTGTTCATATTCAGGTAAAAAATAATTATTACTGTTTAAGAAAAACTTAAGATCCGTTGTAAACTTAAAATCGACCTGTGCATTATAGATCTGAGCCTGTGCTATAGAGCCGTAAACATTCCCGGCGTAGAAAAGTGCTGCCAGGCCTCCGAATACGTAACCCCGGAAATTGTGGTGCGCCTTCAGGTTGTCATATGAAATATAACTTAAGACACCTGTGACAATTAAGGAGGTCAGGCCGTCACCCCACTCTCCTGAATATGCTTTCCCCAATCCCGGAACAATGGCTGATAAAATGGCAGCCTTAAGAGGACTCTTATAAGGCTGGTCACTTTTCCTCAAATAAAACATTTCCATTTCATTTTTTGCGTTGGAAGGGAAAGCTTGAATAAATTCTTCTTTATCCGGAAGCGGGGCAGTATCAAGTAAATAAGAAGTGTAATAAAGGCTTCTTACGGGCTCAATGTACTTTCCCGGAAGAAGGGATTTTTCTTTATACATTTGCCTCAGGGAAGCAATATCATTAGTGAAGAATTTGGATTTATAAAGTTCAAGTCTGGCTTCATCCGAAAATGTATTCCCCAAGGCAAGACTGTTAAATCTATACTCAGCTTCCTTCGTCTGTCCCATCTTAGAAAAGCCGAGAGCAATCTTTAATTTTATTGTATCAGAGTTTTTGAATTTGAGCAGGCTTTCATATTCCGTTATTGCCCTCAGGTAATCCTTCTGGCAGTATAGGTAATCTGCAAACTTAAGTATGTTCTCCGGCGAATGCAGAATATTGGAAGAGTCATTCTGTGCCATAACAGGCATAGAGGTGAGAAAGCATATAAATCCGATTAAAAGAAATTTATTCATTAATGGCCGGAATATTAAAAGATAATCTACGGAAAATAACACCTGCAGGCTATTATATCAAGCCTGCATGCTGGGTTCAGACCTGCCTTCACTTTTTAATTTTTAATTTTTAATTTTTAATTTATTCGTGGGGAATATATTTTATTCTATCTTCGTGCAATGTGTAGTTGGTGACGGGATCAATAAAATGCCGCCTGTCAGGCGTAAAAGGGTAGTGGTTTATTTTTAACATGTTCATGTCGCGCGTGAAGCGGTCAAAAAACATGAGAGATCCCTGAAGTATATTTGTAGCCTTAACGGACTGAATGAAAAAATTTGAGCACGTGGGTTCAAAAGGACAGTTATCCCCATCCAGATCTGAAATAAAAAAGTTGTACAACTTGTGCGACGTTCCAAGAAGAAAGCCTCCGAAACTCTTTTCCTCTTTTGCCGATGGGTGCACACCAGCAGGTACAGAAGCGTACTTAATTTCACTTTTACCCCACCTCTGCCAGTCAGTCTCCTGTGCAAGGGTCAGCGCAGAAGTAAAAAGCAGCAGGCATATAATTACAGATATGCGCATATCATTCCCATTAAATAAGAGAAGGCATGAACTACTCATGCCTTCCAACTTAAAACTTAAAACTCACAACTTAAAACTATTTATTGTCCAGCAGCGCTCTCGAAATAACAATCTTCTGTATTTCCGAGGTGCCTTCATAAATTTCCGTAATCTTCGCGTCCCTTAAATATCGTTCCACCAGGTATTCCCTTACGTAGCCGTAGCCGCCGTGGATCTGAATTGCCTCCAGGGCGCATTCAACGGCTGTTTTGGATGCGAAGAGCTTTGCCATCGCGGCTTCCTTGTGGAATTTTACGTGTGCATCCTTAAGTGCCGCTGCCTGAAGCGTAAGGAGTCTTGCGGCATCCACTTTTGTAGCCATATCGGCAATCTTGAACTGAATTGCCTGCAGGTCGGCTATAGGGTTTCCGAAGGCTTTCCTCTGCTTTGAATAGTTTACTGAAGCATCCAGCGATGCCTCTGCAATTCCAAGTGCCTGCGAGGCAATCCCAATTCTTCCGCCGTTAAGCGTATCCATGGCGAAGTTAAATCCTTTCCCTTCTTCCCATACGAGGTTTTCTTTCGGCACGCTGCAGTTTGTAAATGAAAGTGAACATGTGTCAGAGCTCTTAATGCCAAGTTTGTCTTCCTTAAGGCCATGTTCAAATCCCGGAGTCCCTTTTTCAACAACGAATGTGCTTATTCCCCTGTGTCCCTTGGATTTATCTGTTGTGGCCATAACGAGGAAATAGTCTGCGCTTTGTCCGTTTGTAATCCAGTTCTTTGTGCCGTTTAAGACGTAACAGTCGCCGTTTTTCTCAGCCATTGTTCTCTGCTGTGTGGCGTCGCTCCCGGCCTCAGGCTCAGAAAGCGCGAAGGCTCCCAGTTTTTCTCCTGAAGCCAGGGGCCTCAGGTATTTGTCTTTGATATAATCAGAACCGTATTTTTCAAGTCCGTAGCATACCAGGGAATTATTGACCGACATAATTACGCCCACGCTGGCATCAACCTTGGAAATCTCTTTCATAGCCAGAACGTAGCTAATCGTATCAAGCCCGGCTCCCCCGTAATCCGGCGAAACCATCATCCCCATGAAACCAAGCTCCCCGAGCTTTTTGACAATATCTGCGGGAAACTCGGATTTTTTGTCCCTTTCCACCGCAGTCGGAGCAATTTCAGATTCTGCAAACTCTTTTGCCGTCTGCTGAATCATTAACTGATCTTCGGTAAGATCAAATGTCATTGTGACTCCTTTTTAATGAAAAATACTAACTGCAGTCCTTTATATCAATAGGGAACCGTATCCGGAGAGCAGGTGTTTAATTTTCCAAAGCGTCCGTAATGGCATTTTTTTTCTGTCATATATGAAACTGGGCTTTCGTATATTTAGGGTCATGGAAAATAACATTATTAATATAAAAAATCAGCTTAAAGGTCTTACCTTAGAGGAACTTAAAGCGTATTTCAGGGAGATCGGCGAACCGGCTTTCCGCGGAGAACAGCTCTTTAACT
>JBLMYS010000144.1:0-9564 GCA_050258415.1 Acidobacteriota bacterium | reverse complement strand
AAGTGAGTACATCCCTTCAAGCCAGTCGGCCTGGAGCTCCTCGTCCCACGGGCGGTGCCATATGTAGGGTTCTTTCGGTAGGTCGAGGCGACCGGTAAATATGGAATCCTTTGTGGGCCCAGAGCTTGCGCCGACTTCGGTAAGCTGCACGGGGCGGCCAAACTTCTCAAGGCGTTCAACGAGTATAATGGTGTCCTGAAGGTCGCGGTAAGGGAAATACATCTGCTGGCCCGTGATGTTGAAGTCAACGCCTGCGTCCACGAGGTCCTGCATAAACTGGTGAGGCGTCCTCTGGTGGTACTTCGCATCGAGGTTGCCCCATTTTTTAAGCTGCACGTACTCGGCATATGGGCAGCAGTTATTAATAAGTCTTTTAACCTTGGGGTTTGTGTCTTTAGTGACCTCGCAGGCAAGGCGCGTAATTTCAACAATCTGTTCGTTATTAAGCTGAAGTTCATTTGCCCAGTCGTGTATTTCATTTACAACTTCCCAGGCGTATAACTCATCTCCGTAGTGGGAGACTACAGTGCGGGCGTGCTTTTCGACGTATTTTCTCAATTCGTCGTAGGACTTCTTTCTCAGCCAGTCGGGCGTCACGGTCTCATAGAACCAGAATAGCGGGCGTCCTTCAACGGTGATGTTTTTATTTCTGAGTTGCCTTAAGACCGCGTCCCTTAAATCAAACCGGGGGTCGCCTTCAACAGGTTCAAAATCCTGATAGGAGTTGCTTTTGAGGTAGTGAGTAATTGTAGCGTAGTTAAACAGCGCGGTAAACTCTTCCATAAAAGTATCGGGATCCATCTGATAGAATCCCCGGGCGTCGCAGCCGATAAAGAAGTTCGGGCGGTAGCCGCGCTTTTCAATATCGCTTTGAGCCTTGGAGAGTTCGAGCTTTTCTCCTCCCCACATTGCGTAGTAGAGAGCGGTCTGTGAGAACTGGGCGCATTTTTCACCGTCACTCATATATTTTTCTGCGTCAGACAAAAAGTCTTCCGATAGGTCGAGGAATGCCTGTGCGTCTTTGGCCACTTTCCAGCCGGGAGTTTCACCGGAAAACTTTTTAAGGCGTCTTCTGTTTCTATGGACGCGGCTTTTTGCAAGCTCATAGTTGAGGTTAAATTCAGATTGCTTTCCTTCCTTAGGGAGCGTGTAGTAGTCCCCTCCGTTATCGGCGGTAATATAAATATAGCCAAAGCCTTCGACGTTCCATCTTACGTCTATTCCGAACTTATCGACTCCTTCGGTGTCGGAAATCTTTACTCCGTCTTTTCCGGCGGTGATATTGGAGTGGAAAGCGTCCCAGTTCCTGTCGCTCGCATAGGCCCAGTCGAGGAGGTTCGGGCCGCGGCCTTTCTGCACGTAATAAGGTTTAAATAAAAGTTCTCCCTGAAGAGTTTTTGTTCCGACCCTTCCCCGGGTCAGCACTTCCGGCATACCCTGAAGCCATTTAGGTATTATAAGGGCTCCTGCCCCTGCCAGAGTTGTTTTGGTTATGAATTCCCTGCGGTCTATGGCGTACCTCTCTTTTTCTTTATTTTGTTAAAGATTCCTGGTATTTCTGCCTGTACTCTTTTTTATAATCCTCAACCGCCTTATTGTAGCTCATTTGAGGATAGTTCTTCTGCTTTGCCCACTCTATGGTAATTTCCTTTGCGTTAAGAGGAAGGGTGACAGAATTATTACTGACTGCAACTATTTTTCCGTCCGCCTTTACCGACTTAATATTCATAAAGTAAGGCAGGTGAAGAATAAGTTTTGAAGGGTTATTGGTAAACTTATTATCGAGTTTAAGGTTTGCCCCGCCCTTACTTACGGTTAAATCCATATTGACCAAACCGAAATTTGTTGGAGCCTTATGGACTGCAACCTTATCGCCCTCTTTCAGCCATTCGGGTGAAAGGGCGCTGAAGAGGTGGAGATCCCCATTTTCCTCGCGCACCATCATATTTCTTAAAAGTGTCCTGAACTCGGCCGAGAACCATCCGTGGGGAGTAAGGTTCATCATGAAGTCCCTGTTGCCCCAGGGGAAAATTGAAAATTCAAAGCCCGTGTGGGTGGAACCCGTGTGCATAAGAACGGCGTAGAACTCCTGTAGAGCCTTTTCCTGCTCGCCGCGTATGAGCTCGCTCTGCGTGTTATTCATCGTTAAATAGTGATGCAGGTAGCGCCCCTGTGCATAGGTCATAATTCCTTCCTGGTACTTTGAGCGCGTAACTTCCAGAGTTTTAGTTACCATGGGGTCGAAGGGGTTAAGAATTATTTCAGGGTAGAGTGTGAGCATATTTCCCCAGTCGTTTCCGCCCAGTTTATCGAGTCCCGGAGGTATATAGCCGTCAGTTTTAGCCGTTACTTCCTTAAGGCGCTTCATAAGGTTTGAAAAATATTGGTCGTATTCCGCCTCGTAGGTTTTCGCGTCTTCAGTTCTGCCAAGGGCCTTTGCAAGGACGATTACATTTTTAAGTCCGGCTAAAGCCAGGAAGTTATGCCCTGTAACGCGCCCCGTGATGTCTTCATTGTCTCCCGGCGTTGCAACGGGGAAGAGGTGGAGTGAATCTTTTTCCAGTGTGTTTTTAAGCCAGAGGAAAGCCTTCTGAACCGATGGATAGACTTTTTCGGCAAATTGTTTGTCGCCTGTGATGAGGTAGTGCTCTCCGTAGGCCCACATGGCCTGTCCCCAGGCGTCAAGCTGTCCCTGGTGAGAGACAAAGTTTCCGGTAGAATCCTGCCAGCGCGGGAAGAAGTCCAGCACCTGGCGCGCAAAGTCGTGATAGCCCGAGATATCATACATTCTTAAGATTGAGGCGGCGTCCCTTATCCAGAACTGGTCGTAATTAAACTCATTTACGTTCTGCACGTAATCCTGCCCGTGTTTATTGCGTGCAATCAGGTCGTAGAAGAGGTTAACCTTAAAGGTGTTGTTTACCTTCTCCTCGGGAAGAGTTATTTCCATTCCGCGGGAGAGAATGCCGTCCCAGAATTTAATTGTTCTCGCAAGGTATTCATCATAAGAAGCCTTAATCATCTGCTGAATTACCGGGTCATTTTTATCAATAGCCACATAAGGCTCCTTGAAGTCCAGGCTTGCCTCCTTACCCGGCTCAAGGATGAACTTATAGTGAACGATTCCAACGGGTGTAGTTGGAAGGATAAGTATTTTTGCCGGTGTATCATATCCCGGTTCATTGTAGCCGGTCTTGAGCGTCATTACCTTCCCAGTCATATTTTCTTTCGGGAAAGTATACATGACGCGGCCGTCTTTTAAGAAAGTGTCCTCTGAAAAAGAATATTCACTGTGGACGTTAAAGGTGTCGCCTGCCTGCTCAAATTCCCCCAGTTTCTTAGCTTTCCATGGGCGCCCGAAGCGGTTATCGCCCACTCCCCAGTCGGTATTCTCGTCATTTTGATATCTCACGCCTGTGGTAAAATAAGCAGACCTGGTCTTTGTGTCTGTATTTTTAATTCTGACCCTGATGAAGTTAATAAGAGGGCTTTCGGGGTTCCCGTCGAGAGTTTGGGCAAAGGCCTGAAAGTAGTACCTGATCCCTTCACGGTCAAAATTATATTCGATCACGGGAATATAGCCTTTAAGAAGCGTCTTAACCCTCTGGTTTATCATAACCGGAGGGTTACCCGTAAAGAACACCAGCTCCCCCGAACCGGTGTAAAGGTAACCCTCTGGTGTAACAAGTGTGCCTTCTTTACCGTCCATGACGCCTATAACGTCGGTCGGCTTGCTAAAGTAGCAGAAGGGCTCATCCGGCCTGTCTATGGATGGATCGAGCACCTGAGCCTGGACGGGGAGGTAAAGGCAGAGGTAAAGGAAAAGGCCTGTAAAATGGAATTTCGAAATTTTCATAATAATTCCTTTATTGGGGTAATGTCCACTCGCTTAAGAATGTTTTTATGCTGACGGATCCGATCTGTTTTCCGTTAACTGAAGCGTTCCATGCGACATCCTGCCCTTCTTTGGGTGCTTCCTGCGGGGCGAATACAAACGTCTCGACAGGGTAAATTTCGCCGGGGGCAAGGAAATAATTTCCTTCTCCTGAGGAGAGCTTAAACCCTTCAGGCAGCTGAGCCTTAAGTGTCACTACGACAGAATCTTTTGTATTATTTCTAAGGATTAAGGGAACGTTAAGGTAGCTCCCGTAGGCGACGTTTATCTCGGGCTTTACAAGCGTGGCGACGTTTTCAATATTGTGCGCAGGCCAGAAGTCGCGGTAGAAAGCAAAGGGTCCGCCAAGCTCTATTGTAACACCTTCATACTTATTAGGAATGTAGCCTCTTGGGGCCACATAGGGATGGCTTTCTGTGGTAACGCCTTCAAACGTGTCGCCATCAGGTTTAGCCGGAACAACAGACTTACCGAAGATGAGGTGGAATCTTTTATGATAGTTCCGGAACTCTGAGTAGTCTTTTGTCTTTTCCGCCTTTATTCCGCTTTCAGAGACATCCCCCTGAGTAAGGTGAGGTGTATTCAGTTCGGCCGCAAGTTCGTAGTAAGGAACCTTCTTTGAAGGTGAGACCTGTGTAAAATCGAATTTGGGTCCAGGAGCCGTGACTTCCTGATCGGCGTCAGAGAAGTAGTAGATCTTTTTCGTCTGCCATGGAATGAGACCCTCGTTAAAGTTTCCTATGTCACTTCTTTCCCTCGGCATTGCAACCTGATCGGGGAAGACCGTTGGGTCGCCTGCCATGTCGAAGGCTTCGGTGGCAATAACGCCTGAGGCCTGGTGGTCGCCGTGGTTTTCACCGGCGACAAAGTGGGGAAGCCATGTAAGGATCACTTCCGGATGTGTAAGCCTGATGAGTCTGGTCATGCTTTCAAGCGCAGCCCCGTGGTTTACGTTTTTAAGCGCGTGGAGGACATCCTGTCCCGGAGTGTCATAACCGTTTAAGAACCACACATTTTGAATTCCGAATTTATTGAGGGCCGTGCGTGCTTCAATCTCACGGATTTCTCCCATGGCAGAAGACTGCTCGTTACCAACGGAGTTACCGCCCCCCTGGCCCCGGTTGGTATAAATTACGGCTACTTTCTTGTGGTCGTCAAAAATCAGTTTTGCAAGATATCCGCCAACAGCCGTTTCATCGTCCGGATGGGCTACAATTAAAAGAACGTCGGTCTTGAAGCGTTCATCGGGCTTTATATTCCGGTGCAGCTGACTGTCCTGAGCCTGGAGTGCTGAAACAAGAAAAAGAATTATAGCAAATATTTTAACCTTCACAATGATACTCCCATTGTCTTAAAATAAAATTTTATTTCGCTTCTTCCGTTACTTCCTGAACTGCATTTTTCCTCGGCTCTTTGACGGCAAATAATAGCCACAGGGCGGAGCTTCCGGCAAATATTGCGGCAAGTGTAAAAACCATGTTGTAGCCGTAGCGGTTTGCAATGTAGCCTCCAAATAATCCCGCCAGGCTAAAAGGGGATGATATCATATTTGAAAGCGCCACATAGGTGGGGCGGTTTTCCTCGGCGCAGAGTTCAGCTATAATGGGAAGCTTCGAGAGCTGATAGACCCCGGCCGTAAAGGCTGAGCCGATGAAAACTATGGAATAGGTTGTAACATCAGGAGCCATTAAAGCCGCAAGGCACGCTATTGTGGTAAATAGCGCACCAAGAAGCATATTCAACTTGTGGCCGAAATGGTCGCCCATATATCCGAAGAATATATTTCCAACAATTGAAAACGTCATTATAATAATTGTAAAGTTGCCCACATAGCTGTCCGGAAGTGAGAACTTCTTAAGAGCATTAAGGCTGTAGAACACCTCACCCATAAGGGCTATTATAAGCAGCGCGTCTGCTATAAGAAAATTCCTGTAGTTTTTTTCTCTTTTCAGTATGCCGGGAAGCATGCTGAAAAATTCCCTGTAGCCCAGAGGCTTTTCTTTTATTTCGGCTTTATCTTCTTTTATTAAGGTTAAGAAGACGTATGAAACCATCATGACGAGAAAAGCGCTTAAGAAAAGAAGTGAAAAGTTGTGCGGGTATGAGTAATTGCCCAGCACCACTTTAACGTACCAGCCGCCAACAATTCCAAGAATGGCGCCAATAATGACGCGGCTTGCAAAGAGCCTCCCGCGCAGCTTTACCGGGGTAAGCTTTGCAACGAGGTCGAACCAGCCCGGCAGGTTAATGCTTCCGGCAACTGCGGCAAGCAGGAAACAGAAAAAGAAAATTATGAGTCCCGTACTGCTACCGGCGTTTTCCATTACAAAGTAGCTCAGTACTGCAAGCAGAAGCCAGGGGAGCCTCTGACCCAAAGCCGTCTTAAGAAGGAGCACTTTTTTCTGAGGAAACCGGCTGGCATAGTTGGCTACAAGTATCTGCGGGAAGTTAAAGCCCACTGTCCAGAAGATCGGAATAAGGCCGACCGCCACGTTGCTGCCCCCGATGGCTCTTACAAAAACGGGCATTACTACGGTCAGGGAAATAAAGCTCATGGCAAAAGCGTACAAAGAGCCATCGGCCACGTTGATCAGGAAATTTCTTTTTACCGATTTATCCGACTTATATTCACTGAACCAGTTAAGCACAATAAACCCTGACTTCCTTTCCTTCCAGTTTAACTGATGCAACCGAGCCCCGGGCCTCAGGATCCTGAATGAGTCTGATTTCTTCTCCACTAAACTGCTCTTTCATGCATTTTACGTCTTTCATTGGAAGACTTATCATCACTTCGGTTGCCTCATGCTTCAGGTTCTGCACAATTAGCATAACTTTTTCATCTTTTCCTTTAAGCAGGTCCACTCTTACCTTCTGGTTTCCGTAGACGTAAGGCTTTTCGATTGAAGCATTCATTTCCACGAGGCTTGCGATGAGTTCTCCGTTTAAGAGGTTTTCGTTGCGGAAGAAAGACAGTCCAAGATAAGAACCTATAAGAATGGCTTTTCCTTTTCCATACTGAGACAAAGTTATTGCAGCCTCTCCTGTTGCGTAGCGGGCAATAACTTCGGCGCCTTCAGGAATAAGCGTTTCCTTTATTATTGTGCCACGTACCTTATCGCCTTCTAAAACATGAGGGAGGTCCTTAATGACTTCCATTTCAACCGAGCTGCCGCTTAAAGCTTCAGCCGCACCCGGATGGAATCTTAGAGCCTCTCTGGAGATATTTTCCTTTATCTTTTCCCCTTTTCTTATAAATGACTGGTCTTTAATGATGTCTATTTCCGCAACTAAATTTATGGAAGCCGGTTCAACCACGCCCTGGCGTGCCTGAAAGACCTTATCAAGGCCGTAGCCCGGGATTACCCTTTCGTGGTGGCCATGTTCAACGTTCCATCCTGCAAAGTTGGCCTCCCCGATAAGCACACCTCCTTCACTTACCCATTTTTCGAGGGCCTTGCATATTTTTTCGTTTAAGAAGTAAGGGAAAGGAATATAAAGGACCTTGTAGTTATTAAGCACGTCCCAGTCAAATTCCATGGGATGAATAAAATCAATTACGTAGTTATGCTCATAGAGTGCGCGGTGGACGCCAAGAAGGGAATTTGTAGCTGTTTTCTCGTTACCCGTTGAAGCCCAGGCGAAAACCTGGTTTTCGGGGTCGTAGAGAATTGCCACTTCAGCCTTTATGGGTTTTGCGTCCAAAAGAAAGTCCGCATTATTCTGAAGCACCTGTCCCACCTCTGAAAACGCTTTAAGCCAGGAGGTTGGCTTTCCGTCTAAAGTTGTAAGCCCCCATGTGGGTGCCTCTCGCCCCAAGATTTCAGGGCGGTACTGCCAGAATATGAATCCTTTTAAGTTACCCGCGACGCCGCGGAAGATGAGTCTTTTTACGTCGTTCGAGTCAATAAATTTCGGCATGTCGAGCGTATAGCCCGGTAGCATCAGCATTTCGGCGGAAATGACGGGTTTACCCTTAGCGCATGAGCGGAGGACGTCTATCATCATTGCGTCATCCATCTGCGTAAAGCCGTGCAGGTCGCCGTACTTTCCGACGTTCCACGGATCGCTTGCAGTTGAAGTAACGGGGAAGCCCTGGATAAATACGTGGTGGCACATTAAGGGGTGAGCGCCCTTATCCACCTCGTGGGCCGCAAGGAAGCGTCTTTTAACGTTTTCGCCTATCGTGGAAACAAAAAACATTCTCCAGTCAATTACATCATTAAAGGTATTGCGTGTTTTCGGGAGTTCCGCTTCTTCAAAAGAGCGGTAGTTGCGGTTCCACGCTGTGTTAAGTTTTTTTATGTCGCCATATTTTTCGCTAAGCCATATTTTGAATTTTGTCCGGCAGTGCTCGCAGTAGCAGAGCATGTCGCCCATCTTTTCCGAGTTATCTGCATAGAGCCTCATCTCAGCCATGCTGCTTGTTAGTTCCGGTTCACTTGCGACGTTCCAGATTTCGAGGGCGGGGTGGTTCTTAAAATGATTAACCGTTTCCTTAAGGAAGCTAATCATGTGCTCAACTACCTCGTCGTGGTTAAAGCAGTATCCCAAGCCGCCGATCTGGCGGTGGGGCTGTGTCTGTGGGCCAATTTTGCGTCCGTCAAGCGTAATCATTGAGGCATCCGGGTATTTCGTATAGATCCATGCCGGGGCCACATCGAATATCGTGTTCAGCATTACCCTGAGATTATATTTTGACGCCAGGTCCATCAGGCGGTCTATGTCGTCAAAATAGTATTCGCCCTCCGAAGGGTTATTCCATCTCCACTGGACCCAGAACTTGACCGTATTAAAGCCGAGCGCGGCCATGTTTTTCAGATCCTCTTCCCAGTCTTCCTCAAGGGGTGATGGGGCGCGGTAATACTGTGAACCAAATGGGAAATACGTGTCTTTTATAAGGTGCCTCATATTACTAAATCCGTTTTCTTTTATTATTAAATGACAAATGGTGAAAGGTGCCTGTGGCCAAGCTTAAGGCCATTTTTAACTTTTTCTTCCGAGCCTTCCCATACGGGGTCCTCGTGTTCAATTGAAATAACATAGTCGTAACCGTTTGCCTGAAGTGTGGAGACAAACCTGTTCCAGTCGATCTCTCCCAGGCCCGGTATGCGGTAGCGCCACCAGCCTGACTTCCACGGAATGGGCTCGATCTGGCGTCCGAAGAATCCGTATTCATACTGACCTTCTGTAAGAATTTCCGTATCCTTTGCGTGGGCGTGGAATATTTTATCCGGGAAGTCTTTTATTACCTGCAGGTAATCTATACCAAGCCAGTAGAGGTGCGAGGGATCGAGGTTAAGGCCGAAACTATCACTCGGGACCTCGTTAAAAAGTGCCGTCCAGAGTTCGGGCGAGTATGCATAGTTGCCGGGAGTTGCGAATTTAAGCCACCCTTCCATGGGGCAGTTTTCAATCATGAGGCGGACGCCCTTGTCCTCGGCGTACTTAACGAGAGTGCGGAAGACCTTGCCTATTTCCTTCATATTGTCTGTCGGGGACTTATCGGGGCGACCGCCCACAAAAGTGCCCACGAGGTTTACTCCAAGCATTGAGGCTGTATTGATCACTTTTTTAAGGTGGTCGTG
Organism: Acidobacteriota bacterium; assembly: GCA_050258415.1. Taxonomy (GTDB): domain Bacteria; phylum Bacteroidota; class Ignavibacteria; order Ignavibacteriales; family SURF-24; genus JAAXKN01. The sequence continues at coordinate 84 of JBLMYS010000144.1, read as the reverse complement.
GTATTCTTTTCTTTTCTTAAGGTCCGGGTGAAGGTTATTGTCGTAATAGGCGAGGGAAGATATAGTAAGGTTATGCTCATTAAA
>JBLMYS010000143.1:0-5582 GCA_050258415.1 Acidobacteriota bacterium | reverse complement strand
TCTAAAGAAAGAACTTTTCCGCCAATTTCAACTTCTTTTTTGTAAATCATTCAAAACCTTACTTTCTGATATTTAATTCTTTGATTATAGTTCTGTACCTATTGATGTCTTTAGCGGCAAGATAGTCCAACAATCTGCGTCTTTTGCCGACGAGCATCATCAGGCCGCGTCTTGAGTGATGATCTTTTTTGTGCTCACTGAAGTGGCCTGTCAGATCATTGATCCTTTTTGTGAGGATTGCAATCTGGACTTCGGCTGTACCGCTATCTTTTTCATTTTTACCAAATTTCTTGATAAGTTCAAGTTTTTCTGCGTTTGTAATTGACATTACATTTTCTCCATTATGTTATACGATGTAACCCCAGAAGTAACCGGGGTTAATTATTTAAGTTATTTATAAAATTCAAAGCTGTTTTTTTATCCTCTTCAATCTGCCTTATCAGCTCCTCCCTGGAAGAGAATTTCATCTCCGGGCGCAGCTTTTGCAATACCCTTACCTCCACGTTCTCGCCGTAGATATCCTCACTAGAGTTAAAGATATTGACTTCAGTAATAAGTTCAGGGGTATCGCCAAAGGTGGGACGCATTCCGATGTTCATAACGCCGTGTTTAGGACTGCCTGAGACAATTATTTCAACCACATAAACTCCTCTTGGGGGAAGGAGTTTTTCTTTACTAGCAGAAGCTATATTTGCCGTAGGGAAGCCTAATGTCCGCCCTCTCATTGCACCTTTAACAACTGTTCCCTTGAAGGAATAGTTTCTTCCCAGATACTTATTGGCCTTTTCAATATTGCCATCTAAAATAGCCTGTCTTATCTTTGTACTGCTTACCGTATCCCCGTCAATAGTAACGGCATGAACGATTGTAACATCAAAAGAATACCTGAGGCCTATTTCCCTGAGTTTTTGTTCGTCACCATCCCTGTTTCGGCCCAGCCTGTGGTCGTAGCCAATAACGAGTTCATTAAGGCCGATCTTACTGATATATCTTTCAAAAAACTCATCTGAAGTCAGTTTTGAGAGTTCCGGGGTAAAATTTACCACCAGAACATTTTCAATTCCAGCTTCTTCAAAAAGCATTAGCTTCTCGTCGAGAGTTGTCAGGAGCTTCAGATCAAAATCCTTCGAAACAACGCTTCTTGGATGCGGTTCAAAGGTAACCAGAAAATTCCTTCCGCCTTGTTTTGAGGCGCTTGAAAGGGCATGGTTTACAATTTCCTTATGGCCCAGATGAAAGCCGTCAAAGGTTCCAATTGTAACAACCGTATTTTTGTCTTCAGTAACCTGACTTATATCTGTAAATACATTCATTAAACAGAGATCTAAACAAAAGTAAATAAATATACGTTTTTTCCGGCACAAAATAAACCAAAGATGCTCCCCCCGGCTTAATCCTTAAGGTTTGAAGGCTCAAAGCCATTTTCCAAAGCCTCCCTGTTGTGCCAGAGGGAAGCAAATTCATCTATTGTAAAAGCATCTTTAACATCAAACTCCCCGATTTTGGTTCTTCTCAGAGAGCTTAGATACCCGCCGCAGCCCAATTTCTGGCCAAAATCGTGTGCTATGACCCTTATGTAAGTACCTTTTGAGCACTTAATTTCGAAGTGCACTTCGGGCAGGTCTATTTTTGTTATTTCAAAGCCCGTAACCGTAATTTTCCGGGGTTCTCTTTTCAGGTTTATGCCTTTACGGGCATACTTATAGAGTGATTTGCCCTTAAATTTTACGGCTGAATACATGGGCGGGGTCTGAAAGATTTCCCCCAGGAATGAATCCCGGGCAAGGAGTATATCTTCTTCCCGGATCCCATCAATCCCTTTTTCCTCGACAAAATCGGTCTCGGAATCCATGGAAAGAGTAGTCTTACCCAGAGTTATTACTCCGGTATAGGTTTTAGGGGAGTCCTGGAAAAGGCTGATCTCCTTGGTTTTTTTACCCGTACAGATAATTAAGAGTCCCGTAGCCCTTGGGTCGAGAGTCCCGGCATGGCCGGCTTTTTTTACGCCGGTAGCCTTGCGGATTTTATAGATCACGTTAAAAGAGGACTTATAGAGCGACTTATCGATTAGGATTACTTCGCCTTTGTCAAAATCCGCGCATTTAAGATCAACTGTCTGCCTGGTTATTACTGCCGTTTTTGTCATCATCTTTATGGATTTTCTTAAACAGGTCCTCTATTCTCTCCACATAGTCGGTCGTATCGTCAATATAGAAGTCCAGTTCCGGTATAAATTTCACTTTAATTTTATGAGCGAGCTCACTTCTAATGCTTCCTTTAGCCTCGTTTATCCTGTTGAGGACCGTCTGGCGGTTTTCCTTTTCGAAAACCGAGATATAGACCTTGGCAATTTTGAGGTCGGGACTCATCCTGACGTTTGTCACTGTAACTAATCCAAAGGAAGGGTCTTTCAGTTTGTAGAGAAAAATCCAGCTTACTTCCTCTTTAATCAGCTGTGATAGTTTGTCTTTCCGGTACGCCATTTTAATTCACTTTCTCTTTTTGGCCTAAAATGTCAAATGCTGAAGGCCCGATGCCGAAAGGAGTAAACCTTTCTGTGGGGCATCCCGGCTTTCAGCATTTTCGCTTCTAAGCTAATTTCTTCTTTGTTTCAACAATCTTATAACCTTCTATGATATCGCCGACTTTAAGGTCGTTAAAGTTGTTGATGTTAAGTCCGCATTCATATCCGGCATCAACTTCCTTTACATCATCCTTAAAACGTCTTAGGCTTGCGAGTTCGCCGTCGTGGACGACAATACCCTGACGAATAAGACGGATCTTGTTCGTTCTCATGAGTTTGCCTTCCTGTACGTAGCAGCCTGCAACAGTACCGATCTTAGGCACCTTGAAAGTATCTCTTACTTCGAGAGTAGCCACCACTTCCTCGGAAATTACCGGGGATAAGAGGCCTTCCAAAGCAGATTTGACTTCATTTATTGCGTCATAGATAACGTTATAAAGGCGGATGTCGACTTTCTCATTTTCTGCCAGCTTACGGGCATTCAGGTTCGGCCTTACGTGGAAGCCGATAATAATTGCGCCTGAAGCCGCGGCCAGAAGCACGTCGCCTTCTGAGATTCCGCCAACGCCCTTATGTATTACGCGTACCAAAACCTCTTCATTAGAGAGTTTCATGAGTGAATCGGAGAGTGCCTCCACAGATCCATCCACGTCGCCTTTTACTATAAGAGGAAGTTCCTTTACGCCGCCGATTGAGATCTGGCGGGCGATTTCATCGAGAGTAATATGATGAATCTGCCTCTGATCCTGTTCACGTTTTAACTGCTGGCGTTTCAGGCTGATTTCTCTTGCATCACGCTCCGAGTTAACGACCACAAAAGTATCGCCTGCCTGCGGGGCGCCTTCAAATCCAAGTACCAGAACCGGAGCTGAAGGAGGTGCGACATCAATTTTTCTGTTTCTCTCGTCGAACATTGCACGAACGCGTCCGTAGTAAACACCCGCTACAAACGGGTCGCCGACTTTAAGTGTACCCTTCTGGACGAGAATTGTGCCCGTAATTCCACGGCCCTTGTCCAGCTGGGATTCAATTACCGTACCGCGTGCCTGGCGCTCAGGATTTGCCTTAAGTTCCAGGACCTCGGCCTCCAGGAGGATTTTCTCCAAAAGCTCCTCAATATTGAGGTTAGCCTTGGCTGAAATTTCCACGCACTGATAGCGTCCGCCCCAGTCCTCAACGAGTATATTCCTGTCGGCCAGCTGCTGGCGTATCTTATCGGGGTTAGCGCCCGGCTTGTCAATTTTGTTAATAGCAATAATGATCGGCACACCGGCAGCCTGGGCATGGTTAATAGCTTCAACTGTCTGAGGCATGACGGCATCGTCAGCAGCGACGATAAGGACAACTATGTCGGTTACCTTGGCGCCACGGGCTCTCATAGCCGTAAAGGCCTCGTGGCCAGGGGTATCGAGGAATGTGATAAACTTGCCGCTGGCAACTTCCACCTGGTAAGCGCCAATGTGCTGAGTTATACCGCCCGACTCGCCAGCAACCACGTTCGATGAACGGATGCGGTCAAGGAGTGATGTTTTACCATGATCAACGTGACCCATGATTGTAACAACCGGGGGGCGGCCTTTGAGCATTTCAGGAGTATCGGGAGTATCTTCCAGTTCTTCGGAAGTGTACTCTTCCTCAAATTCCACCTCATAGCCGAATTCATCTGCAACCAGTGTGATAGTTTCAACATCCAGGCGCTGGTTAATGGAAACCATTATACCGAGCCCGATGCACTTTGCAATTACGTCGCTGACAGAAACCTTCATGAGGTTTGCCAGTTCGTTAACCGCAATAAACTCTGTTACTTTAATTTTTGAAGATTCTGAAAGTTCGCGTTCTTCGAGGAGTCTTTCCTGCTCTTCGAGCTTTTCTTTCTTCTTTTTCTTTCTGATGCTTGCACGTCCTGCAACGGAAGAGTCGTCGAAGCTTAAAAGTGTTCTTTTTATTGCAGCATCAACGTCTTTTTTATCTACTTCAATACGTTTGAATTTCTTCTTCTTGTTATTTGCAGCATTAGGGTCCTCTGGCTGTCCCTCTTTGCCTTTTTTCTTGGCTTTTGGTTTTTTCTTTTTCTTCTTGGCAGCCTGGTCCTGAGAATCCTGCTGCTGGTAAGCATCTTTTGCTGAGGGGGCCATGGCACCAGACTGGGGGCCCTTAACAGGAGGCTGAGCCCCGGCAGGTCTTTCCCTTCTATCCGGTCTTTCTCTTCTTTCAGGTCTTTCTTCTTCTTTCCTGCCTGATTTTGCTCTTTCCTGAGCTGCCCTTTCCTGAGCGGCTTTCTGTCTTTCCTGGCGCTCTCTTTTCTCGCGGTCGAGATCAATTTTCCCGACAATTGTAAGTCCCTTGTTTCTGGCGAGGTCGCGTTCAGCCTGTGTCTTAAATACTTTTACATCCTGGGGTTGTTCGGCTACCTTTTCAACCGGTGGCCTTTCAGCCTGAGGTTTTTCCTGAGCCGGTGTTTCAGCCTGAGGTTTTTCTGCCATGGGAGCCTTTTCAGCGGGAGCTTTTTCAGCAGAAGTTTTTTCAGCAGAAGTTTTTTCAGCAGGCCTTTCAGCTTCAGGAGCTGTTTGAGTCTTTGGAGCAGCTGGTTCCTCAGCCACAGGAGACGGAGCTTTAATTTCAGGTATTTCTTCGGTCTGCGGTTCTTTTTGGGGAGCTTCCGTTTCCTTAGCTTCAGTAATTTCTGTCTGAAGCGGAGCAGGTATTGCTTCTTCCCGGGGAGACTCTTGGACCGGAGCAGATTCTTCAATAACTGGAGCAGGTGCCTCATCTTCAGCAGGAGTTTCAACACTCATCTCAGGTTGCTCTTCTTCCAGGGGCATGGCCTCCTGAGGAGCAGCTTCAGCCTGAAGTTCCTCTTTTGGAGCAGTTTCTTCAGACTTTTCAGCCCTTTTCTTGTTGAATTCGGAGATTTTCCTGTAATGCTTCTCGGCCTTTTCGATATCCTTCTTGTAGTGGTTTGCAATATCAGCCATCATTTCGTCAGTAAGGGGAGACATATGGCTTTTAACCTCATAGCCTCTCTTCTGGAGAAATTCAACGAGCATATCAGCAGACA
>JBLMYS010000142.1:0-5235 GCA_050258415.1 Acidobacteriota bacterium | reverse complement strand
CCGACTGCATCATGCTTGTTGTAATTGCAGCCGTTGAGGCTGAAAGCGCCTCAGTAATTTTATCGGGATAAAACTTCTCAATGAGGATTCCGTCTTTATCCTTGATCTCCAGGATTGAAATTGGAGAAACATTTATGCCGTTATTGGCCAGAGTCCCGTATGCCGAGGTTAGTTCCAGAGGCGAGACCTCAGAGGTACCAAGTGCGATTGAGGGGACAAGGTCGAGCTTGCTCTGGATGCCCATTTTCTTTGCTATATTCCCTATCTGGCTTAAAGGAGCGTGGTCCTCAATAATAAGGCGCGCAGTAATAAGGTTCAGAGAATTTGCCAGGCCGTTTCTCATTGTAGTATATCCGCCTGTTGAATAGTCACTATTGTGAGGTGACCAACCGTTATAAGTAAAAGGCTGATTAAGGAGCGGATATGCCGGATAGAGGCCGTTTTCAATTGCTGTTGCATAGACTATAGGTTTGAAGGATGAACCAGGCTGGCGTTTAATGCCCGTAACGTGGTTCAGTCCGTACTGAGCCTTAGGATCGGCGCCTCCGACCATGGCCCTGATCTGGCCGTTTGAAGGGTCGATTGCAACAAAGCCTACCTGAATGGCTGTTTCGACTCTTTTTACAGAATCTACAAACCTCTGATTCGACAGGAATCTGTCGTAAAGCCTTTGCTTTTCGCCGGGATCTTTTGTTCCAATATACTGTGGATTGCTTTTGATTGCCTTGTCGACGAGCTGTGTAAGAACATCCTTGTGTTTTTCCCAGTTCCAGCTCTTATTAAATAGAGGCTGATATTCTGCCAGATGCTCTGAAACGGCCTTATTAGCTGCCAGCTGCATTCTGGAGTCGATTGTTGTATAGATATTAAGGCCATCGCGGTAGAGGTCGTAGCCGTACTTATCGGAGAGCTTTTCCATCTGCCTCCTTATATACTCCATAAAATGAGGGGCAATGGTCTGATAGCTTTCAAATCTTTCACTTCCAAGGGCAATCGGGAGGTTTTTATACCTTTCGTAGAAATTTTCATTCAGGTAGCCAGCATCCACCATATTTGCCATAACGACATTACGTCTTTGCAGCGCACGGTCGTAATGCTTTCCGGGATCGTAATTGACGGATGATTTAAGAAGGGCCACAAGGACCGCCGACTCTGGCACTGTAAGATCCTTAGCATCCTTATTAAAATATGCATTTGCCGCGGTCTCGACTCCATATGCCCCGCGTCCGAAGTAGGAAATATTCAGGTACATATCGAGTATTTCATCTTTTGTATAGGTCTTCTCTATCTGAATAGCAGTAATCCATTCCCTGATTTTTCTGATCACGGTTTCAAACTTATTCTCATTTTTACTTTTAAGCTTATAGAGGTTCTTTGCCAGCTGCTGTGTAATAGTGGAGGCACCTTCACGCATTGAAAGCGTAAAAACGTTCTTAATCATGGCCTTAAAGAAGCGGCCGACGTCAACTCCCCAGTGGTCGTAGAACTTCCTGTCCTCAGTAGCGATAAGAGCATTCTGAAGGTGTTTCGGGATGCTGTCGAGAGGGACTTCAATTCTATTTTCAATAAAGAACTGTCCAATGAGTTCTCCGTCGATTCCGTAGACCTTACTAGCCAGGACAGGTTTGGGGTTTTCCAGTTCTTCAAGTGAAGGGAGCCCCTTAAAGATATAGGCTCCGAGAGCCAGGAATAAGATAATGGCAGAGATTGCAGAAATTCTGATAACTTTTTTTCTATCGTAGCTGGCGGGTTTCTTTTTCTTATCAGTATTTGAAGTTTTTTCCATTTTATTTCCAATCAACTATTGAAAAGCGGCCGTCTTTAAAGCGGCCGTAGCATGGGCCTGAGAGCCAGGAGCCCAGGTTAATATAATATCCATTTTTATACTTTTCGAGCGCGCGCCTGTGTGAGTGCCCGAAAATGACGTAATCGAAGCCTGAATCTATTTTCTCCTTTGCGGTTTCAAACATGCCGTCGACCTCGCCATAGTCCTTCTGTGAAGTATAGTCGCGGCTTTTGCGGCTTGTAGCGCTTGCTAAAGCAATGCCAACGTCCGGATGCAGAAGAGAATAGATTTTTTGTACGGTTTTATTTCTAAGGACCGTTTTGAGTATTTTATAGCCCAGGTCGTTTTTTACCAGTCCGTCGCCATGAGCCAGAAAGAATCGTTTCCCATCGATCAGGGGCTCTATAGGTAATTCATACAATTTAGCGCCGATTTCTGTTCCAAAAAAGTCCCTGTGCGAAAAATCGTGGTTACCAATTATATAATGTACTTTAGTGCCGCTTTCAGTCAAATCCTGTAGAGCAGTAAGTGTTCTGAAAAAGCCTTTCTGGTAAACGTGCCTGTACTCGAACCAATAATCAAACAAATCTCCCAGTATATAAAGTTCTCTTGCCTCTTCGGAGGCCATCTGGAGAAACTTTACCAGGAGTCTTTCTTTTACTCTCTCGGTCTCTTTTGACTGGAGGCCAAGGTGAACATCCGATATAAACAGATAGCTATCTTTCAAAACGCCTTAGATTGATTATTGATTTTTCAAAAATACGCAGAATCGGGCAAAAATGCCCATAAAAGATGGCTTAAAATTAACCTTCTTCCTTTTTAAATGAGGCCAAGAGCCAGCCTGAAGGGTCCATGGTAATTCCCTTTACCTGATTGTTGAGTTTTATTTCGAACTCCTGCCGGCGGCTGTTTACATAAATAACCTTATTAACCTCGCCCTCAGTCCCTTCAGTTTTAATACTCACCTCAAGGGGGAACCTGAAAGTCTGAGGGGCATCCTGTGTCTGTTTAAGCTTTAATTTAAGGACGTAGGAATTATCCGCAGACGGATGCGCCTCCCAGTTATAAGTTAGTTTGATATTATCGGTGCCGGTAAAGACCCACTGGTTAAAGAAGTAAGAAAGGTCCTTATGGGATTCCTTTTCGCATACATTTATAAAATCGTTTGTAGTGGCACTTTTATACATATAAGTCTGATAGTACTTCCTGAGTGAGCTAAAGAAAGAGCTGTCGCCAATTTCCCAGCGCAGCATATGGAGCACCCAGGCCCCCTTATCGTAAACTGTGGAGCTGAAGAGTCCGCTTTGGGGGTTATAGAGTGTACCGCTAAAGCGGTCGTGAAATTTCTGGAGCATAGTGGATCTATAGGCCGAGGGGCCGGCTTCATGTTCAGAAAAGAGGGCCTCGCAGTAGCTGGCAAAGCCTTCATTAAGCCAGATATCCTTCCAGGTCTGAGGGCTTACGGCATCACCGAACCACTGGTGAGCGAGTTCATGTACATAAAACTCATTAAAAAAGCGTCTTCCGTTCAGGAAATTTGAGCCGATACCTGTAATAGTCTGGTGTTCCATGGCACCCATCTGCCAGAGGAACTCGGCAACGCCGTATTTTTCTTTAATAAAGGGATATTCGCCGAAGAGTCCCGAGAAGAACTTTATCATTTCAGGATGTCCCTTGAAATCGCTTTGTGCCATATCCAGGTGCTCGGGGAAGGCAAAATAGTCAATATTCATGGAATCTTTTGCCTCCGAGATATAGTGTTCCTGAAAATGGCGGTAGTCGGCCGAATAGAAGCAGATTAGATAAGTTGTAATCGGGTAGAAGGTTTTCCAGTGGTAGGTTCTCCTGTCCCCTTTTGTCTTTACGTCCATGAGGCGGCCGTTAGAGACTGAGACCTTTGCGCTGTCGTTTGTTATCCTCATATCCATAAGGGCCTTATCGTCAGGCTTATCGTTACATGGATACCAGGTAGAGGCGTAGATAGGTTCGCTCATATTATAAGCAACAGAGCGTCCGTTAAAGTTATCAAAAACAAAGGATCCGAACCCGAGTTTTTTTGGAGTCCCCTCGTAAACCACCCTCACATTAAAGGTATCGCTCCCAAAGTTATTAAGGGGGAGCGAAAGTCTGGTTTCCTTCTGTTCGAATGATGAATTCTTTCCGTTAAGCGTAAGGCTTTTTATTTCCATATTCTCATAGAAATTGAGATCCAGCCTCTTAAGGGACTTATCAAGCAGCACACCAGTAATGGTTACATCCCCTTTTAGTATTTTCTTTTCGGGGAATAGTTCTATATTTATATCATAATGAGTAACATCGATCTTATTCTGGGCGGGCATGATATAGGAATCGAGGTTGTCCTGCTGCGACATTCTGTACTCGACGTAGTACTCAAGAAGCGGTACGGCTGAAAAAAGCGACTTTACCGGTTCATAGTGTACAAGCCATGATGCAAACAGGAGTGCATTAAAAAACACAATAGATGATATTTGAAATGCCCTCAATTTTCTTTTTGTCATAACAGATATTAAATAAAAAGATGAATCAATATATAACAAAGTTAAGCCTATAATTTAAGTTTGACAAGTTAATTTTTAGGTTTGCCGATCACTCAAGCTCAGGCCGAGCAGAGGTTAAAAAATTGTTAAATTTTGATTTAATGGTTGCTTAAGTCAGGAAATTTTAATTTTTTTATATATCATTAAAAAGTAACGAGGAAAAATTATGTTATTTGCAGGTTCCGCACTTTTAAGGGATACTTTATCGATGATACTGGCAGGCGGACAGGGTGAAAGGCTGGCCCCGTTGACTGAACCGCGCTCAAAACCTTCAGTGCCCTTCGGAGGTAAATACAGGATAATCGACTTTACTCTTTCTAACTGTCTTAATTCAGGTTTGAGGAAGATCTACGTGCTGACGCAGTATAAATCAGATTCACTTAATCAGCATCTTTACGAGGCCTGGAGCATCTTCAACCCCGAGCTGGGCGAATTTATCTATTCGATACCTCCGCAAAGGAAAATAAGCGGAGACTGGTACACCGGAACCGCAAATGCAATTGAGCAGAATATCAACCTGATTGAAGTAAACAACAGCAAATGGGTGCTCATTTTATCGGGCGATCATATTTATAAGATGGATTACCTGAAGATGCTGCAGTATCACATTGACAGGAAAAGTGACGTAACGATAGCAAGCATAGATTACCCAAAGGAACAGGCAAGCCGTTTCGGCGTAATAAATATCAATGCCGACTATAAGGTTTCAGGATTTGTGGAAAAGGTGAAAAATCCCCCTGAAATTCCGGACAAGCCGGGCTACTCTTTCGTTAATATGGGAATGTACGTTTTTAATGCCAAGATGTTAATAGACGTATTCCGTGAGATGTCTGAAAAGAACCTGCCGAATAACGATTTCGGGAAGCACATCCTCCCATATATGATAAAAGC
>JBLMYS010000141.1:0-10511 GCA_050258415.1 Acidobacteriota bacterium | reverse complement strand
TCCTCGCCGGCAATCTTTTCAAGGACCTCATTTCCATCCAGGGCCTCGCCGGCAACGTTAATATCCTTAGACTGGGAAACAATCTGTTTTAATCCCTCTCTTACAACAGGATGGTCATCGGCAATTAAAAGCTTTATCATAAATGCAGTTCCGCTTGTTTGTTCATTATTTTAGTTGATCAAAGGGTATGAGAACTCTTATAGTTGTACCCTTTCCCGGTTTACTCTCAATTTCAGTTGTGCCGCCGAAGAGGTAAGCGCGTTCTTTCATTCCAAGGAGGCCGAAGGATTTAGCCTTTTTCATGTCCTCTTCGGTAATTCCCTTACCATTATCCTTAATTTCCATCAGGTAGTTTGATTCATCTTCAATAAAAGATACGGTAACTCTCGTTGCATTTGCGTGGCGCATGACGTTTGTAAGCGATTCCTGCAGAATGCGGAATACTGCCGTTGAGTTATCGCGCCCGAGCTTAATTTCAGGAACAGTCAAAAAGCACTCGCATGGGATACCGCTTCTGGACTGAAAATCCTCAGCCAGCCACTCAATTGCGGCTTCAAGCCCCATGCTGTCGAGTATGACCGGCCTCAGCTCGCTGGCAATTTTACGTACCGATCTGACCGTAGTGTCAATGAGACCCGAGGCGGAAGCGATTTTATCCAGAATCTGCTGTTTATTTGCAAGCTCCATGTTCTCATTCACCAGATCCTCAATGAATGAGATATCCATTTTTAGTCCTGTCAGGCACTGGCCCAGTTCGTCATGTATTTCACGTGCGATATTGGTGCGCTCTTCTTCGCGTGCGGCCTGAAGGTGGGCTGCCAGCCTGCGGAGCTCTTCCCGGGAATTCTGCAGACTTCGCTCTGCTACTTTCTCACGTGTAACTTCTTTGAGGAGCGTAAGTATGGCGGGCTTCCCTTCGTAAACAATCGGGACAGAGTTCGTTTGAACAAATACTTCCCTTCCATCCTTAAATACCGTCCTAAATTCATATGGCTCTAAAATGGCACCTGAGATGATTTTGTTTGTTCTTTCAACAATTATTTCCCTTTCACGCTCCGACAGGTTGTCCACGGCATTGACAGGCTTGTCCAGAATATCTTCAGCCCTCCGGGCGTTATATATACTGACTGCGGCAGGATTGACGTAGATCCACTTATAGTCCCTCTGTATTCCAATTCCTATGGGAGAGGATTCAACGAGTGTCTGGTAACGTTTTTCGCTTTCAAGGTGAGCCTGCTCCGCTTTCTGCTTTGCGGCGCGTGCCCTGAGATTTGAGATTCCAAAGGCCATATCGTTTGCCAGCTGCTCAAGCAGAGACTTTTCTTCAGAGTTAAACAGATCGGCTTTATCCCCATAGATTACAAGCACGCCAAAGGGCACCTGGTTTTCCATTAAAGGGGCGGCATAAATTGACATATAGCCGCGCTCCATGGCCGTCTGCCTGAGCTGCGGACTTGGCAGATCGCGCTCAATATTATGCAGCATGGCGGGCTTCTTAGTTCTGACTGCAACGCCTGTAGGCCCCTGGCCGAAATAGTTATTTCCCCAGGAGAGTTTTACGTGCTGGAGATATCCGTCCTCATAACCTCTGCATACAACAGGGCGGATCAATTTCTCGGCATCATTTTCAAGGTAGCCCACCCAGGCCATCCTGTAGCCTTCGATATTGCAAATAATTTCAAGAACATCGCCAAGGAATGTAAGTTCATCCGTAGCCCGGATAATGATCTGGTTTATCTGTGTGATGGCCTTAAGGGCACGGTTAAGTCTTTTCTGCTCCTCTTCGGCGTTCTTGTAATGAGAAACATCCGTCATGAAGCCTTCAATAGCCTCCAGTTTCCCATCAGGCGCGTAAATTCCCTGTCCCTGCTCCCAGACCCATTTCAATTTCCCTTCAGCAGTTACTATTCTATAATAGATTGTAAAAGGGACCCCTTTGTTAAGGGCGGCGTAAATTTGTTCAAAAGCCTCATAGATGTCGTCATGGTGTATAACGCTTCCCATGGCGACATTATATTTGCTTATTAGCTCATCAGGGTGATAGCCTGTAAGTGCATAAGAGCCTTCGCTTACGTACTCCATCACCCAGTCGCTGTCGGTCCTCAGCCGGTATGCCATGCCCGGAAGATTTTTCATTAGAGTAGACATCCGGCGCTGGCTTTCCTTGAGGGATTTTTCGGAGAGGATTCTTTCAGTAATATCCTTTGCAAAACCTATAAGCTGTTTTGTCCCGGAAGAGTCTGTTATATGAGACTCAGTAGTCTCAAGTATAATACATCTGTCTTCTTTATGGTTGAAAGTAATGCTTTCGGAAGTCTTTTTGTACGTTTTGGATGTTTCAGTTTCATCGTATTCTGAGGAAAGTGATAAATCCTTTTCAGAGCATTTGAACTCCTCGAGCTTTCTGCCAATGAGTTCTGAGGGCTCAAAGCCGGTGACATTCTTTACAGATGGTGAGACATAACGGATCTTTCCGTCTTCGGAGCACTCATAGAAAAATATATCCTGGCTTCCCTCTACAATAAGGCGGTAGCGGGCTTCACTTTCCCGGAGTGAGGTTTCAATCTTTTTATAGTTAGTTACGTCTCGTGCGGCCGCAAAGACCATTTTTTCTTCGCAGTACGATTCTGCAATCCAGAGCAGCCATTTATAGGACCCATCTTTACACCTGTAGCGGTTTATAAATGAAGGCGCCAGGCTATCCTGAGTGATGCTGTCGAGTTCAAAACTTTTCATTGCAAGGTCATCCGGATGGATGAATTCAGTTACGGGTTTTGAAAGCAATTCCTCAATTGTGTAGCCCAAGCTGGACTCCCATGCAGGATTCAGAAGCTTGAAATACCCGTCGTAGCCGATTATTGCGAACATTTCAGGAGAAAGCGCAAATAAGCGCTGCAGATCCTCAGTTTTTGTTTTATCCATAATTGCAGCTGTGTTTTTTCGCAAAATACCGTATTAGATTTTTTATAGCAAGTTGAATCTAAGATTCCTGTTTACCAGAGTCCCCTGTTCAGTTCAGCATTATGGGAATTTTCCGGATACACTCCACAAAATTATGGCTTATAGGAAAGCAAAACAATTATAATCGGAAAATTCTTCAAAATACTTCCCTTTTTTGAAAGCCCGGCTCTTTATAGTCCATGGACTACAAAATAATCCGTCTTTTGCCAATTTATCCGCTGCGTAGGAGAGTGTAAATTTACTATGTAAGTTTTCAAACAACACTATCAACAAAATAAATGGAGTTAACAATGAAAAAGGCATTACTTATCGTTTTATTGCTTGCCTCTGCAACATTTGCACAGAGGAAATCATTTTTCGAAGGTGAAATGGACAATGGCGGATTCGGCGGGCCTCAGGTAAAATTCTCATCAATAAAAAATAATTTTGGCGTCCTTGTAGGAGCCTACGGCGGCTGGCTTATAAATCATCAGTTCATGATCGGAGGCGGCGGATACGGCCTTGCAAACAATATCAAGGCAAACAGTGACGTACAGAAAGTATTTAACTACACCTCACAGCCATATATCAATTTCGGCTACGGCGGCGGAGTCCTGGAATACTATTTCAACCCCAATGAACTTCTGCACTCATCGGTCTCATTGCTCGTCGGTGCAGGCGGGGTTTCTTACCGCTCAGCTAAGCCTGACGGCGATTTACTCAAAGAGGAGTGGGATGACGACAAAGAAGCAGACGCAGTCTTTGTGCTGGAGCCGGGAGTAAGTGGTGAATTAAATGTCGCCAAATATATGAAAGTCGGGTTTAACGTAAGCTACCGATTCGTTAACGGCGTTGACACATACGGCTTAAAGAATTCTGACTTCAGCAACTTTTCAGGCGGTATTACATTAAAGTTCGGAGTGTTTTAAGTTCCATTAACCGGCCTTTTGTAAGTAACAGGCCATCTGACGTGCCCGGAAACAGTTTCGAACCTGCTTCCGGGCTTTTTTATGGCCCGACAATTTATTTCGATATTCGTCAAAATAAATTTGCATACGGGTAAAGTATTGCTTATTTTTACTTTGATACTTATCGAAATAAATACCCTGGGGAATTAAATGGAAATTAAGGAAAGCATAAATATAATGAAGGCGCTCGGAGATGAGTCGAGGCTCCTGATTGTAAATTCACTCGTTGAAAAGCCGCAGTACCTCGAAGAACTTGCAAAGCGCCTGAACCTTTCGGAATCGACAGTAAGCTTCCATATGAAGAAACTTGAAGGCTCGGGACTGGTGTGCAGGAAAAAAGAGCAGTATTATGCTGTTTTTCACATAAACAAAGATATATTTTCGAGCACGCTAAAAGACATTATTTCATTCGTGAATGCCGAAAAGCCAATTCAGGATGAAAGGATGAAAGAATACAGAAAGAAAGTAATAGCCTCATACTTCAGCAAGGGAAGACTTTTAAGGATCCCCTCGCAGCACAAAAAGCGCCTCATAGTACTCGATGAGATAATTAAGCTTTTTGACAGGAAGAGGACATACCCTGAAAAGGAAATAGATTTGGTGCTTGAAGAAATTCATGAAGACTACTGCTCCATCAGGCGCTATTTTATTGATGAAAAAATGATGCAAAGAGAAAGAGGGAACTACCGTGTTTGTCCCGAATACAGGAATAATTCGGACACAGAAACGCCGGAATTCCTTTCGGAGAAAAAAGATGCGGGCCTAAGGCAACAAAAACCGGAGAAGAAAATGGATACTTCAAAAAGAAAAGAAATTATCAGAGATTATAAGGAAAAGGACCGCCCGACAATGGGAGTCTATCAGTTGAAGAACCTGAAGAATGGTAAAATATTTGTTGGCAGCGGCAAAAACTTGGAAGCTAAACGAAACCTTCACATGGTGGCACTTAAGGAATGGGGGCTGCACGAAATCAAAGAGCTTCAGGAGGCCTGGAACGAACTGGGAGAAAAGGGCGTGGCATTCGAGGTTTTGGACAAGCTGGAACCAAAGAAAGATGCTCCTGTTAATTATAACTATGCAAAAGACATCGCTTTTTTAGAAGAGCTGTGGCTTGAGAAGCTTCAGCCATATGACGAGAAAGGCTACAATAAAAAGAAAATAAAAAAAGAACAATAAACCAGATCTGATATTTGGTAAGTTCCTCTATGATGCCATCAGGAATCATTGACTGATGGCATTTTTCAAAATATTATCCCCTCTCCATATTTAACTTCTTCAGATTGCTCCCTGAAATTTGTAAATTTAGGAACGGAAATTTTATCCTCTCTAATTTATAATTCAAGGAGTTTCTTTTGATGAATTTTGAATATAATATCCCGACAAAGATTTTGTTCGGCCAAGGAAAGCTTGAGAATCTTGCAACAGAAAAACTTCCAGGCAAAAAAGCCTTAATAGTTACTACAAACGGCACTTCAATGAAAAAGTTCGGCTACCTGGACAGAGTAATTACACTGCTTAAAAATAAAGGGATTGATTCGGTAGTTTTTGATAAAATTCTCCCGAACCCGATAAGGCTCCACGTAATGGAAGGCGCTAAAATGGCTGTGGAGAATGGCTGTGACTTCATTTTAGGACTTGGAGGCGGAAGCGCAATTGACTCATCAAAAAGCATAGCCGTAATGGCAAAAAACCCGGGTGACTACTGGGATTATATCCATGGCGGCACGGGCAAGGGGAAACAAGCTCTTCAGGGCGCGCTTCCGATCGTAGCCATTACAACTACCGCGGGCACCGGAACTGAAGCGGACCCGTGGAGTGTAATAACACACGAAGAACGAAATGAGAAGATAGGTTTTGGAAACATCGATACATTCCCCTGCCTTTCAATTGTGGATCCGGAGCTTATGACCACTGTTCCTCCCCATCTTACGGCCTACCAGGGTTTTGACGCTTTCTTTCATGCTGCCGAAGGCTTTATTGCAAAGACTGCAAACCCTATGAGTGACATTTTCGCTCTTAAGAGCATAGCGCTTTTAAGCCGCTATCTGCCCACGGCCGTTAAAAATGGGCTGGATCTGGAAGCCAGAACAAATGTGGCCCTTGCAAATACGCTTTCCGGCATGGTTGAGTCAACTTCGAGCTGCACTTCGGAACATTCAATGGAGCACGCTTTAAGTGCCTTTCATCCTGAACTGCCGCACGGTGCAGGACTCATAATGCTGTCGGTTTCATACTTCTCGTTCTTTGCCAGAGTCGTTCCGGCAAGGCTTTCACATATGGCCGAAGCTATGGGAAAAGACGTTAAGGGGCTTACTGAAGAGGAAGGAGCATGCAAATTTATTGAAGCCCTGAAGGAAATGCAGGAAAACTGCGGCGTAGGTGAACTTAAAATGTCGGACTACGGCATTAAGGAATCCGAAATTGAAACGCTTGCCCAAAACGCAAAGGAAACGATGGGAGGGCTTTTCAAGCTCGATCCTTACACCCTTTCGCACGAAGAGACAGTTTCGATAATTAAAAACTCTTATAAATAAATCAGCAATTCAGATAAACTTAATCCCGCCGGAGAACTTTCGGCGGGATTATGGTTAGAACTTCACTTCTATTCCACATTTACACTCACGACTGCAGAGTTAATTCTAAGCCTATTGGCATCGGTAGCAACTGCTCTTAGATTGTGACTCCCTTTTTGCATGTTAAACCAGACCCAGCTAAATGGAGCCTTGGTGTCAAAACCAATAGGTTTATCGTCCACGAAGAATTCCACCCTTATTAGCTGTCCGGCATATTTTGAAGCATCTGTTGTAATAATAACGCTGTTGCCTCTTTTAAGACTGGCGGAGCCTTCGGGGCTCGTTATTTTAATCTCCTTAAGGCCGGGTTTAATATTCTTAGTTTTCATGTTTGCCATGGAAGGATTCACACTCATATCCCTGTTATAAATCGCTTTTAAGAGGCTCCCACTGGAGTCGTCGCCGCTTAATTCCCAGAACATAATACCCCTCAGGTTATATGCGTCCACGTATCTGGATTTTAAGGCAACGGACTTTTCATCGTCAAACGACCAGAACGTCCGGCTATTATGATTAAACAGGATTGGGGCCATTGCAACGTTATCCCAGTTGTAGCAGAATCCCTGTCGCGTAAGCTGTGAAAGGACAGAGTAATAGCTATACCCGCTCTCACTTGCAACCTTACCCTTCCTGTATAGCCCGCAGTTCACAGTGTCAACCGTAATCCAGCCCCTTCCATAGAAAGCAGCCCCGGGCACAAGTTTACTGCCAGCAACACCCAGCGTGTCGCGAAAATACTTGATGGCATAATCCAGAGATTCCTTCATTCCCCTGGGCTCCGTGGGGCTAAAAGTAGAAAAGAGGTTCGTATGGTGCCCTGTAATTTTGCTCCATGAGCTCCTTAAATCATAGGTCATAAGGTCGTACCAGTCCAGATACTGCTGATCCTTTTTCATGTTATAGTTTTTCACCAGGTGTCTGGCAACAGGGACGGCCGAGGTAAGAAAAAGCCCCGGTCTTATTTCATCGAGTTTATTTCTGAACAAAGCATAAAGTTCAGTAAGGTTATTATTATCATTAGGGTTATTATGGATTCCCGTATTGCCGCCAGAAATCGGGTACTCCCAATCCAGATCGATCCCGTCAAAAACACCTGCTGCGGCTCCCGGTCCTCCGGCCCCATTTGCCCGTGGGAGGTTACCAAGTATATACCTGTCAATGACAGCGCTGACGAACTTTTCTCTTGAAGAGGGCGTAAGTGCGGCATCAGAGAAATATACAGAGCTTGTCCAGCCACCAATAGATATCATTACTTTAAGTTTTGGATGACGTGCCTTAAGTTTTTTCAGCTGATTAAACTCCCCCCGGAGCGCCTGATTTAAGGAATCATCAGCCACTCCGTCGATACTCATTTCTGCAGTATAAGGCTGCAGATATGCTCTGAAGGCATCCATAAACATCGGGACAATATTGCCCAGAGAGTCAGGAGCCGGATAGCTGAAGGCGTACATGATGGTAGTTAGTTTCTCTGCCGCGCCTGTCTTTTCAACATTCTTAACCGTATAGCGGAGGTCTTCAACTCCCCATTCCGGGAAATAGCCAATTATTTCTTTTGTCTGCGCCTGAATCGCAATCGTAAGAGTCAACAATATTAAGGGAAGAATTTTCATAAAAACCTGCCAGCGATTATTTTAACCCATTGTAACTTCAATTTCATTTTCCGTTCCTGGGGCCTGAATAGGGATGGGTCCTTCAAGGGGCTTTCCATTTAGCGATATGCATTTGACTCCCTTTTCAACTCCATCTGGGTTCAAGACTTTTATATTATATTGTGCGCCTCTCCATTTTCTTTTGACCTCAAAGCCTTCCCAGTCTTTAGGTATACACGGGTCAATTACAAGTCCCTCATAAGTAGGCCTGATGCCGAGGATGTATTTTGTTACTGCCGTATAGAACCATCCTGCAGTTCCTGTTAGCCACGGGTGCCTTGCGCGCCCGAAGGCTGTGTGGTCACGTCCCATAATAAACTGGCAGTAGGAGTAAGGTTCGGCCTGGCGGATCTCAATAATATCGTTTTGGTTATAAGGGAGTATTGCGTCATAAAACTTCATAGCGCGGCTTCCCCTGCCCAGTTTGCATTCTGCTATAACGGCCCAGGGATTCGGGTGGCTGAATATGGAGCCGTTTTCTTTTATGCCTTTATATACTCTTGTAATATAACCGATATCATCATCGGGCTTTGAGTAGGCCGGCCACACAAGGTGGAGCCCATATTGGGAGGAAAGGTATTTATCAACAGAGTCCATGCATTTTACAGCCCTTTCGGTATCTGCCACGCCGGAATAAACTGCCCAGCTCTGTGAATTTAAGAATATCTTGCCCTCTTCAGCCTTATGGGTTCCAATACTGATTCCTTTTTTCGTAAAGCCTCTTAAGTACCACTCCCCGTCCCAGAGTTCCCTTTGGCATGCCTCCTTAACTTTCTCTGCCATTTGGGTATACTTTTCTACATCGCTCTGCCGGTCCAGTTTTTTAGCCGAATTGATGAAGATGTTTATAGCCCAGTAATGCATAAATGAGACCATAGCGCTTTCACCCCCGCCTAAATTCAGGCAGTCGTTCCAGTCGGCACGAAGTCCCTGGCATATACCGTTTTTGCCAATGTACTCCGCGGAAAAGTCGAGTATCTTTTTAAGGTGCTCATATACCGTGGCCTCACCCTTGTCCGCATAAGGCACAACGTAGTTGAAAAAATCGAGGTCACCTGTTTCCACAATCCACTCGCAGATTGAAGCCACGAGCCAGAGGGCGTCATCGGAGCAAACATCTTTCAAGCCATGGATTATATCCTGCGGACTTGGTGTTGGCACAACAGTAGGAAGTTTAACCCCGGGCAGCTTATCCTCCTCAGGTTCAAAAACGTTAGGGTCAAAAAGATGCAGCCCGTAGCCCATTGAGGTATGACCGCGCAGAAGCTGTATTATTCTTTCCTTCGTCTTCATTGGATTTGTATGAACTACTCCCATAACGTCCTGCGCCGTATCGCGGTAGCCCAGGCCTGTGCGGCCGCCCACTTCAATAAATGAAGCAAAGCGCGACCAGATAACGCATACCTCTGCCTGAAAGAGTGTCCATGTATTTATCATGGTATTAAGCCCTTTGTGAGGAGTCCTGCACTGAAAAATGGAGAGTTTGCCCTCCCAGTATTCCTTCAACTTTTGAAAAGCATTGTCGACATTATTAAAATCTGAATACTTTTCCCTTATTTTATATCCATTTCCCTCTCTTGAGCCAACGCCCAGCATAAAGATAAGCCTTGTCTCACTTCCAGGCTCAAGGACCAGTTTTTTATGGAGTGCGGCGCACTGGTTACCTCCAAGCTCGGTTGAGTTTCTGCAGTAGCCTTCTTCTACTGCCGCCGGGTTTGTTTCCGTATGGTAGTCTCCGATAAAAGTATCGCGCACGGCATCGAAACTCTCAGGGTCAAAGTTTGACGCAAAGAAATGATAAGTCCATGGTTCATAGAAGAAATCATATTCAATTATGCCGTCTTTATAGTTTGAGCCGCTTGCATAAAGGCTCATCTGCAGGTTCTGGTTGTCGATTTCAATATGATGGAAAGAAAACTCAAGGTAAGTAAAAACGCTCAGATGCCTTTGCTTATTTCCTTTATTTTTTATTTTGACATCCCACAGTTCCACTTCGTCTCCCAGAGGTACAAACAGGAGCTGTTCAGATTCAATATCGTTATAATCCGACTGGAACCTGGAGTAGGACATCCCGTGTCTGGTTGTATATTTTGCTTTTGAAAGGTCTTTGCCCACCGGCTGCCAGGAGACCGACCAGTACTCACCTGTTTCATCATCGCGTATATAAACATAATGGCCGGGGCGGTCCAGAGGGATTCCATTCTGCCTAAAGCGCGTGATCCTGTGGTGCTCGGGTGATTTATAAAAAGAGTATCCTCCAGCATTATGTGAAATAACCGTGCAGAAATCCTCCACTCCAAGGTAGTTCGTCCAGGAAACAGGTACATCAGGGCGTTCTATTACATATTCCCTGTTTAAGTCATCAAAATAGCCGTAATTCA
>JBLMYS010000140.1:0-5671 GCA_050258415.1 Acidobacteriota bacterium | reverse complement strand
AACTGTTCTTGAGAAAAAACTCGACGACCTGATCTCAAACATCACAACTTATATCCCTCATGAACTGAGAACCCCCCTGGTATCTATCATGGGCTTTACTCAGATCATGACCGATGAATTTGATACCTTAAGCAAAGATGACATGAAATTCATGCTTGGAAATATTGATAAAAGTAGCAGAAGACTCTATCGTACAATAGAAAAATTCATAGACTTTGCAGCTCTCGAATGCCTAAGCAAAAATAGAAAAATGAGATTGGAACTGGAGGAACGTAACTTGCACGCACACACAAAAACTATTAAAGAAACCGTGACCAGTATGGCAGTAAAAGAAGGAAGAAATGATGACCTCCATGCATCAATTGAAGATTCTGAACTGCAGATACCTGACGACTACCTTAAACTTATCACTAAGGAACTCTTCGACAACGCACTTAAATTCTCAAAAAGAGGATCTAGGCTTGAGGTGACAGGTGAAAAGTGCCCGCACTCCTACCAGATGGAAATTAGGGACTACGGAATAGGCTTTACTGAAGAAGAAATTGAACAGATTGCACCATTCCGCCAGTTTAACAGAGAAATGTTCCAGCAGGATGGAAATGGCCTCGGGCTCCCTATTGCAAGTCGCATTGCTGATGTATTTGATTGCGGATTTACTATCATTAGTCAGAAAGACACTTTTACTTCCATAACTATCGATTTCCCTTATAAAATATAAATAGCGCACTTATGATGAAAAAGAGAATTCACGGCTAATGGCTATCTTAAATACCAAAAGCTTCTCAATAAAAGGTTTTCACTGAAGGCAATACAGCTTCAGCAAAACCGAGAAAATATGCAGTATTTTGGCTAATTATGCTAAATTTTTTCAGGTATCGTACGATAATGGATTAATAATCTATTAATCCATAAAAGTTACCTATAAAGACACTGAAACTGGAATACAGAGGGGGAAAACTATGTCCATTAAAAAAATGTTCATGCTAATTTATGGTGGTACCGGACTTGCTATTATAGGCCTTGGCGTGGCTACTCTTATGATGCTCCGTGCACAAAAAGAACTTAATACAAGCCAGGAAATAAGATATAAATCATACCAGGTTGCCCTCGAAATGAGGCAGAACTCAGAAGACTTGACAAGACTTGCCAGAACATACGTAGTTACAGGCGATGAAAAATATGAAAAAGAGTACTGGGACCTCGTCGATATCTCTAACGGTAAAAAACCACGCAAGGACGGCCGTACGGTTTCATTTGATCAGATGATGAAAGAACTTAATTTCTCCGATGATGAATTCGCCAAGATTAAGGAATCAAATGACAAGTCCAATGAGCTGGTCTCAACTGAACAAAAAGCAATGAACGCCGTTAAAGGCTTGTTCCAGGATCCTAACGGTAACTATACCGTCCACGGCGCTCCCGATATGGAACTTGCCCGCCGCCTCGTCCACGATGAAAACTACCATAGACAAAGAGAAATTATTCTCCAGCCGATTGACGAATTCTTTAAACTATTGGATAACCGTACAAAGGCAGAAGTGGAGACGCACGTTGCTGATAGCCAATTCTACCTCAATGTGATCTTTGCTATAGTTGCCCTGCTGATTATTATTCAGATAGTTAACTTCCTCATAATCCGCAAAAAAGTTAATAAACCGATCGATGCCCTCAGCGGCGCTACAAATAAGGTGATCTCAGGCGACCTGACGGCTGTGGTTGATTATAAGAGTAATGACGAAATCGGTCACCTCTCCGAAGGCTTTAACCTTATGCTCTCCAAGATCAAGGACGAAATGGCTATGGCACAGAGCTTTCAGCAGGGACTCAGTGCAGCTATGTTTATTACGGACCGGAATACAAATATCCTCTCCATTAATCAGGCCGCATTAAATATGATGAAATTTAATAAAAAACCTGAAGAGGTGATCGGCAAATTAAAGGTCAAAGATATATTTCTCCAGGACTCACTTTCTACTAAATCGTTCCAGGGTAATTTTGCAAACGGCACATTTACACTGAAAGATCATACCGGTGTCTCTTTCCCCGCACTGATTCAGACCGGCCCGGTCCACAACAGTAAAAAAGAAATGGTCGCATGCTTTGCTAACTTTATTGACCTGCGCGAAATAGAAGCAAAACAGAAACAATACTTAAACGAGCAGATTGCACCTATTGCTGATGTAATCGGCTCGGTTGCAGGGGGTGACTTTACAAAGAATCTAGAGCTCGATGAAAAAAGTGATCTTTATAAGCTCGGCCAGAATATAAATAAAATGATTGATGACCTTCATAATACGCTTTCTATGGTTAGTGAAGCCGTCCAGGCTACAGCCAGTGCTGCTAATGAAATTTCCTCTTCAAGTGAACAGATGGCCGCAGGCGCCCAGGAGCAGAGCCAGCAGGCAACTGAGGTGGCAGGGGCTATTGAAGAGATGACTAAGACAGTCTATGAAACAGCTAAGAATGCCAACGAGGCTGCCGATGTATCAAGAGGCTCGAGCCAAGCGGCTGAAAAAGGGGCCAAGAAGATAAATGACACAAAGAAAGGAATTGAGAAGATTGTGGCTTCTTCTGAAGAAACCTCAAGAATCGTAGCTTCACTCTCAAAAAGAAGTGAGCAGATTGGTGAAATCACCCAGGTGATCGATGACATTGCAGACCAGACCAATTTACTTGCCCTTAATGCTGCAATTGAGGCTGCCCGTGCCGGTGAGCAGGGACGGGGCTTTGCAGTTGTAGCCGATGAAGTCCGTAAGCTTGCCGAGCGTACGACGAAGGCAACTAAAGAGATAGCTGAAACCATTAAAGCTATTCAGAAGGAAGCCAAAGAAGCAGACGCTTCAATGGGAGAGGCCAGAATAGCCGTCGAAGAAGGAATGAAACAGACTGAAGAGGTTGCTGAAGTTCTTAATGAAATTCTTGGCGGGGCACAGAAAACAACAGACGTAGTGCTTCAGGTTGCAGCAGCAAGTGAGGAGCAGTCGAGTGCGGCCGAAGAGATCTCAAAGAATATTGAAGGTATTTCAAGCGTAACACAGCAGTCAGCCGCAGGAACAGAGCAGATAGCGCGTGCTGCAGAGGACTTAAACCGCCTTACAGTAAACCTTCAGGAGCTGATCCAGGGTTTTAAGTTAAAAGAGGCAGAAGCGAGGTATTCCCGCAGTTCAAAGCTCATTAGATAATTAAAATGTCAGGAAAAAATTTCCTGTTTCAAAAATTTTATTATATTTGCATGGTCAGGTCTGATTAACCTCCGATCATCCGTCGGGGAATCTGGGGCTAGTCATAAAAATGAATATCACAATGGAGATAAAAAATGGAAAAGACAGACAGTTCAGAACTCTTGCAGCTGGTCAGCTTCACCATAGGCCGTGAAGAGTTTGGAGTGGACATATTGAAGGTTCAGGAGATAATAAGGATGATAGAAATTACTTCTATCCCTAACTCACCCTCCTTCGTCGAAGGTGTCATAAACTTAAGGGGCAGGGTAATTCCTGTAATAAGCCTGAGGAAAAGACTTGGCCTGGACAGATTGGAGCACGACCGCAATACCAGAATAGTTGTAGTCGACCTCTCCGGACGTACTATAGGTTTCATCGTAGACAGCGTAAGTGAGGTCTTAAGAATACCCTCCAGCACGACAGAGGCTCCTCCAAGCCTTGTGGCCGGAATCAACTCCGAATACATTACATCCATAGCCAAGTTGGAAGACAGGCTCTTAATCCTCCTTGACCTGGATAAGGTCTTAGTTGAAGAAGAAAAACAACTGCTCTCAGGAGTATGATTTAATTATGAATAGATACTGCCCTCCGCTGAGGACAGTATCTATTCATCCACGAACTTCAAACCTCGTGTGTAAGGAATTCCTTACATCATTATCCTATTCTACCTTACAACAAATTACACCTTTATTATTACAAAAAATAATAAATAAATGCCGATAATTGTTATTATAAGAAAACTTTATCTGCTCGCTTCTTTTCGTTGAAATCCTTTTTCCTGAGGAAAAATACTTTTTTTGACATTAATCATTGTTCCGGAAGATTAATACCTTAAGTTTCATTGCCGAAGTGTAATATTTATGAAAACTCGCAGAGAAAGATAACCTGTTCCTAAATCATTTTGAACATATCAAAAAAGCCAAAAGGAAGTGTAATGTCTATAAAAAAAATGTTCTTACTTATATATTCTGTTACAGGAATTGCTATTCTTGGCCTGGGCGTGGCAACTCTCCTTATGCTCAATGCTCAGAAAGCCCTCAACGCAAGCCAGGAAGTAAGGTATAAATCCTACCAGGTCGCTATTGAATTAAGCCAGAACTCCCAGAACCTTACGCGCCTCGCCAGAACATATGTCGTTACAGGAGAAGAGAAATATGAAAAAGAGTACTGGGACCTCGTTGCCATTTCAGACGGCAAAAAACCACGCAAGGACGGCCGCACAATATCTTTTGCCCAGATGATGAAAGAGCTCCACTTCACAGACGAGGAATTTGCTAAAATACAGGGATCTAAGGATAAATCTCAGGAACTCGTGAAAACTGAGGAAAAAGCAATGAATGCAGTTAAAGGCCTCTTCCAGGATGCAAACGGCAACTATACCGTCCACGGCACCCCCGACCTCGAAACGGCCCGTCGCATTCTCCACGATGATAATTACCACAAACAGGTAAGCATTATTCTTGAACCTATTAACGAGTTCTTTAAAATGCTGGATAAACGCACTCAGGATGAGGTCAACAGCCATATCGCCGATAGTTATTTTTATCTCTACCTCATTTTTGCAATTATTACTATCCTGTTTATTGTACAGGTATTAAATTATCTCCTGATCCACAAAAAGATTAATAAACCGATCGATGCCCTTAGCGGCGCAACCGGCAGGGTTATTGCCGGCGACCTGACAGCCGTGGTGGATTATAAAAGTAATGACGAAATCGGGCAGCTTTCCACGGGTTTTAACACTATGATCGGGAAAATTAATGATGAGATCTCCATGGCTCAGAGCTTCCAGCAGGGCATCAGTGCAGCCATGTTCATAGCAGATAAAGACACAAAAATACTTTCAGTAAACGAAGCTTCATTAAAGATGATGAAGCTAAATAAAAAACCAGAGGAAATAATTGGAAAGCTAAAGGTCAAAGAGCTCTTCCTGCAGGATTCTGTTACCAAAAATGCTTTCCAGGGAAAATTCATGAGTGGGGAAAAACATAATCTGAAGGATCATACGGGAGAAATGTTCCCGGCTTTAATTACTTCCGGACCGATTTATGATAGCAAAAAAGAAATGGTTGCATGCTTTGCCAACTTTGTTGATCTGCGTGAGGTTGAAGCCGAGCAGAAACGGTACTTAAATGAACAGATTGCACCTGTAGCTGAAGTAATTGAATCAGTTGCCCATGGCGACTTTACAAGGTCTCTTGAGCTCGATGAAAAGAGCGACCTCTATAAACTGGGCCAGAATGTAAATAAAATGATTTATGACCTCCACAACACTCTTTCCATGGTCAGTGAAGCCGTTCAGGCTACAGCCAGTGCTGCTAATGAGATATCATCTTCATCTGAGCAGATGGCCGCTGGAGCACAGGAACAGAGCCAGCAGGCAACTGAAGTGGCAGGGGCTATTGAAGAGATGACAAAGACTGTCTATGAAACAGCTAAGAACGCTAATG
>JBLMYS010000139.1:0-3897 GCA_050258415.1 Acidobacteriota bacterium | reverse complement strand
AATAGGCTAAAGTGACTGAAAAAGAATTTACTTCTGAATGGGTGAGCAGGCTTCAGGGCGGCCTGCTTAAGAAATTTCCTGAGGATTTCCTGAACAGCCTCCAGTGTGAAGAGCGCACCATACCATCAATTAACCTCGTTATGGGGGAAGAATTATTCGGACAGTACGAGATACTCGATTCCAGAGGCAACTCTGTCCTGATGGCTGAAAGCCTTCCGGAGGCAAAATATATTATATACGGCAACAGGATGAAGCCAGAGTCCTTAAAAATCCCCAGGGATGAAGCACGCATAAAAGAGACGGTTAAGGCTTACGAAAAGCATCTGGATAACATTATCCGGCAGATGGATTCGGAATTTAAGAAAAAGCTGCCGCAGTCCAAAAATTTCGTCGTCGTTTCAAATGACGTATTTAATTTACTGAACCTGAAAAGATTTTAATAGATATACTTGATCGAATTAAGCCAGAACATAACAGACTACATCGCATCCCTTTATGGGAAGGAAGTTGCACAAAAGTATTTTGATTTTATCAAAACCGGGCACACTACTTATATCAGACTAAATGACCCTTACCCCTCCAGGGAGGCTCTTATAAAGAGACTTCATGGCTACGGGGTCAGTCTTGAAAAAGTAGAGTCTATACCGGATGCCTACAAGGTCCTTGAGGGTGGCGAGATCTTAGGTAAAACCCTGGAATACAACCTGGGCAAGTACTACATACAGAGCCTTTCATCCATGATTCCGCCTTTAATGCTTTCCCCGAAAAGCCAGGATTTTGTGCTTGACCTCTGCTCTGCCCCGGGAAGCAAGGCCACACAGATAGCTTCCCTCATGGGCAACACCGGAACGCTTATTACAAATGAGCCTCAAACAGACAGGATTAAGATGCTTGTGCACAACATAGACAAGCTGAATCTTGTAAATACAGGCGTAATACAGTACAAAGGAGAGTGGTTAAGCCGCCTTTACGACCACCATTTTGATAAAATACTAGTTGATGCCCCGTGCAGCGCCCTCGGCGTTCTGCAGAAGAAGGAGGAAGTAAGCAACTGGTGGTCGAAGGAAAGGGTTGAGAAGATAGCATATCTTCAGAACATGATTCTGGCAGCAGCCGTAAAAATGGCAAAGGTCGGGGGGGAAATAGTCTATTCCACCTGCACCATTACACCTGAGGAAAACGAGCTCATAATAAATCATGCCTTAAACAAGTACCCGCTCGAAGTTCTGGATATTGAGCTACCTTTGAAATCGCACGAGGGCTTTACAACGTATAATGGAGTAAAGCTAAGGAGTGAGCTTTCAAAGGCGAGACGCATACTCCCATGGGAAGTTGATTCGGAAGGGTTTTTCATCATTAAAATGCGGAAGACAGGCAGTACAGAGCCTGCAAAGCCGCTGGAAGTCCAGAATAACCTGAAACTCCTGAGCCATACGGATAAGTTGATGAAAAACTATCTTAAGGATATAAGCCGTGACTTTGATATTGATGAAAATGTGTGGAAGGACTACCGCTATTTAATCAGCAAAAACGACATTTACTTTATACATAAGGACTGGCAGGATGAAAACCTTTCCTTCTTCAACAGGATTGGGACCAGGTTCGGCCTTATAGATAAAAATAACTGGGCGCACCTTCATTCATATGCCGCGCAGTTTTTTCACAAGGATATAAATAAAAACGTTTTTCATCTTACAAGCGGCAGCCAGCTGAAAGACTACATGAACGGCGGAATCATAAGAAGCGACATTGCGACAAAAGACCAGCAGATTATAAAGTATGGCGATTATGTGCTTGGAACGGCTGCCGTTGTAGGTAACGGCATTAAGAGCCAGTACCCGAAAGCCCTAAGGATACACGAGATAAGCTACTATTAACAGCCCCCCAAAAAAGAAGGGCGGATAAATTATCCGCCCAATATAAAAACCCGGTTCATCACTCCGAGTATGTTAGCTATTCACATTTCAGCTTAAAGATTTATACGTCATAATACATCTGGAATTCAAAAGGATGCGGCTGAAGAGCCATGGGCCTGATTTCCTTTTCAATTTTCAGCTTGATCCATGCCTGTATTACGTCTTCAGTAAAGACGTCTCCTTTAAGGAGGTATTCATGATCCTCGGCAAGAGCCTTAAGGGCATCTTCGAGGCTTCCGGGAGTTGAAGGCACACCCTTTAACTCTTCAGGAGACATATCATAAATATCCTTATCGAGCGGATCTCCCGGATCTATCCTGTTTAAGATTCCATCCATGCCTGCAAGCATAATTGCACTGAAGGCGAGGTAGGGATTGGCAGCAGGATCGGGGCATCTAAATTCAACTCTTTTAGCCTTGGGGCTTGTAGAGTACATTGGGATTCTGATCGAAGCGCTTCTGTTGCGTTGTGAATAAGCCAGGTTCACGGGAGCCTCGAAGCCCGGTACAAGCCTCTTATATGAGTTTGTAGTAGGGTTAGTAAAGGCAAGCAGTGAAGGGGCATGCTTTAAGAGTCCGCCGATAAAATAAAGTCCCATTTCGCTAAGGCCCGCGTAGCCTGTTCCGGCAAAAAGAGGTTTACCGCCTTTCCAGAAGCTTGTATGGACGTGCATACCGCTTCCGTTATCGCCAACGATCGGCTTTGGCATATAGGTAACTGTACGGTTATTTATTCTGGCTGTATTCTTGACGATATACTTAAACATCAAAAGCTGGTCAGCTGCCTTGACGAGCGGCTGGTAGCGGAGGTCGATTTCGCACTGACCGCCTGAGGCGACCTCATGGTGTTGTGCTTCAACCTGGATACCGCAGTTAATTAGGTTCATAACCATTTCATTTCTTAAATCCATGAGCTGGTCAGTAGGAGGGACGGGGAAATAGCCTTCTTTATACCTGGGTTTATAGCCGAGGTTCGGGTTTTCCTCCCTGCCGCTATTCCATTTTCCCTCAATTGAATCGACCTGATAGAAGCTTCCGTTAGGCTGTGAGTCGAAGCGCACGTCATCGAAGACGAAAAATTCAGCCTCAGGGCCGAAGTAAGCCGTATCAGCAATGCCGGTTGACCGCAGGTATGCCATTGCTTTCTGTGCAATTGAGCGCGGGCAGCGGTTATATTTTTCTTTTGTTGCCGGCTCATAAACGTCGCAGGTAAGGCTTATGGTCGGGATTTCAATAAACGGGTCAAAGAACATGGTTTCGGGGTCGGGGATAATAAGCATATCGCTTTCATTAATAGCCTTCCATCCGCGCATTGAAGATGCGTCGAATCCGAATCCGTTATCAAATGAAGAGTCTTCCAGCTGTGTAACAGGAACAGTCAAATGCTGCCACTGCCCCGGAAAATCCATGAATTTTAAGTCTACAAATTTTATATCATTTTCCTTTATAAAATCAAACACCATTTCTCTGGGTGTTCTAACTTTGGGCTTTGCTTTTGCCATTTTCTTATTTCCTATAATTAATTATCAATCTTATCGTTAATTAAAATTATATATCAAGCATTGAAGTTTCTTTAATTGTTGAAAGGATGAAACTTGTAACGGTGCGTGTAACACCGGGCCAGGCTTGAATCTGAGTTAGGAGTTTTTCAAGTGAATCGGAATCTTTTACTACAACTTTCAGTATATGGGATCCTTCGCCAAGGGCGGAATAGCACTCAAGAATCTGAGGCATTTTCTCCACGTTTGACCTGAGCTCTTTGTAATGTTTAGAGGATTCCATTACGACTGTAATGAGTGCCATGATATCGAAGCCGAAGGCTTTCCGGTTAAGTCTTGCGTAATAGCCTTCGATAACGCCATTTTCCTCCAGCTTATTAAGTCTTTCACTGACAGAGGGAATTGAAAGTCCGATGTGCTCGGCAAGTGCGCTTCTTTTCATTCTACCGTTTTTCTGAAGCGCTCTAAGTATTCTGAGATCCA
>JBLMYS010000138.1:0-4341 GCA_050258415.1 Acidobacteriota bacterium | reverse complement strand
GCCCAAACATAAAAATGACAACAGAAAGAGGAATATATTTTTGTGCATTTAGTTAAATCCCGCGGGGTAAACCTTTAGTTTGTGTTGTTGACTGGCCCCAGCCAATTAAAAGAGTAAATCTCAGTGTGTCTGAAAGCGGATGATTTTCACCGCCCTTGAAGACTGATGTGGTAATATAGCTGAAATCAAATCCGTACATGTCATAACGTATTCCGGCGCCTAATGTCACAAATTTTCTGTTTCCATAACTCGGATCTTCATAGAAGTAACCGCCTCTT
Source organism: Acidobacteriota bacterium (assembly GCA_050258415.1). Lineage (GTDB taxonomy): Bacteria > Bacteroidota > Ignavibacteria > Ignavibacteriales > SURF-24 > JAAXKN01. The sequence goes on along the minus strand of JBLMYS010000138.1, from coordinate 4,063 downwards.
ACGGCAAACTGGTAATCGCCTGCCTGGCCGTAAACATATTCAAGGCCCATTGAGGAAACTACGTCCTTTAGCTCTTCCTTAAGAGGCTGATCACCCCATGAGGTAAAGATTGCTTTGTAGAACTCGTCTTTGTTGGTCTTCTTGCTTACCATAAGCTTGCTGAAGTCGAGCGTATAGGTAAGTGAGTTAAACTCGTCGTCCAGAATCCTGTATGCAAAACCCAGGCGGAAGTTTGTAGGAATAGGATCTGCCTGCGCCTTGTTTATATAATAGATTTTGGGACCTATGTTGCTGAGGTTGGCGCCGATAGAAAATCTGTTTCCCAAGTCCTCATCCGTAAAAGGAATTACGAGATGGCTGGGCCTCCACATGCCGCCAATATCAAAGCTGACAGTTGTAGCAGAGCCTTCGCCTAACTGCTCGCCAACCTTAATTTTACCCGAAAGCCTTGAGTGGATAAGCCTGAAGTTAAGCCCAAGTCCCCAGTCGGGAGCAAGTTTCGTGGCATAACCTAAGGTCAGGGCTGCATCAAATGAATGGAACCTTCCGATTTCGGTAGGATCTGTTTCGCCCGTCTGAATGAACTCGCCGAAGTTCATATAGGTAATGCTTGAAGTGATGCTTCCGTCAATCTCTGGGATATACTGGCGGTAAGTCAGATAGTCATAGAAAAGATCAAGCTTAAACTGGGGCAGCCAGTTGCTGTGTGTGATGCTCAGCTCAGTGCCGCTCTGAAAAGCAATACCAGCCGGATTCCAGAATATAGCTGCAGAGTTATCAGCAAGTCCTGCGCCTGATTCACCAATACCGCCGGCTCTTGAATCCGGGGCTAGAAGCAGAAACGGTACGGCAGTTTCACCACCCTGTGCAAATGAAACTCTGCTTATACCTAACAATACCGCCAAAAGCAGTATAAGCTTTGATACACCTTTCATCTTATCCTCCAGGAAATAAATTATTTTATTATCTTTTTTCATGTTCTTTCTTTTATTTATTGATACTTGAGCCATTTTCTTATCTCATAACGGCAAGTTTGCCAAGAACTTCCTGCTTGCTTGCCTCTTCAGCACCTTTTATGGTTACCTTGTACAAATATACACCATTTGCAAGTAAGTTTCCGTCATTATCTCGCCCATCCCAGTCAATTCTTACGAACTTATCGGTTACTGCCATATTCTCTATCTCTTTGATCATCCTTCCGGCTACGGTGTATACCCTGATCTTAACGTCTACGGGTGTACTCGTATTCCTCTGGAATGTAAATGTCGTACTCGTGCTGAAGGGATTAGGATAATTAAGCACGTCACGGACAACAAGGTCACTTCCGCCTACAACCGTAAAGTGCTCCTCACTTTCCGAGGAATTATTGAAAATATCCCACGCCCTAACCTGCACTTTATAGTCCCCGCTTTCAAGCCCATTAAATTTATACTTAATGGTTCCGCTCTTACCACCGGCGTTTAAGTCTCCAACAAAGTAGCCCGAAAGATCTATGGGGCTTGCCTCATTCTCATTCAGTATACCCGTAATCTTATGCCCTATGCCAGTTCCAGTAGTGTTGAGGCCTGAGGCGTCCTTTAACTTTACATCCATCGTAAATGCAGGGCTTACAAGGTACGAAGACGTATTCTTTGCGTCATCAAAGGTAATGCTGATCTCGGGACCCTTTCCGTCGTTTACTGCCGTCGAGTCGGTTCCTCCAACAATAATGTTGCTCGTATAGCCTACTACGTTATCATTATTCCCATTATAAAGATAGGCTACCACCTTCCCGTTCTTGTTCTCATAAGAGATATCCTTCGGTACCTGGAAGTCTGTCGAGAACTTTCCATTTGCTACTGATACCATTCCACGGAAGAGGAGTCCCCCCTGGAATGTTGCAGGTGAATTGGCATATTCCTTCATTTTAACCAGCTTCTGTGAGTCATAAACCGAAACAATTCCCTCACCGTTGAAGCTGTTGTCTATAGATCCGTCAGGCCTCTTAACCGAACCCTCAATACTTGTTTTTGAAAGAGCCTTTACCTGAATGTTAGCACTTGAAGCCCTGTGATCCACCGAGTCGATACCGGCAGCCTTCGTTGGGGCCAGAAGACGTATGGTCGGATCGCCGAACAGGTGGAACTTCAGGTCGTTAATATCGTTTCTTACCATCTTTGTGGCATAATAACTTTTCCCGACCGGCTGAAGATACCCGGTGGAATCCGTCCTGAACAGGTTCGAATAAAACTCTTTGGCCAGGTTAAAGTTATCACCCGAATAAACGGTTCTTGCGGCCGTAAAAGACCCGATAGAACCCCCGTCGGGCTTTAAGATCATTAGCTCTGTCGAACTCTGCGTCCCCGGCTCGTCATAACGCCCAAAGTCGCACGTTGCGGCTACTAAGAAGAAAAGCTTGTCGTTTACCAGCTGAGGTATGGAAACGTTCTTTTCAAATACATATTCATGCGCCCAGACCTCGGGATTGCCGTGCCCTATCCAGTTTAAGATTAGCGTGCCGTCATTGATGGCTTTGATAATCGCCTGGTTCACAGCAGGCTTCCTTCTGCCTGTTCCCGTTGCTACCGTGGGGTAAAACTCCTCATAAATCTTGTTCTGGTCAAATGTCGGTGGAATATAATAATTTGAAACCGTTTCAGACTGAATTGCATGCTCTGCGTTTTCCGGGCCGTCACTCGTATAGGCGTCATCGGCAACCATTGTAACCAGGTTGCGCCAGAGGCCCAGATCCGACTGCGTTTCATATCTTATTATTTTATCTACCGAAGCTTTTGCATCAGCCGCGGTTACGGCATTGATTCTTCCTATAGCCAGATCCAGTATGTCGTCGTTGCCTGAAACGGTCACGTAATAATCGTCCGAAACATAAGAATTAATGTAATTATACGACTCGTAAGACTCATAGGGAATTACAAAGTTCTGCCCATATTTTTCCACGTCCTTGTAATCGTAGTTTCCATCACCCATAAGCAGCACATACTCAGGCTTCACACTCCAGTTGTCGTATGCATAACGGATAAAGTTACGTATTGCGCTTACGTCCTTCATACCGTTTGAAAACTCGTTGAAGATCTGATCCACGTCAACAACACTCGTTGAGATCTTAAATTTTGCCTGGCTTTCCTTGAATGTCTTAAGACGGTTTGCTTCGTCCTGGAACGCCTTATTTGTAATAATTATAAACTTTGCCTCTGGTGTGGCGTGCACGTTCGAGTTGCCCATTTCCGTAAACCTGCCCGGCGTCAAATATGCTGCAGGCGTTACCGCCATATACTTTGAAAGCCTCCCTTTTTGAACCTGTGACCTGAAGGAACAGTCACCCCCGCTGATGTTTGCGCCGGAGACCAGCCTCAGATTCGCGTAGTCCGTAACGTCAAAGACCTGAATGTCGCTTCGGCCAAAACCATTAAGCCTGAACTCATCAACTCCTGTCGTATCCATGGAATAAAACATAAGGGCATCATTGTAGGCTTTAAGCTGCTTATCATAATAGATCTCAAAGTAGTTCAGATATCCTGTAGACTGGCTTCCCGGATTCGGCTTATATGTAAACTTCAGCATGCTCCTCTCATCAGGAAGATTTGCCCTGTAGGTCGCATTATAAGCCTGGCTGATTGCATAGTTTGCCTGCGGATCATCCAAAAGCCCCACGCCCACGCCGCTTATGTAGGCGCTAAGAACTGATGCTGAATTCTCATACAGGCTGATTACAGCGCTGTACTCGGAACGGTTAACAAAATTGAATTTGTATGTAATGGAGCTTCCGCTTACAATTCCGTTCAGGTTCGTAAGATATGTCCTGCTGTTATTTGTTTCCGAGAAGTCATCTCCTACATAATACCTGCCAGAGTTCATGAGCTTGTACTTGTCCTCTTCCCATGAGGCGAATGCTTTTGTGGTAGTCTGAACGAAATCAGGATTCTGCGTCAGGCTTTGTGCCGCCTGCATCTTCTTCGACTGCCCCTGAGAGAATGTAAGCCAGTAGTAGTTGCTGTTTGAATAAGGATGAAAATACCTTACCACTCTGTGGCTTGAGGTATCATAGTCAAAGAACTGGTTACCC
>JBLMYS010000137.1:0-4346 GCA_050258415.1 Acidobacteriota bacterium | reverse complement strand
AAGCCTCTTTATTCAGAGCCGCCCAGCAGCTGGTCAGTTCCTTGGATTTCTTTGCGTATTCGTAATCGCACGGGAAAGGGGTACATTCGTCCAAAGGCATCATTATATCAGAACCGATACTCCTTTCAATCTGAATAACCTTCTCAGGGGTAAAGAAGTGTTTTGAGCCGTCGAGATGGCTTCTGAATTCAACGCCGTTACTCTTCATTTTCCTGAGGTCCGAAAGGCTATAGACCTGAAAGCCGCCGCTGTCGGTTAAGATCGGTTTATTCCAGTTCATGAAGCGGTGCAGTCCGCCTGCTTTTTCAAGTATTTCAGTTCCCGGCCTAAGGTAAAGGTGGTACGTATTTCCCAGTATAATCTGTGCTTTTACGTCATTTTCCAGCAGATTCTGGTTTACCGCCTTTACTGTCCCCTGAGTGCCAACGGGCATGAAAATGGGAGTTTCTACCCTTCCGTGCCCTGTTTCAAAGTATCCTGCCCGTGCCTTTGATTTTGAATCTTTATGTAATAATCTAAAATCGATCAAATTATAGCTATTCTGTAAGCTTAGTACTGTGTAAAAATAAATTTAATAGCCTAATTTACATGAAATTTTAGAGAAGCGCTATAGAAAAGGCAAACTACAGGTATGAAAGAATAAGGGACAAAAAAGAAAGCGGGACCTCAGCAAGGATCCCGCATTAAAAGAGCTAATCTGCCATCTCCAGCAGAATTCTTTTTGTAAGATTTCTTAAAAGAGGAATTTTATAGGCATTTTTGGACAGAGCTTCAGCTTTCTTCAGTACCTCTGAGGCAACGAGTGCAATAGAATCCTCATTGGCCGCTAAGCCCACAAGCTTAGCGTTCAGAGCCTCATCCATCCAGGGAATGGGGGCAACGCCGCCAAAGGATAATTTTCCCGAGGCAATCTTGTCCCCTGCCTTTCTAAGAACAGCTCCCACGCTTACAACTGCAAAATCCCACACGCCGCGCTCCTTAAACTTCAGGTACGATGTCTTTGAGCCCTCAGGAAGTTCAGGAACTGTTATTTCAGTAACTATTTCGCCATCTTTGAGTATATTTTCGTGCCTGTAGTCATCTTCGGGCAGGACGAAAAAGTCCTTAATCGGAACCGTTCTCGTCTTCTTGTCCCCGTAGATGGTCAGCTTTGCCTCCAGCGCCATAAGGGCGACAGCCATATCCGACGGGTGAACAATAAAGCAGGGACCGCCACCAGTTACACAGTGGTACTTATTCTGCCCCTCAAATGCGTAGCACATATCCCCGCCTTTTCTCAGGCAGTTAAAATCCTCCCTAAAATACCAGCATCTGGGGCGCTGGCAGAGGTTGCCGCCGAGAGTTGCAAGGTTTCTCAGCTGCGGGGAGGCTACTTCAAGAGCAGCCTGCCTTAGGATATTGTACTTTTCTTTTATTACAGAATTTTCCGCAATCTCTCCTAGACCGGTCAGAGCACCTATCTGGAGCCCTTTGCCCGCGGTATACCTGATATATTTCAAATCCGGAATAGATTTCAGGTTTACCACTTCATCAGGACCGATAAGGCCAGCCTTCAGAAGCCCAAGAACGTCAGTGCCTCCGGCAAAAAAGACAGCCTCGTGTGGCTTCTTTTTAATGATGAGGGAAGCTTCCTTTAGGCTTTTGGGTTGTGTATAATTAAAACTTTTCATCATTAACTCCGCTTAAATTTTTTCACTTAGAGCCATGAGCACCTTGTCGGGAGTAATAGGCAGGCTTTTTATCCGGATGCCTATTGCGTTATAGACTGCGTTTGCAATTGCGCCTGCAGTGGGTATAATTGCCGGCTCGCCGATTCCCTTTACGCCCGTATTACTGATCAGGGGGTCGCTCTCGCTTACAACGATGAGCTCAATTTCCGGCGTATCCTGAACCGTGGGCAGTTTATAGTCGTGTATATTTGTTGTCAGGACTTTGCCTGTATATTCATCGACAACGCGCTCTTCTAAAAGAGCATAGGCTGCTCCCTGAATGATTCCGCCGTGGAACTGATTTAAGAGCGTCTTATGGTTTAAGACGCGGCCAATGTCGTGCGCAGCCACAATTTTAATTACACGCACCCTCCCGGTCCATGTATCCACTTCAACCTCAGCAAACTGTGCTCCGAAGGAGTTGATTTCGTAGCCTTCAGGGTTTGCCTCCCTGGCGCCTGTAGTTACAAGGACTTTTTCGTGCAGTTTACCGATAACTTCGCTGATTGTAAGAGTCTTTGAGGGGTCGTCAAGCCTGGACATTTTCCCTTCGGAATATTTAATGTTACGCTCAGCGGTTTCAAGTATTGCCGATGCAGCAGAGATTAGTTTCATCTTCATCTGTTCGGCTGCGTCACGCACCGCAGGGGAAACGCTTGGAGCCGTAAGGCTTCCGCCGCTTATGCCGCAGTAGGGGCAGGTTTCAGTGTCACCTATAGTAACCTGAATTTTCTCAAGCGGTATTTCGAGCACTTCAGAGGTTATCTGCGCCAGGTAGGTATATGTTCCCGTTCCCAGGTCCTGTGTGCCGGCCAGAACGTGCGCACTTGCGTCCTGATTGAGTTTAATTGTGCAATATGCCGGAGGTCCGCCTCCTCCCCACCAGATCTGAGAAGCCATTCCAATGCCGCGCCTGAAGCGTCCTTTTTCAGAACCTGTGGGTTTCCTTTTTTCATTCCAGCCTATAGCCAAAGAGCCCTGAGCGTAGGCCTCAAGGATGCGTTTACTGGTATACGGTCTGCCGGATTCAGGATCAACTTCCGTAAAATTCTTCTTTCTTAATTCCAGGGGATCCATTTGAAGCTTTTCTGCAAGGTCATCAATTAGGGATTCAAAGGCAAATGTTCCCTGCACGTGTCCCGGTGCGCGGTAGGCTCTTGAGCGCCCTAAGTTTGTAAGTACACTATATTCTTCAGTTTTAACGTTAGGGCATTTGTATAAAGTCCTGAGCGGTGTACCGCAGTCGGCGCCGTTCGGGTATGCTCCGACATTCCCGTAGGAATACTGGCTTAAGGCCATAAGTGTTCCGTCCTTCTTTGCACCGGCCTTCAGCTTCTGCACGGAGTCGGGTCTGTTGCCAACAGAAAGGTTCATCTCTTTTCTGTCGAGTGCAATTCTTACAGGCCTTCCAATTTCTTTGGATAAAAGGGCTGCAATGACGGAATACTTTCCCGCCTCAAGCTTGGCGCCAAATCCGCCGCCCATGTATTTCTTTATCACGCGCACTTTGCTTGCAGGCATTGAAAGGCTTTTTGCAATAGTATCTCTGACTGCAAAAACGGCCTGTGTGGAATCCCAGATGGTAAGCTTATCGCCCTCCCAGGCGGCTACGCTGCAGTGAGGCTCAGTCGGGTTATGCACAACAATCTGTGTTGAGTACGTATCTTCAAAAGTGACCTCAGACTGCTCAAAGCCCTTTTCAACGTCTCCTCTAGAGTATACAGAGGGTTTTTCATCGATAATGTTCCCCCAGCTATGGACCTTCGGTGCATCGCTTTTCATTGCCAATGAAGTATCAGTAACAAAGGGAAGCCTTTCATAATCAACTTTTATAAGGCTTAAGGCTTCTTCGGCAATCTGCTCGGTTTCGGCAACAACGCATGCAACCTCGTCACCCTCGTATCTGACCTCCTCATCAAAGAGTGCCGTTGTACCCCAGTGCCACGGGATTTTAGGACAGTTTTTAAGTGTAAGGACTTTTAATACTCCGGGGAGGTCCTCAGCTTTTGATGTGTCGATATTTTTTATTTTGCCGTGAGGCACCGTTGAACGGAGTATCTTTGCATAGGTCATCCTGGGCAGATTGACGTCAAAGGTAAAAACTGCTCTTCCGCTAACCTTTTCGTATCCGTCCAGGCGCCTGACAGGCTTGCCGACAATTTTTAAGTCGGTCCCGGGCCCCCAGGCTTTCAGTTTATCAACCGGCACCTCGGCCATGGTTTCAATTAAACCCTCATCTCCAAAGTACCTGGACTTTACAATTTTATGAGCCATTGCTCCTCCATTTAAGAGAGATCAAATTTGCTTTGATAAATTTCTAGAAAAATCTTATTCCCTGAAAAATCTCACCTGACAGTCTGCCGGGAAATTTTCAGCGGTCATGAGGTTTATTTCATTGTGGTTGTGCTGCCTGAGGTCTTTTCAGCTGCAGCAAGCACGGACTCTATGATGCTGGGGTAAGCCGCGCAGCGGCAAATGTTTCCCGACATGCCTTCCAGCACCTCCTGCCTCGAGGGTTTTGGGTTATTCAGGAGCAAAGCCTGTGCCGCCATGATCTGTCCCGGCGTGCAGAATCCGCACTGGAGGCCGTCATGCTCAATAAAGGCTTCCTGGATCGGATGGAGCTTTTCTCCCGTC
>JBLMYS010000136.1:0-29215 GCA_050258415.1 Acidobacteriota bacterium | reverse complement strand
AAAACAGGGCAGGGGGCTTTCCTTATTACCTTCTCTGCCGTGCTTCCGAAGAGTATCTGTTCAACACCTGTGTGTCCGTGTGAGGCAATTATTATAAGGTCTGAGTCAATTTCCTGGGCGGTTTCATTGATCTCAACAAAAGGCTTTCCGGTTTTTATAATGATCTCGTAGCAGAGACTTTCAGGGATCTCTTTTTTTGCCAGGCTCTCAAGCTCATCCTTGGCTTTGGAGTTAATTTCTAGTTCTACCGATGGAAGGGCTACCTGCCCCATGCTGAAATCCGCGGGATATATGACGGGCTCAATAACATAGATGAGATAAAGCGTTTCGGCTGAGTTTTCACGCGCGAACTCAACGGCATACTTAAGAGCATTTTTCGAGAATTCCGAGAAATCTACGGGAACTAGTATCTTTTTAATCAGGCTTCCCATAACAGTACCTCCTTAATAAAAAAAAGAGTGTTATGATCTATTTTCCATGATAAAGTTAGTGTAATCCTGGCTTAACTGTCTGAACCGGTATGCAAATACCTGGGAGATACCCCTTAAAATCTTTATCCCTTTCTTGGGATACTTGTCTATATATTCGTCAAGATCAGGCTTGAAAATGACAATCAGCTTGCAGTCCTTTACTGCAACTGCCGAGGCATAGCGCCTTTCGTTCTCCAGCATCGCCAGCTCACCGAAAAAATCACCTTTTTTGTAATGCCCCACATTAAACCTTTTCCCGTCCTTAAACGCCATCTCAAGGTTTACTTCACCTTCCTCTATTAAATAAAAAGCTGTCCCCGGATCATCCTGGAAAAAAATATTTTCGCCCGCGGCATAAATCCTGTTATGCATAATCGGCATTAAAAGATCCACATCCTTTGCGTTAAAACTCCCGAAGGGGAGCGTGGACGTAAATAGATCGAGTATTTCATTTCTTTCAGCCGGAGTCTTAAACAGATTTGAAAAAAAACTGCTCTGCCTCCTGATCTTTTTTTCCGGTTCCATTATCTCCTCATGTAAAGATGCCGAATTCAGCTACCCGCCATAACCTCTGACAAGGAAAATTGTTTTCATAAAGGGCGCGCCCCACAATAACAGAATCAATGCCGCAACCAACGTAATCCTGTATTTTCATCAGGTCATCTTTATCTCTTACACCGCCTGAGAGCGTTACTTTCTTTCCGGTTGCCTCGGCAATGCTTTTCGAAAGCTCTACATTAGGCCCCAAAAGCATACCATTCCTTTTAACATCCGTTACAATAAGCCTTTCAACCCCGTACTGACTCAGCTTCTTGGCGAACTCCAGGGGCGTCACGTGGGTCCTAACCTGTCTTCCCCTTATCACAACTTCATTATCCACCACGTCAATTGCTGCTGCAACGTGCTTGGGGCCAAATGCCTCCAGTATCTTTTTGAACTCTTCAGGATTTTCCATGGCAAGACTTCCAATTGCCAGGCGGTATACGCCTGCATCCATGGCCCTCTTTGCCGCATCCAGCGTCCTTATGCCGCCGCCAAGCTGCACCGGAATTACAACCGCGGAACAGATCTTTTCAATTATCTCCAGATTCTGAACCGAACTGTCCCAGGCCGCGTTGAAATCCACTACATGAATGCACTTTGCATTCTCCGCCCTCCAGATGAGCGCCATTTCAACAGGATCATTGCCGTATTCGGGAACGTCCAGCTCAGGTATTCCCTGAACTACCCTGACGGTCTTGCCGTCTTTGATGTCTATTGAAGGAATTACCAGCAGTTTTGGTATCACAATCTCAAAACCCCACTATTTATAACGATTCTTTTTTTAATTACTCAATTCTTAATGATTATAACACTTCAGATCTTTTTTTGCTTCCTCAACATAAAACCTTTCTACGGCAAAAAATAAGGATTTTGTACCGGAAAGCCAACAAACATTTCCTTTAGTAAATATACAACTTTATTTAATTTTTATCTGTGCTATGAAGCTAAAAAGAGAGATCCTACATTTCCTTGCTTTCTTTCGGCGGAAAAGCCAGCGAAAGAATGATGGAGGCTGCAAGGCAGAAAACAATAAAAAGCAATGAAATTTCAGTCGGAATGGGAAATACGTCCGAAAGCACCATCTTTATTCCCACGAAAAATAGTATAACAGCTACTCCGTACTTCAGATATGTAAAGAGTTTTACAATCCCTGCCAAAGCGAAATACAGAGCCCTCAGACCCAGTATTGCAAAAATGTTCGACGTAATAATGACAAAAACATCCTTTGTTATTGCAATTACCGCCGGAATCGAATCAACTGCAAATATCAGGTCGGCCGACTCTATCAGTAGAAAAGTAAGAAACAGGGGAGTAATGTGCCTTTTCCCGTTCTGCTTTATAAAGAACTTTTTCCCGCTGTATTTTGAAACCATGTTAAATCTTTTTGAGGCAAACCTGAAAACAGGATTATGCTCAAGATTTATCTCACTCTCGCCTCCAAAAGCCATTTTGTAAGAGGCGTAAAACAATAGTATGCCGAAAATGTAAATGACAGGATGAAACAGATGCACCAGCGCTACACCGGCCAGTATAAAAATTATCCTCATTACTATGGCGCTTAAAATTCCCCACTTAAGAACGTGCGGCTGGTTGGCTTCCTCTACTCCCATGACCTTGAAGATCATGATGAATATAAAGAGGTTGTCTACCGAAAGCGATTTTTCAATTATATAACCGGTCAGAAATTCTACGGAGAGTATATGACCCTGTTCCATGAACAGATAAACTGCAAGATTGAAGAGCAAAGCGGCACCTATCCAGATGCCGCTCCATATTAGACTTGCTTTTATACCCACTTTACCTTGTCTGTGTTCTGTACGGTACAGATCCACATAAAACATAACCGAAACTACAACAGCAAATATCACCCAAAAAATTAAGTGATTGTCCATCTATTAAATTTATATGTATTTCTATGGAAGCATAACTGCTGCGGCAATAACCGTGGTCCAAAGACCCGACTTCTCGCCTTCGGCAGACTGCGTTACATTAAATGAACGAACTATTTTACCAGACATCTTGAACACCTGCTCACGTTCATTCCAGTCAGTATCAGCATTAAAATCAACTCCTAATGTCGTCGCAAGCATCTGTGCGGCCAGATCTTCAGCGTAATCACCGGCATTCTTTTCTGTCTCGCCATAAGGATGGTGTTCTGAGAGATAGCCATACTGTGAAGTATCTGCAGGAAGCGCAACTCCAAGTGAAGCAGCTACAAGACGGTTGGGCTCATTTGTAGAGTTCCTGGCCATTACACAAAATGTGATCTGTCCGGGATTAATTTCTTTGAGACCCTCTTCCTTTGAAATGCGTTTGCATCCAACCGGATAAATGCTGCTTACGGTAACCAGATTGCATTTCTCTATACCGGCGCTCCTGAGTGCCATTTCAAATGAATGCAGATATTCCTTGTGACGGCCTACCCCTTTGGTAAAAAATATTTTTGTTGGTACATACAAATTATCATCTCCTTTTTAACTGGTTATTTTAATAAATTTTCTTTTTCCTACTTTAAGTATTTTTTCTTTGTCTAAACTAATTACTGAAGAAATATCATCGACTCTTTCTCCGTCAATAGTAACTCCTCCTTGTAATACGAGTCTCCTGGCTTCCTGCTTCGAAGGCGCAAATTTAACCTCGAGAATAAGATCCAATATCCCCATCTCACTGACGCTAAACTTGTGTTCCTCAATTTCATCGGGCAGCCCCTTGTCGACAAATATCCTGTCAAACTCCTTTTCCGCGCCTTCGGCGGCTTCATCATCGTAATACATAGCTACAAGTGTTTTCGCAAGCCTGCGCTTTGCATCACGCGGATTGTTTCCGGGGGTTTCAAGAAACTTTTCCAGATCCTTAAGCTCCGTGTTAGGAACGTTTGTTGCAAGCTCATAATATGTATAAATAAGATTATCCGGAATCGAAAGCGTTTTGCCGAATATGTCTTTTGCCGGCTCACTGATCCCTATGTAGTTGCCGTAGGACTTACTCATCTTCTCCACACCATCTGTCCCCACCAGAAGCGGCATTGTAAGAATAACCTGCGGCTCCATGCCGAACTCTCTTTGTATGTCGCGCCCGACTAAGAGATTGAATTTCTGATCCGTTCCTCCAAGCTCAACGTCGCTTTCAATTGCAACTGAATCCATCGCCTGAGCAAGGGGATATAAAAGTTCATGCAGGCTTATCGGCTCCGAGGCCTTCATCCTTTTTGTGAAATCATCGCGCTCCAGCATCCTTGCAACAGTGTACTTCGATGCCAGCTTTATGACATCCTCAAATGTCATTTTCCCCAGCCACTGCGAATTATATACAATTTTGGTCTTTTCTCTGTCTAATATCTTGGAGGCCTGCTCTAAATACGACTGCCCGTTGGACCTCGATTCCTCAAGCGTAAGAGGGGGACGCGTGGTGTTGCGGCCCGTAGGGTCACCTATCATACCTGTAAAATCCCCGATTATCAGTATCGCCTGATGCCCAAGACTCTGGAACTGCGCTAACTTTCTTAAGACAACCGAATGCCCAAGGTGAAGGTCTGGTCTGGTCGGATCACAGCCAAGTTTAATGTTTAACGGCTTGTTCTTCTTTAATGAATTCTCTAGCTTCTTTACTAACTCATCTTCTGGAATGATCTCAGTGGCCCCGCGTCTAATCAGGTCCATCTGCTCATTAATGGGGGGGAATTTTATTTTATCTGCCATCTCTTAAGATAATTATTGCCTTCAATGTTGAAAATTTCATTCATATGAATGATTTATTATTAAACTTCAAAATTTCAATCTAAATGTCTAACCAAAAAAAATTTCAGTATTTGACCCTTCTTTCCATCTCCCGGTTGAAATCACGCTTTGCTATGTCTTCACGCTTGTCGTAAACTTTCTTGCCTTTTGCTAGAGCGAGCTCAACCTTGACTTTCCCGTTTTTCAGGTAAAGCCTTAACGGCACTAACGTCAGACCCTTTTCTTTTACTTTACCGATGAGCTTGCGGATTTCACTTTTATTCAGAAGCAGCTTCCTGGTTCTAAGAGGATCATGGTTGTTGATGCTCCCTTGATCGTAAACACTGATGTGAGAGTTAACGAGCCAGAGTTCACCTTCTTTCAGCGTGGCATAACTGTCCAGAAGGTTAGCCTTGCCTTGCCTAATGGACTTAACTTCAGTCCCCTGTAAAACAATCCCTGCCTCATAAGTCTGAATTATCGCATACTCATGCCGGGCTTTCCTGTTTACAGCAACGTCTTTTTCTACGGGAGTACCTGCCATCCTGAAATAAACCTACAAAATTATTTTTATTGATAGATAAATGCAAGAAAATAATGCATTTACAAAACTTCTATTTTAAAACTTAAATGTAAAAAATATTCCAGAATAAATGAAGGATTTTATGCCTCCCTTAGGAAATTATGTACAGCATCTTTCAGAGCCTGGCCTCTGCCTTAAAGTCTTCTCCTGATAGAATTTAACTTTGAATAATAAATTTGATTCTATATCTTACATCCATATTTTTAAAAGAATTTCGTAATCAACCGAGACGCTCGTTCTCCTTTGAAACTTTTTTTGTCTTGTGAACCGAACGTTAAACAAGGAATAAACTATGCTGGGAATTCAAAAACGGTTAACAAATTCATTCTATTCTCTGCTCAGCCTTCCTGCTACGGCAATGGGCTTCGCGCTTTCAATCCAGATATCGGCCTTAAGCTGGATACTTTCTACCAAATATAACCTCAGAATTGATGAGGTGGGCTTTGTCTGGGCCGCAGGCCCTCTGGCAGGCATATTGGGACAGGTGATTATTGGCATTATAAGCGATAAGGTATGGCTCTGGGGAGGCAGGCGGAGGCCCTTTATCTTAGTCGGTGGCGCCCTGGCGGCCGTTATGCTCCTTGCTTTGCCAAATATTCACGTAATCGGCGCGGCCTTGGGCGTAAAAAGCCTTCTTGTTATTGCGACAGTTGTAGCCCTTACGCTCGACCTCGCAATCAATATCAGCTTTAACCCTACGCGCTCTGTCATTGCCGACGTAACACCCGAAGGTGTGGCTAGAACAAAAGGCTATACCTGGATGCAGACCATCTCAGGCTTCTTCGGCGTTCTGGCTTATGTCGTGGGAGCTATATTCGGTAACTACGCTTTAATTTATGCCGGTGTGGGAGTTGTTCTTTTGTTCTCAATCCTCCCGACACTTTTTATATCGGAGCCTATGACAGTGGAGGCTGATGAACTCCCGAATTCATTAAAAGATATTAATGAGGCTCAGCCCAAGGTTAAAACAGCGCAGCTCTTTAAGATTTATTTTGCGCACGGCTTTGCATGGCTCGGCGTTCAGACCATGTTTATTTATATCATCGCCTACATTCAGCAGAAACTCCATCCCGCAACAGAAAATGAAACAGGGCAGATCATTGCGATTTCATTTGCGATATTAAATACCATAGGTTTTATTCTGCCGGCATTTGTTTTGGAGCCTCTTTCAGAGAAAATCGGGCGCATCAGAACCCACATCTCATGTGTGGCAATTATGGCATTAGGTTATTTCGGCATTGTAGCCTTAGGCAAAAGCGTTACGATGCTTTACATTTTAATGGCTGTTCTGGGCATAGGGTGGTCAGCCGTCGTAAGCCTTCCTTTTGCAATCTATTCTGAAAAGGTGAACAAAAACAGGATGGGATTTTACATGGGAATATTCAATCTTTCGGTTGTAATCCCGCAGCTCTTTGCAAGCTACGGCTCCGGCTATTTAATCCAGAATTCGCCCGACAAGAACGTAATATTTATCATAAGCGGCGTATCCTTAACCATTTCGGCACTTTTATGGTTCATGGTCAAAGAAGAATCCAAATCAGCCCCAAAAGTAAAAGAATTCGCCTCCCAGGCCCACTAATTGTCCTCTTAACTGCATGGGCGGGTGGCTGCCCGCCCTGCAGTTTTTAACCTCGAACCTCGAACCTTTTAACTCATGCATATTTAATAAACTTGACACGAGGTATTATTATAGTAAATTAAACTATAAGTACACGTTCGTTTATATGTCAGGCATAAAACATGAAAATTATTAAAATTTCGAGTTCAAAGGGCAGTTACTGCTCAACGGATTTCGGTTCGGTTTCAAAAGAATTAAAGAAAATAATTAAGGAAAGCATAAAAGAAAGGACAAATGAAAAGTTTATTGTTGAAGTTTTTGATATGAACGACAGCAGCCTCAGCCTGGGCCCTAAAAATGAAAATCACTATTCCGGCAGCACAGGCCTGAGACTCTAGAAATACCCCAAATTCCCACAAAACTCCATTAATTTACCAAAGCAGCGGGAATACTTTAATCGAAATATGCCCGCTGCCTTGCTAAAGAAATCTATTTTTCATCCACGTCTTTAACAAACATTACCATTATACCCGCTAAAATCATGGAGGCTCCGCCTAATAAAAGTGCGTAAATTGCCTCGTTCTGAAGGAACGTCTTCATGAAATAGCCCAGTATGGCTGAGGCCAGTATCTGCGGAATAACAATAAAAAAGTTGAAAATTCCCATGTAAACCCCCATCTTCTCCGGCGGTAAGGCACCGGCTAAAATGGCATAAGGCATCGAAAGTATGCTCGCCCATGCAAGACCTACTCCAAGCATCGAAACCAGAAGTATATTTGGATCGCCAATTACATAAAATGAGGCCAGGCCAATTCCGCCTATAACCAGACTTATCATGTGTACTGCCTTGCGGCTCGTATACTTTGCTATAAGAGGGAGTAAAAACGCACAAATTGCGGCAAAACCGTTGTATGCTGCAAAGAGAACTCCAACCCAGTTGGCTCCTTCATTGTATGCCGCGCTTGCTGTGTCAACTGTATGGTAAATGTGCTTTGTAACCGCGGGAGTCGTATAAATCCACATCGCAAAAAGGGCAAACCACGTAAAAAACTGCACAACGGCCAGCTGCGCCATGGTTTTTGGTATGTGAACAAAACTCTTAAAAATATCCTCAACACCCGCCATAAAACCCGCGCTTTCACTTTTCTTCTTTCTGAAGGCTTCCAGATCCTGTGGCGGATACTCCTTTGTCTTTACTACAGTCCATACAACCGCCGCTATAAATGCCGCGGCGCCGGCGTAAAAAGAATACCTTACAGATGCCGGAATCTCACCCTCGGCTGCAACATTGCTCACATGGAACCAATGGTCAAAAATGTAGGGAAGAGCTGAGGCAACGACGGCACCAACACCAATGAAAAAACTCTGTATTGCAAAACCCATCGTCCTCTGCTCCGAGGGAAGAAGATCCGCTACCAGCGCCCTGAACGGCTCCATCGAAACGTTGATCGAGGCATCCATTATCCAGAGCATCCCGGCTGCCACCCATAGATATGGCGAGTTAGGCATTATTAGAAGCGCAAGCGAAGCCAGTATGGCCCCGGTTAAGAAATAAGGCCTCCTGCGCCCTAAGCGGCCCCAGGTGCGGTCGCTCATGTAACCGATAATAGGCTGAATTATCAGGCCTGTGGTTGGAGCCGCAATCCACAGTATGGGAATATTATCTACACTTGCCCCCAAAGTCTGAAAAATTCTGCTCGTGTTTGCATTCTGAAGAGCAAAACCGAACTGTATTCCCAGAAAACCAAAACTCATATTCCAGATCTGCCAGAAATTTAATCGCTTTTTTTCCATTTTTACCGGTCCTTATTATGAAGTTTGAACCCAAAGAACACATTTTTTAGTGGCAGAAAATTTAGCTGATTTTACCCTCCAAATCAAATTTTAGGCTGTGGATTTCTTAAAAAATTTAATTTTGGCTTAAATCCTCCCGACTCTGGCCTTCTAAAACACGAAAAAAATCCATCTAAATAAGGATTTTATCTGATAATTTTTATATTTTCACTTCAATTATTACTAACAATATTATTGCCTGATGGATAACGGCCCGCAGGGAGAGATCCCAAAAAGAAAAAAAGAGCACCTTGAACTCTGCCTGACAGATAAAGTCGCCTTTAGAGAAAAAAGCAGCGGCCTGGAAAGCTACGAGTTTATCCATAACGCGATAACTGAAGTTGAACTGGATAAACTCAACCTGAGCCTCGAATTTTTAGGCTATAAGATAAGTTATCCTTTTCTTATTTCATGCATGACAGGGGGAACAGGCGAGGCTGAAAATATTAACGCGCAGCTTGCCGTTGCCGCCAGTGAACTCAATATTCCCATAGGCGTCGGCAGCCAGCGCCAGGCCTTGGAAAACAGCCGGTTTGCTGAATCCTACAAAACTGTCAGGAAAAATGCCCCTAAAGTCCCGATCCTCGGCAATATCGGTGCGGCCCAGATTATTCAGATGAATTCCATTGGCGACATAGAGTACCTCGTGGACCTCGTTGAGGCACAGGCCCTTGTAATTCACCTTAACCCTCTGCAGGAACTGATGCAGAAAGACGGGGACACTAACTTTAAAGGGCTCCTGAAGAAAATTGAATGGATCACTCAGAACCTTAAAACCCCCATTATTGCCAAGGAAGTTGGAGCCGGAATAAGCCAGATGGCGGCAAGAAAACTCCTCCAGGCGGGCGTTAAGGCTATTGACGTCGCGGGCGCCGGTGGCACAAGCTGGGCCG
The DNA here is from genome assembly GCA_050258415.1 of Acidobacteriota bacterium. Lineage (GTDB taxonomy): Bacteria > Bacteroidota > Ignavibacteria > Ignavibacteriales > SURF-24 > JAAXKN01. The sequence goes on along the minus strand of JBLMYS010000136.1, from coordinate 19,619 downwards.
GAGTGGAAATCCTGAGAAATAAAAATGATAAAAATTCGGAATTCTGGGACTGGGGCCTTCCAACCTCGTACTGCCTTAAGGAAGTTAGAAAATTAAAAAATGAGTTTGATTTCACCCTTATCGGCTCGGGCGGTATAAATTCCGGAATGGAGGCTGCCAAAGCTATTGCACTCGGGGCGGATATAACGGCCTCGGCCAGGACTGTCCTTCAAACGCTCGATAAAAATGGAATTCAGGGGGTTAAAGACCTCGTTATAAACTGGTTTAATACCGTGAAAAATATTATGTACCTGACCGGCTCTGAAAATCTGGATGAGCTTAGGAATCAGAAATTGATTAAAAAAGAGGAGTTGTATTGAAACTTAATCAAAATGAATTTGCCGGACTTTATGAAAAGCAGAGAATTAAAATTGAAGATAAAATTTCCAGGCTTCTTGTAAACCATAAACCCCAGTCACTCTACACTCCGTGTGAATATATTATGCAGAGCGGGGGTAAAAGACTAAGGCCTCTTCTGGTGCTCTTTTCAGCTAAGGCCGCAGGCGGCAGTTTTAATCAGGCCTATAACGCCGCGGTTGCCGTTGAACTCCTGCATAACTTTACTCTCGTGCACGACGACATTATGGATAACGCCGATAAAAGACGCGGCAGGCTTACTACACATAAGAAGTACGACCTCTCAACGGCAATTCTAACCGGCGATAACCTCCTTGCCGTGGCTTACTTAACTTTACTTAAGGACTGCAGGGAAAACGATAAGTCAGTCCTTGCCGCCTTTACTCAGGGTGTTATCGAGGTCTGCGAAGGGCAGAGCCTCGATAAGGATTTTGAAGTAAGAAAAGACGTAACCTTGGAAGAATACCTAGGCATGATCACTAAGAAAACAGCCGCTCTTCTTGAAGTCTGCTGCTCCGTGGGAGCCCAGATAGCAGGAGGGGATAAAAAGACGGTTAAAGCCCTCTCTTTATACGGCCGAAACCTCGGAATTGCCTTCCAGCTCCAGGATGACCTCCTCGATATTACAGCAAAGGAGGCTGAATTCGGTAAAATTATCGGAGGCGACTTAGTCGAGGGTAAGAAAACATTCCTCTTCATTAAGGCCCTCGAAAAAGCCCGCGGAAATGATAAGAAAATGCTCCTCGAGGTAATACGCAATAAGGGTATTGATAAAAACAGGGTTGACGAGTACAGACAGGTCTACTCAAAACTCGGCGTCCTTCAGGAAACTGAAATCGAGATCCAGCACTATACACAGCTCGCCTTAAAGAGCCTTAAGACAATTAAGGATGAAAAAGCCCGCGGCGCTCTTAAGTGGCTGGCTGAATCACTCATAAAGAGAAATAAATAAATTGATAGTTTCATGATATTGACGGAAATTTATAGTTATACAAGGTTTTTATAAATTATAAACATATTAAAGGTCTTATTAGAAAAATGGTTGAAAGGAAAGTTGTAATTGTTAATAATGCAGGGCTCCATACACGTCCTGCGGCAACGATTGTAAAACTTGCGGCTAAGTATAAATCGGAATTCTTTATCAATAAGGACGGACTAAATATAAACGGCAAGAGCATTATTGGTGTAATGACACTGGCTGCCGAAAAAGGCTCTGAACTCATCCTGGCTTTCGACGGAGAAGATGAAAATGAAGCTGCCGAGGAAATAACGAATTACTTTAACAGAGGCTTTGACGAACTGTGAAAAAGTTAAATGTTGCGGATTCTAATATATTAAACGGTATTGCTGCCGCTCCCGGTATCGCAATTGCCCAGGCTTACCTCTATGAAAAGGAAAAGCTTGAAATCAAGGACGGAATCGTTTCGGATATCCCCGAGGCAATTGAAAACCTCAAAGAGGCAATCGAAAGATCCAAGTACGAGCTCAGAAAGGTCTTTGACATCGCTATTGAAAAAATGGGGAAAAACAGGGCTGCCATCTTTGAAGCCCAACTCATGATTTTAGACGACCCCGTCTTAATCGACCAGATCGTAAAAAGAATTGAAACTGAAAGAAGACTCCCTGAATATATCGTAAACGACGAGATTACACGCTACCAGGAGCTCATGAACGCCAGTGATGAACTCTATATGAAGGAAAGAAGCCAGGATATAGAGGACATTAAAAACAGAATTATAAGAAACCTTCAGAAAAAAAGACTTCAGTCCAGGATTACTAACCAGGTGATTGTTGTTACTTCTTCTCTTACACCTGCAGATACAATACTGTTCTCTAAAAGCAACGTTAAAGGCTATATTACAGATTTCGGCGGCCTTACTTCACACGCCGCAATTGTATCGCGCTCGCTGAAAATCCCCGCCGTCGTCGGAACTCACGACGCTACGGCAAAAATTAAAGACGGCGACCTGGTCATTATGGACGGCTTCCACGGAATTGTTATCTTAAAGCCCGACGAAACTCAGCTTAATTTCTATAGAAATAAAATTGAAAAACTCACGCAGTTCGATAAGGAACTTGCTGAACTTAGGGATAAACCCGCCGTTACTCTGGACGGACATGAGATCATTATTCGCGGAAATATTGACATTACAGACGAAGTGGACTACTTAATTGAAAACGGGGCTAAGGGAATAGGCCTCCTGAGAACCGAACAGATCTTCGGCGGCCTCGATACCTTCCCGGGCGAGGACGAGCAGTACCTGGCTTACCACGAACTGGCTCAGAAAATTTATCCCGAATATGTCATTATCCGTGCCTTCGACGTCGGTGGCGATAAGTTCCTGCCGCACGACGTCAAGGAACCTAACCCCTTCCTGGGCTGGCGAGGCATCAGATTCTTACTCGATAACCCGGAAATATTCAAATCACAGATCAGGGCTGTCTTAAGGGCAAGCGTCCATAAAAACGTTAAACTCATGCTCCCTATGGTCGTTTCCATGGAAGAGGTCAAAAGATCAAAGGCTCTAATTAAAGAGTGCAAAGAGGAATTGAGAAAAGAACACCTCAAGTTCGACTCCCATCTCCAGCTCGGAATCATGATCGAAGTGCCCTCGGCTGCCGTACTGGCAAAGGAATTTGCCGACGAGGTCGATTTCTTAAGCATCGGCACTAACGACCTGATTCAGTTCATTCTGGCCGTGGACCGCGGAAATGAAATTGTTTCCATGCTCTACCAGGAGTTCCACCCGGCTGTCATCAGAACAATAAACCAGATAATTAAGAATGGACAAAGAGGTCATGCTTTCGTTAGCATGTGCGGGGAAATGGCCGGCGATACTATTGCAATCCCGCTCCTGGTTGGAATGGGGCTCGACTCTCTAAGCGTTTCTCCTTCTTCAATTCCATACATAAAAAGAATCATTAGAAGCCTTAATTATGCTAAGGCACAGGAATTGGCCGGTGAATGCCTTGGCTTTGGATCGCTGCAGCAGATTTCTGAAAAAATTGAAAAGTTCTTTTCGGAAAATTTAATCGAGCAGACTAACAATTTCATGTAAGGAGAAAAAATACCCGGTTATTCTCTAAAATATCCTTTCATAACGATATAAATTTTCATTATACTGTATTTATAAGTTGTATTGCATTCAAATGCCGCCTTTAGCGGCATGATATTGACACAGCCCTGCCTGCCTGTGGCGGGGCTTGGGCATGTTTTCCCAATCAAAAATTTTAAGTTTTGAATGAATCGATTGCTTACAAATAAAATTAAATACCTGATCCTGTTTCTTCTTGTCTTCCAGTCTGCGCCTCAGGCACAGTTCTACTTCTTCGGAAGAAATAAAGTCCAGTACGATAACTTCAACTGGAAGGTCCTCAAAACCGAACACTTCGATATCTATTTTTATGACGACTTTGAGGAGATGGCTGAAATAGGCGCTAACTTTGCCGAGGAGGCCTTTAGCGACCTTAAGGTCAAATTCAACAGCATTGTTACAGGCAGAATCCCCCTTATTTTCTATAATACGCATATCCATTTCCAGCAGACAAATACCACTCCCGGCTTTATACCTGAAGGCGTAGGTGGATTCTTCGAGTTCTTGAAAGGCAGAGTCGTAATCCCTTACCTCGGCTCAATTGACGCATTCCGCCACGTCATAAGACACGAACTCGTGCACGTTTTTATGACTAATAAAATCTACCGCGTCCTTACAGACCACAGGGTCACAACAGAACGCTACCCACCTTTGTGGTTTACTGAGGGACTTGCTGAATACTGGTCCACTACCTGGGATGAACAGGCTGAAATGGTTATGAGAGATGCCGTTATTAACGACCAGTTCGTCGGCCTTAAGGATATCTATATGATTTTCGGCACTTTCCAGATGTATAAGGAAGGGCAGAACCTCCTGGCCTTTATTTCCGATACATACGGCAAGGAGAAGATTGGCCTTCTGCTCGAAAACTTCTGGCAGTTCGAAAACTTCAACGACCTCATGGAATACGTAATAGGGAAGTCAATTGATGAGATCGACCGCGACTGGAATTATTACCTCAAACAGAGATATTTCCCCCTGTTGAAAAATAAAATCCCTCCAGAAAACGGGGCACAGAAGCTTACCGATATGGGATTTAATTTTTCACCCTCGTTTTATAAAAAAAACGGCGAGCCATACGTTTTCTTTGTGGCAAACCGTGACGGATACTCCTCAATCTATGAGATGCCATTAAAGAATTTTGAGAAGGAAAAGGACCGCCCGAAACCCGAGATCCTCGTGCGCGGCGAAAAAGAAGAGGTCTTTGAGGCCTTCCACCTCCTGGATGCGTCACTTAATGTCTCAAAAGACGGCATTATTGCTTTTATTACAAAAACCGGTGGCACCGACGCCCTCCACTTCTACTCAATTGGTGAAGATAAAATGCTAAAAGATTACCAGAATAACGAACTTATCAGCATGTCTTCACCCAGATGGTCCTCCGATGGCAAAAAAGTTGTCTTCCAGTCCATCGACAGACGTGGATACTCCGACATATTCGTCTATAACTACCAGGAAGGCACACTCTTAAGAATTACTAACGACTACTATAGCGATATAAACCCCATTTTCGGGAAAAACGATACTACGGTCGTTTTTGCATCCGACAGGACAGAGGGAATCTTCAGGAAAAAATATAATATCTTCGAGTATAACCTGAACGACCACTCCACGCGCTATCTTACATATTGCGACGCAAATAACAAAAGCCCTGAGTTCACACCCGATTTCTCCAGCCTGTACTTTACTTCCGACTATGACGGCATACAGAACCTCTGGAAAGTGGAGATGAGGGACGGAAAACCCTCGGGCATGACACAGATGACAAATTTTGTTACCAGCGTCTTTGATTACTCTTTTATCAATAATAACGAGGTCGTAGCTTCCGCTTTCGAAAAGTTCTCTTTCCAGCTCTATAGAATAAAACTGAAGGCTCCCGCCGACTCGGTTTATAAATTCGTCGGTTTCGACTTTACGCTCACCGACGGCAAGTGGGTTGCCCAAAAACTTGAAGGCGCCTCTATTAAGGAAAAACTGAAATATGAGAATAAGTACACTCTCGACTACGCGCAGAGCCAGGTTACTACAGACCCCGTCTACGGCACGCAGGGAGGTGCACTGTTTTCTTTGAGCGACCTCCTGAGCAACGATAACTACTATTTCCTCATCTATAACACGGCTGAGGTCCAAAGCGATATATTAAAAAGCTTTAACGTTGCCATCTCCAGAATTAATATCGGAAACAGGACAAACTATGCATACGGACTCTTTAACTACTCGGGCAGGCGCTATGATATAATGGATTCGGATGAATACTACTGGGAAAGAAGCTTTGGAGGCTATTTTACGCTCTTCTACCCATTTAGCAAATTCTCCAGAATAGAGGCCAGCGTAGCCCTGGCTAACTCCGATAAAGAGGTGATTCAAAATGTCATCGAAAGAAAGGCGCTCCTGGCCACAAATTCCATTTCTTATGTAATGGATAACTCACTCTGGGGCCCGACTGGACCTTTAGACGGCATGAGATTCCGCGTGCTCTTAAGCTTTACGAACGACATTAAATATAGCAACGTAAATTACTATACGATGATTTTTGACTTCAGAAACTATTTTCGTTTGAGCTACAAAAGTGCCCTTGCCCTTAGAACCGCCCTCCTTTATAACGATGGAAAAGAGGCAAGACGATACTTTATGGGGGGAAGCTGGGATTTAAGAGGCTGGCCCAGATGGTCTATCCGCGGGCAGAAACTCTGGATTACTTCACTTGAACTTAGATTCCCGCTGATAGATCTTTTTGCCGTAAGATTCCCTTTTATCGATTTCGTTTTCCCGAATATCCGGGGCGCGCTCTTCTTCGATAGCGGCGGAGCATGGGATAAAACATATCAGGAAACACTGGGCAGCCTTGGCGGCGGACTGAGAATTAACCTTTTCGATATCATAACGCTCCGTTACGATATAGGCAAAAAGATAGAAAATAACTTTAAGAGCCTGCAGCCTAAACTATTCTATCAGTTCTTTATAGGATGGGACTTTTAATGAATATTACATGGAAATTGAAAATACTCGTTCTTAATGCGGCTCTTACGCTCCTTGCGCTTTTTATGGCAGGCTGCTCAAGCAATATTGCTATTCCCGCGGCCAAATTCGGCAGCCCTTCTTATTCAATGTTCGGCGGGAACTCCTCACGCAGGTTTTTTGTACCCGTAAATATTGGCGACACTCTGAAACTTAAGTGGGAAGGGGAGATAAACGGGGGCTTCAGCCCTACTTCGGTTACAGCTTTCGAAAACTATGTGTTTGTTCCCGATTTATCGGGAAGAATTTATGCCTTTAATGGCGACGGGGGAAAGGAAATAGGCTTTATTAAATATAAAGGCGCCATCGTACCGGCTCCCATTATAAATGAGTTCGTGCTGACCTTTCCCCTTACGGGCTACAAGGAGAACAACTCTGTTATCTATAATTTTAACTTCCATTCGGGACAGGAGACAGCTAAATACGAAGTTGACGGCAAGGTGGAAAGCGAACCCGTTAAGACAAAAGACGGAGTTATTTTCCTTACCGAACAGGGTAAGGCTGTTATGTATGATAACGCGAACCAGAAAGTATGGGAATACGATACAAAAGGATTCATCCACTCTTCGGCCGCACTCTCAGGCGACAGACTCATATTCGGAAACGACAAGGGAAACGTTTATTCCCTTAATGCCCGTACCGGCACCTTAAACTATGAGAAGAAAATAGGAAGCGGCTTTGAAGGTGGCTTTGCTATCTCGGGCGATACGGTCTTTACAGCAGATAATTCCGGCGTCCTCTATTGCCTCAGGCTTAGCTCCGGCGACCTCCTCTGGAAATACCCGACCGGATATAAAATAAATATTTTTCCCGCCTTCGACGCCAGTTATGTTTACGTGGGAAACCTTCGGGGCGAGGTCTTTAAGCTTTCCAAAAGCACCGGAAAACTTCTCTGGAAAGTTTCAACCCAAGGGGTCGTTAATACTACACCACTTCTCTTTAACGACTTTCTCGTGCAGCCTGACCTGAACAAGAAGCTCTATTTTATAAATGTTGAAAACGGACAGATATCGAAAACCATGTACTTCGAGGGAAGGGTCCGTCTTTCCCCGGTTTATTACAATGAAACTCTTTATCTGGGTGTTGATAACGGCAAGGTAATGGCTTATGAACGCGCTAAATAAGTATTTTTTGCTTCTTTTGCTTTTAATTCCTTTTTTTGCGGCAACGGCCCAGAATAAGGAATGCACCTCCGTTCTGAATATTTCAACCGGGGATTCCTCGGCTGTTATATTCCTGAACGATTCTTTTATCGGAAGCGGACACGTGTCCCGGGAAGTGGAAAAGGGGAGATATAAGATTTTTATTAAGGATGAAGCCCGCAAATGGGGGGCTCAGGAGATTCAGGACTCAATTTTTGTCGCTGAATGCGGCGTTACCAAAAACCTGGAATACAGCTTTAAGAAAACCGCTTTTCTTAGAACCAACCCCGACAATGCCGACGTCTACTACCGCGATTCTCTTCTTGGAAGTACACCGCTGTCTATTTACAGAACGGTCCCTCAGGTTGAAATTAAAAAGACAAATTATAAACCTGTGTTCTTAACGTCCGAAGAGCTGGCACAAAACCCCGTAGTTGACCTGCAGTTCTTGGGGAAAAAACCTCAGGAAAGTTTCTTTAAGACAAATATGTTCAAGTTCCTCCTCGGCACAGCCGTCGCCCTGGGTACTACGGCGGCCTATTATAAAATGAAGGCAAACAAAACATACGACCAGTATAACTCGACAGGGGACAGCGCGCTCTTAGACAGGACAAACAGGTATGATCTTTATAGCGGAGTTGCCTTCGGCGCCCTTCAGGTCAATTTCGGCGCCCTCATTTACTTCTTCCTCGTGGACGAATAACCCTTCCCGGTATTTTCCAAAATTAAAAGAATTTTGTTGCTATAGATTATCATAATGGTTATTTTTTTGTGCCTTAAAATATACCATTAATGAATAGCTTAATGAAAACAAAATTTTTACTAGTCCTTTCAATTATTTTCTTTTCCGCCTGCTCAATTAATGCGCAGGATAGCCAGAAAAGACTTAATAAGACAACTGACGACGATAACTCCAAATTTACTAATATCGGAAACATCGGCCTCACACTCACAAATTTCGGTATGTATGGCAATGGATTCAGCGGAAGGTGGCCCAAACAGCCTTCATGCGAATACCCTCTGGGCAGCGGCATTGAACATATTTTTGCCGGCGGCCTCTGGGTTGGCGGTTACGTCAGCAAAGATGCCTCGGGATCTGGCAAAACCGGACCCTTCGTTACTACCGGCGCCGTCGATAAATCATCTGTCTCTTCGCGCGGCGGCGGCTTCGAATACACCAATTTGCCCGGAAGCCGTATTGTCGAACGCTCCAGCCTCCTGACTTCCAAGGTTTTCAGTCCTAAGGCTGTATCCCATCAGGACTTTGTAATGGATTTTGTCGACACAAACCGCGTGCTCATAGGATCTAACAATGAGCCCATTCCGGACCATATTCCACTCGGCATCGCGGTACACCAGGAATCTTATGCCTGGAACTATTCTTTCGCCAACTTCTTCGTCATTATGAACTACTGGATTAAAAATGTTTCGGATAAATATATAGACAGCGTTTGTGTCGGACTCTGGACCGATACCGTTATCAGAAATACAATTGTTTCTCCTCCCGGAACCAGCAACTTCTTTACTCATGGCGGAAACGGCTACTCAGACTCACTTAAAATTGGCTATGAATTTGACGCCAACGGCGACGTCGGCTTTACCGACAGCTACGTCGGCATTCAGTTCCTTGGTGCCGCACCGTCATTAAATAATGCAAACTTTGTAAGCTGGACGCATTCAAATACAAGCGATCCGCTCTTCTTTACTCCAATGGATGACCTGCAGAGATATGAGAAAATGCTCGGCTACTTTACAGACGGCGTTAAATTTAATAATGGCGTTAGCCTCGCTACTCTCCAGGCCCCAAGTAACCGTTCAATCCTGGTGACTGCCGGCCCGTTTTCTCATATTGCTCCCGGAGACTCAATTAACGTGTCCTTTGCAATCGTATGCGCTAAGAAAGCGGGATATGACCCTGCAATACTTGATACAAAAGAACAAAAGAAAAATCTCTTTACTAACGCCGGCTGGGCACTAAGAGCTTATAACGGCGAGGATAAAAACGGCAACGGCGTCCTGGACCCCGGCGAGGACCTCGACGGCGACGGGAAAATTAAAAGATTTATTCTGCCCGCTCCTCCTGCAAGCCCTCAGGTTAAGGTCGTACCCGAGGACAGGAAAGTGACAATCTACTGGGATAAACGAGCTGAAAGCTCTATTGACCCAATCTCATCTAAAAAGGATTTTGAAGGCTACAGGCTTTATAGAACAAATGCCGGATACGACCTTACTTCTACGCAGGACGTCCTGGGCTCGCTTGTAACACTGGCAGAATTCGACAGCCTTAATGACCATGTGGGCTACAATACCGGATTTTCTAAAGTCAGGCTTAACGAACCGGTTACTTTCCCTGCAGATACAAACAAATACTATTATAAGTTTGAAATCGACAACCTCTTAAACGGATGGCAGTATACATATTCCGTAACTGCTTTCGATAAAGGCGATACCGACAATAACCTCGAAAGCCTCGAGTCCAGCGTGCTTGCTTCCTCAAGACGCGTTATACCCGGTACACCCGCAACTTCTGACGAGAAGGCCCAGGTTGGCGTCTATCCTAATCCCTATTACGGCAATGCTTACTGGGACGGGAATAACGAAAGATTAAGAAAGATTTACTTCTATAACCTCCCGGCCGAGTGCGAAATTACAATCTATACACTTGCCGGCGATATAGTAAAAAGATTACATCATGATTCGAACAGCAACGGAAGCGACATGAGATGGTTTGAAACTTATGCCAAGGACCAGACACAGATTATGGCGGGCGGCGAACAGGCATGGGATATTATAAGTGATAACGACCAGGCTATCGCAAGCGGACTCTATCTCTTTACGGTGAAGGACTCCCAGACTGGCGAAATTAAAAAAGGGAAATTCCTGATCGTTAAATAAATGATGATTCCTTAAATCCCGATTTTTCTCCGGGAGCTTCCCGGATACTTTGTTTAGTTATTAACATATTATGAGGCCTTTATGAAACTTAGATACTTATTGATTTCTCTGATTCTCTTAAGCGCTTCTTCATTTGCACAGAAAGTATATCCATTAAAAACTATTAAGGATATCCAGTACCGTACGGATGAAGACCTTAATGCAAAACAGCAAAAAGCGCTCCTTACAGATACCGTCAGGATCCGCGCTATTGTCATGAATAGCACACTCAAGGATCCGAACGACGCCACGTCTAAGCCTGTTATCTATTCAGGCAAGCGCTACTCAATTTATGTGCAGGATTCTTCCAAGGAATGGGGAGGAATGGTTGTTATTCAGAACGACCAGAACCCGGCAACGATGCTGAATACTGTTGATACAGCACAGTATGTTGAGTTTACAGGCTATGCTTCTGAATATCAGACAACTACACAGTTTAACATTCTTACTACAAAACAGATTGAGGCACTGGGCTCGGCTACACGCAGACCGGCTCCCCTCGAAATGAAAATCTCCGACTTCGAGAGCGACGGCGTTATTAACCCTCTTGCTGAAAAGTACGAGGGAATGTATGTCTCTTTTAAGGACGTACAGGTTACTGAAAGTAACCCTGCCGACGGTACATTTACCGCAGTCGATGACAAGGGGAATAAAATTTATATGTACGACCAGTCGGGCTATTTTTCTTTAAGGTCAACTAACAAATTCCCCGACTATAATGATTACGTTCTTCCTGATAACGGAAGTGAAATTGATATAAGAGGAATGATTCAGGACTGGTGGGGCACAACCAAAACCGGTTACCATATTACTCCTTTGTACCCTGGCGATATTAAAATCTTAACTGTGCCTCCTGCAGTCTCAGCTGTAAAAAGAAATACAGTTGCCGTTTCAAAAGGCCAGAGCGTGGATATTACTTCAAAAGTCGTAACACTCCAGGAAGGCAGAACAATTGCAAGCGTAAAACTTCTCTACCGCGTAAACGGCAGTGCTTATGATACCCTTGCTATGGCTCCTACAACTGACCAGACCATATACAAGGCGACAATTCCTCCTATCTCGAAGGATTCAGCTTACGTCGATTATTTTGTCCTGGCAAAAGACAATAAGGGACTTGCTTCATGCAGCCCGAAAGATACAGTAAAAGGTAACTATTCATTCCTCGTGCTCAACAGGCAGCCTACCATTAAGGACGTGCAGTACAGTCCTCTTGGCGGCGGCTACGGTCCTTTCACCAACTATGAAGTTACTCTTACCGGTGTCGTAACTGCCGATACATTAGGTATCCCCGGAAACTCTACTGATACTGAAGGCGCACCAAGAGTATATATCCAGGATGGATCTGCTCCATGGAGCGGTATCTGGGTATTCGGTCAGAAAGCATACAGCCTCAGACAGGGGGACAAGGTTACAGTTACCGGTACTATAGTCGAAAGCGGTTCAAATACGAGAATCGACTCTATTAAGACAATCACTGTTGTTTCTTCAAATAACACTCTGCCGGCTCCAATTGAACTTTCAACTGCCGACATCGCTACGAAGAAAAATGGAACCATTGACGCCGAAAAATATGAAGGTGTGCTCGTTAAATACACCAATTTAAGCGTCCTTATGTCAAACGCTGAGAATAGCCCAACCTACAACTACGGCGAAATTCTAGTTGCCGATCAGTCAGGCACTGGCACCAGGGTTGAACTTCAGGATGGCTCCGGCACTTATCAAAACGGCTATGATACACTGCTCAACAAAGACACGAAATGGACACAGGTTATGACAGGCAATAAGTTCAGCAGCATTACTGGTATTTTAGTCTATACTCACGGAAACTATAAGCTCTTCCCGAGAACTAACGACGACTTTAAGGGCTACCTCTCAGGCGTACAGTCTGCTGATAACAGCGTTCCTGGTAGCTATAGCCTGAAACAGAACTACCCGAACCCGTTCAACCCTTCAACAACTATAGAATATTCTGTTCCTCAGGGCTCTATGGTTACTCTGAAGGTATTCAACCTTTTGGGCCAGGAAGTTAAAACACTGGTTAACCAGTTCCAGAATGGCGGCACCTATAAGGCTTCATTTGACGCCTCAACGATGCCTTCAGGAATTTATTTCTACCAGTTAAATTCAGGCAGCTTTAACTCAGTAAAGAAGATGCTTCTGCTGAAGTAATTTCTTCTGACTCAGCTGAAAATGTTTACCCTCACCATAATCCCCGCTTCCTTTTTCAGGGAGCGGGGAAGAGGGGGAATTTTATCATCAGTTTGTGTTCTACGGCTCGAACAGAATAGTGTTATTAGGAAATTTCTCAATACCATTTAATAAAAACATGAAGATACTTTTACGTTTTGTGCCTTTTTTACTGCTCGCACTTGCTCTTGCGGCTTGTAATGAAAAGCTTACAGACAGCCTCCTTACTAATGAGGCGCCGCATACTTATATTTCGTTATTCCCTGACGGTGAAATATCACAACAGCAAAGCAGGCTTAAGGTCAGCTGGTGGGGCGACGACCCGGACGGCCTCGTGGTGGGTTACTATTTTACGTGGGATAATGTGCATTGGACATTTACCACTAAAAACGACAGCACTTTTGCCCTTAGAATCGGAGCCTCCGATATTAAATACGATTTCAGGGTCGCGGCTGTCGATAACGGCGGAAACGGAGTCTATGATAACTCTGTTATCCAGAATGGTATTGATTTCGGACCTGAACCATTCGTTGACCAGAACGGCGACGGTAAGTATAACCCCGGCGAAAAATTTTATGACATAGGTCTTATTGACCCTAAACCCGCAAGCCTTAAATACCCTATTAAAAATTCCGCCCCTAAAGTGGAATTCAATAGCCTGACTTCATTGCCCGATACATCATACCCTGTAATGACTCTGGGCTGGGACGCAGAGGACCTTGACGGGCAGGAGACTATCGTAAAGGTCAATATTGCCCTTAATGATACTACTAAATTCGTGACACTGCCCGGCAATACAAGACTCGTTATGCTCCGTATGAAAAATTTTAATACCCCAGGAGCTGAAACCGAAATTCTGCTTAACGCTTCTGAGGGAAATATTTTCCCTGAAAAACTTACAGGCCTTAAGCTTAACGGCAATAACAGAGTCTATATACAGGTGGAAGACATTTCCGGAGCAAAGAGCAATTTTAATGCGCTGCCTTCCGAATCCAGAAAATGGTATGTTAAAAAACCGGTAAGCAATTTCCTTATTATTGACGATAGTAAGCTTGAAGATAATGCAGCGGACTTCTACAGAAATACCTTCAATACAATGCACGGCGGATCACTCGCAGGCAAGTTTGAAGTCTGGGACATTAATAAGAATAAAGTACCATATGACAACGTTACTTTCCTTGAGACAATAAAACTCTTTAAGTATATCTTCTGGTATAATAACGATAACGACCCGAATATATCACTTGCTAGCACTGCTTCCAGAAAGTTTATTGACGATGGTGGAAAAATTGCATTCTCAATGACTCTGCCTTCGATCATAGATAATCAGGTGCTGAAGGCTTTTCTCCCGGTAGACTCTGTTGGTACAACTCCAAAGAAGGATTACCTGACAACACTCTATACCAATACATCCGCTACATCGGACAAGGCTTACCCTGAACTCAAAACTTCCGGAACGGTCTTCAGAGTAAGAAGCATTTACCCGACCAGCGGCACGGGTGTGCCTGTCTATAGCCTTGTGACAACACAGCTTACAGGAAATAAAACTATCGGATTGAGAGATTCCGAAAAGAAACTCTTTTTTATCGAACTCCCGCTTTCAAAATCTGACGGCAACCAGGGAAATGTAAAACTGTTACTGGAAAAGATCTTTTTTGAGGACTTTGGTTTAACATTATGAAAAAAATTATACTAATTGCTTTCTTTTCAGCTTTGTTTTCTCTTCAGCTGTTCTCTCAGGAAAAGGGGAGAATTGAGGGAAAGATTTCTGATGCCAGAACAAAGGAATTTCTCCCGGGCGTGAACGTCATCGTTAAGGGTACTTACTACGGAGCACAATCGGATGTCTCGGGTAAATTTGCCATTAACAACGTTTCTACCGGTACATATACAATTGAGGTATCTTTTATCGGTTATAAGACCGTCCAGTTTACCGGCATCAAAATAGAATCAAACAAAACAAAATCTCTTGACGTTAAACTTGAAGAATCGGCTCTCACGCTCGATAAGGACGTCGTAATTATTGGCGAGAAACCGCTGGTTGATGTCGAGGAAACTCAGAGCAAGAAAACTCTCTCCCGCGACGATATTGAAATGGCTTCCGTTGAAAATATTAACGACCTCGTAACCCAGCAGGCAGGCGTCGTTAAAACTGACAACGAAATCCATATCCGCGGCGGACGCTCCTACGAAAACGCTCTTCTTGTCGACGGCGTTTCTGTGCAGGACCCACTCTCCGGTACCGGCTTCGGCCTTCAGCTCTCTTCAAACGCTTTGGAGGAAGTTGAAGTTATTACAGGCGGCTATAACGCAGAGTTCGGACAGGCTACCTCAGGCGTCGTGAACGTAAGGACAAGAGAAGGCGGCGACAAGTTCCACGGCTATGTTTCCTATAAAAAGGATAACTTCGGAAATAAGGCCTCCGACCACGTATTTAATATAGATATTCTTGAGGCTAACTTATCCGGCCCCGAACCCTTTACAAGAATGCTCCTTCCGGCCCTGGGTGTTAATCTCCCCGGCGAATTGTCATTCTTCGGAAGCATGTATATGGGCCTTAGCGACGGTATTACCCAGGGCTATAAAAAGGCTGCCGCCAACAGACTCTACTCTTCAATATTCTATGGCAGCAGGTTTTCTCCAAGAGAGGAAAACTCCTGGTCGGGTATGGGTAAGCTTACTTATAAACTGACCCCTACTATGAAACTGGTCTATTCTTATAACCGCTCTGTGGATATTAACCAGAACTCACAGTCACTGCAGTCAAACCTTGAGTATGTTGAACCGAGCCCGGGCTACCAGTATGAATTCCAGAATATACTGGATAACGCAAACGTCTATACACATGACAACGTTTATAATACACTGACCTGGACTCATACATTAAACACCAAGACATTTTATGAGCTTAAAGTGGGCAAGTATTTTACTCACCTTCGCTCCGATGCAAACGGTCTTAACTGGAAAGACTACGTCGAACCTAAGGATATTACAAATTTCCCGCTGGAATACTATAATACTAACCGCGATACACTAGGCGTTATTCCGGGAGACGGATTCTGGGACGTGGGTAACCCTTATACCTGGCACGACCACTACTTTGAAGAATTTTCTGTAAAGGGAGACCTTACAAGCTTCTTCGATGAAAAAAATAAATTCAAGGCCGGCTTTAACCTCTCGCTTACAGAAATGCAGCTTTTGGATATCTATAAGCCGTGGATAGGTACTATGGGTCTCAATAACGACTATTATAAAGTCTATCCCGCAACCGGAGCTTTCTATGCGCAGGATAATATTAACTTCTCCGGTATGATACTTAACTTCGGGCTCCGTATGGATTACTGGTTTCCCGGCAAATACGTCGATGACGCCGTAGCTAACCCCGATGTTATTACAATACCCGATCAGATAAGAAAAGAATATAACGAAGATACATATAAGATCTTCGGTAACAGGCACTTCAAGGCCCGCCTGAGCCCGAGACTCGGTATATCACACCCGATTTCGGATAACCAGACGCTCTTCTTCTCATACGGGCATTTCAGCAAATGGCCAAAACCTCAGTACGTTTATGCTAAACTGAGCCCTTCGAGCGCAAAGTCCAGCTTCCAGAAATTCGGCAACCCGAACCTGAACCCTGAGACGACTGTGGCATACGAACTTGGCCTGAAATCCCAGTTCTCGGAAAATGACGTCCTGACTGTTACGGCTTACTATAAAGATATATTCGATTATATCTCAACACGCTCTGCCGTAATTTCTTCGGCCCGCTTTTCCTCTCAGAGCTTTATAACCTATACAAACCAGGATTACGCGCGCTCACGTGGACTTGAACTTGAATATAAGAAAAGAATGGGCAGGGCATTTAATGCCGTTGGCTCACTTTCTTATGCGATCGTTACGGGCAAGAGCTCTTCGGCCGATGAAGGCGCACTTGTTGTAAGAGGCAACCTGAACGAATCGATCAAGGAAAACTATACCGGATGGGACCGCCCCTTTACCGGCTCTCTGGTAATGAATTTCTACATACTCAAGGATGAACCGCTCTTCGGCTTCGCCCCGGGAATTCTGGATGACTATAACATCTATCTCAAATTCTTCTATGAATCGGGCAAAAGATATACTGCCGAAAAATTCACTGGCAACTATGCACAGGATGGAAAACCTGAATACGAGACCGACATCGCAAACCGCTACGGAATGCTTGCAAAGGACTGGTACTGGGTTGACCTTAATGTCGAAAAGTACTTTACTGTAGCCGGGCTTAAAATGTCTTTATTCATGGAAATAAATAATCTCCTGGATACTAAAAACTCGGCAATTATTAATCCTGTAACCGGGCGCGCTTATGAATACGGAGATCCGGTTCCTAACTCATGGAACGATCCCAGATACCCGGACCTTCAGGCTCCTCTTAGCGCATATCCGGATAATCCGGCAAGATATCTAACTAGAAGAAATATTAAATTTGGTTTAAGCTTAAAATTCTGATATGAAGAAATTATTAATAATATTTTTTATTTGCATACTGAGCTTTGAGGCTAAAGCTCAGCTTTTCCCGACACTCGGCGGCCAGAGGGCCGGTATCTCGGCACTCCAGTTCCTTAAGGTGGGTGTTGGCGGCAGAGCCGCTTCCATGGGAGATGCATTCGTCGCAGTCGCTAACGATGTCTCAGCCCTTTACTGGAACCCCGCCGGTCTCATTCAGTCTAATTCAGACCAGGTTATGTTCTCTCATAACGAGTGGCTTGTGGACTTAAAGCACGACTTTGTCGGGGGACTTTATCACTTCTCTTCGAATGACGCCGTGGGCGTTGCGCTGACTTCTCTGCATACAAAGGAGATGCCTGTTACTACTGAGGTGCAGCCTTTCGGAACAGGGGAGTATTTTACTTTCGGAGATGTCGCCTTTGCCGTCTCTTATTCAAGAAAGATGACCGAACAGTTCTCCTTCGGCGGCACGGTAAGATACGTCGAGGAAACACTCGATAAACTGAAAATGCGCGGCGTGATGATAGACCTTGGCACTTATTACTGGACGGGCCTCGGAACGTCAAGATTTGCCGTTACGGTGAGTAACTTCGGAAATAATATGGCTCCCGATGGCGACGTGGTGCTCTTCGGAGGAAGAAATAAATCGCAGTGGCAGTCGTTTTCTCCTCCTACAATATTCAGAATCGGTTTCGCGTTCGAACCTTACCAGTCGGAGGACCAGATGGTTACAACTTCCATTCAGCTGAACCATCCGAACGACAACAGCGAAAACGTCTCGACCGGTATTGAATACAAATGGAAAAATATCTTTTTCGTTCGCGGCGGATATAAGTTTAATGTTGAAGAACAAAACTACTCCCTCGGCGCCGGCCTTAGAATGCCGCTCAGGGTGGCCGACGTTACTTTTGATTATGCCTTCTCGAACTTTACACGACTCGGGTCGGCTCACAGATTTTCATTAATTCTGGGTTTGTAATTATGAAGTTTAAGAAATTTATACTGCCTGCTTTTATAGCACTCTTCTCGTTTATCGCACTCGAATGCGACTCAAGTAAGCTGGATATAAGTGAAATCGTAAATTCTCAGTCCAACGGGAATATAGGAAAGATCGGTGATACGGTTTATATTAAGCAAAACCCCGACTGGAAAGGTTTTAACAGGCCGATGGATATTATTATCGGACATGAGCCTTTTGTTTATGTGGCCGATACATACAACGACCGCATTGTTATGATGAACCTTAACGGCGACCTTTTGGGCACTAAGGCAATTAAACATCCTGTTGCGCTTGCACAGGACTTCCAGGATAACCTGATCGTTTGCGCTACACTCGATACAACCATCCAGGGCAATACAATATCTGTCAGCGCTGTCTATAAGATTAATCTTTATGCAAGCGGACATAATATTGCCTCTGCACCTGTGACCAGGATACTTCCTGCAGTTAACGATTTCAGGTTCCTCGATGAAGTAAAGCGCCGCGAATACACTGGCGTCTGCGTGTTTTACGACAACTCTTTCTTTGTAAGCCGTAAAGGACCGGAGAATACGAGCCAGGTCGACCCCGATAACTCAATACTGATGTTTCAGAAAACAGCTTATGCCGGAGATAAAAAAGATACACTCATGGGGCGCGTTCCTCTTATTACGCCTGAGGGTACGGGACTTGTTTCAGCCAATAAAATAAGCTCCCTTACGCCTTTTAACCGCAGGAATAAGGATTTTGTCGTTACGCTTTTAGGCGAGAACAGCTTTAAGGCACAGTGGCTTCAGTTTGTTTCCACCGGTATTTTTACGGGTTACGTAAGCAGGTTCCAGCCGGGCAATGCAAAGATGATGGAGGTAAACCGCTTCCTGCAGCCAGAGGATGCCGCGGTCGATAACTCCGGCAATATCTTTGTTGCCGATGCGGCAAAAGACAGCGTCTTTAAGTTTAATGCATATGGCGAGGAACTACAGTCATTTGGCGGAAAGTCTGTCTTTAATCACCCATATGCTGTCGCGGTTTTCAATAAGATAGTTTATGTGGCTGATACGGATAATAACCGTATCTTAAGATTTGTACTTTCAACAGACATGTAAATAATTTTAGCTGCCTTCAAAGGGCAGCTTCGTTTTAGCTAAAATCCGTTTAACGGGTTCGATTGCTCTGACTACGATGAACTGATTTTCTGCGTAATATGTTTTAATGATGGCAGAAAATTCCTTTTCAAACCGAATAATTTTTGCTGGTTTATTGAAAAGAAATGGATATTTAGTTAATTTAACATTTATTTATCGAACATTAAGGGAGAAAAATGGGCAATATCGAAGGCAAAGAAGGAAAAATTGTTCAAGTCATCGGCCCTGTTGT
>JBLMYS010000135.1:0-6399 GCA_050258415.1 Acidobacteriota bacterium | reverse complement strand
CACTGGGGCCTACAAGAACTAAGAATTCCTTGTCTTTTACCTCCAGAGACACACCTTTAACCGCCTCCTGGCCCCCTTCATAGACCTTTGTTACTTCCTTTAAGCTTACTTCTGCCATATAGATTCTCTTTTATTTAGTAATGGACTTAAGCTGATTTAAAAAATCGGGATTAGAGATACCGACGCAATCAAAATCATTTACTTTACCGCCATTATCCAGCAAAGAGGAAAGTACACCGAAGGCCATGGCAATGCGGTGATCGCCGTAGCTTTTGAAAACCGGATTCTGATTTTTAATTTGGCCTGCAATTTCAAAACCGTCTTCACCTTCAGTAACATCCAAGCCGAGCATCTTCATGTTCTCGCAAATAGCCCTGATCCTGTCTGTTTCCTTAACTCTGAGTTCATGTGCATTAGAAATCTTAAAATTTCCTTCTGCAAGAAGCCCTGCAATGCTTAAAATCGGAATCTCATCAATCACATTTGGTATAATCTCTTCTGGAATATCTATGTTGTGCAGTTCACTGCTAAAGACAACAAGGTCGCCATATTGTTCACCCATAGTAGTCTTAACATTATCCTCCTCAATTCTAGCCCCCATCTGCCTTAAAACCTCAAGAATGCCTGTTCTTGTTTCATTTAGGCTGATATTTTTAATTACAAGATCCGAGTCTTTGGATAAAAGAGCCAGCGCAATAAAGAATGCCGCAGTTGAAATGTCCGAAGGGACAAAATACTCATTTGCAGAAGGATAATCTTTTTTTGAAACAAAGATCCTTCTTTCTTTGCCATTGTCTTCAGTCTTAAGTGAAAGTAGCTTTTCCGTGTGGTCTCTTGAAGGTGTATATTCCACAACAGTTGTCTCTTCTTCCAGGTGGAGCCCTGCAAGAAGAACAGCGCTTTTTACCTGAGCGCTTGCTACAGGAAGTTTGTATTCAATTGCATGAAGTTTTTCTGAAGGCGATATTTTAATTGGAAGCGTAAACTTCGGTGTTGTTGAAATCAAGCCTCCCATTTCTGTCAACGGGTCCACAATTCTCTTCATTGGGCGTGATGAAAGAGACTCGTCGCCCGTAATAACGGAAGTAAACGGCTGCGCAACGAGAATACCGCTAATAAGGCGTGAGGTGGTGCCAGAATTTCCAGCATATAAAACCTCAGGCTCTTTGAAGTTCTTAAATCCCCTTCCCATAACCAGAAGCCTGCTGCCAGACTTCTCAAACGAGCAGCCCAGGTGTTCAAAGCAGCTAATGGTTGACTTTACGTCTTCGGCATCCGAGAGATTTTCTATAGATGAGGTCCCTTCAGCCAAAGCTGAGAAGATTACAGACCTGTGGGAGATCGACTTGTCGCCCGGGAGCCTTAGCATGCCCTTAACTTTTTCAACTTTCTGAAAGCTTTGATCCATTATTTTTTACACCACTCATCAATAAATTTGTCAATTTCTTCTTCATTTAGTTCAGGCCTGTCGTACATCCCGCTAATAAGCCTCTGTCTTTGAGCTTCATATAGTATGACGGCATTGGCAACTGAAACATTCAGGCTCTGAACCATTCCGTGCATCGGGATAAAGAAAAGGGCGTCGGCATGTTCGGCAGCTTCCTCTGAGATGCCCCTGTGCTCATTTCCAAGCACTACAGCAACTTTTTGCGTAAAATCTATGTCATAGAGGCTTACTGAATGCTCCGAAAGTGAGCTGGCATAAATCTTAAAGCCCTCACTGTGCAGGTTGTCGAAGCATTCCTTAACATCGCGGTACTTCTCTCTTTCCACCCACTTAACCGCGCTGGCAGAACTGGTGCGGTTAAGTTTCGGAAATTTCTCAACATTATAAAGCAGTGATACCTTAGCAATTCCCACGGCATCACAGGTGCGCAGTATGGCTGAGACATTGTGCGGGTCGTGAATATTTTCCATTACCACACTCAGCGAGTGCTGGCGCCTTTTGACGGCTTCAATAATTTTATTGAGGCGTGAGCCTGTTTTGTATTCTCTCACAAAAAATCACTTCTTGTTAAAGATAATTTTATAGAATGACTTGTTGCCTGATTTTCTTATCTTGTCCATTGCAAAGTAGGACTGTTCAAGCTTGAGGTAAAAAGCAACGAGGTCAAGAGTCTTGTCTATTACCGTATCTTCATCGTGAGCCCAGCTTTCACATCCTTTAATTGTTGGAACTTCCGCCGTAAAGCCGTCATCAGTTTTGGTAACTACCATTGTTAAAGTCATCAGTACCCGTCTTTCGTGGATTTTTCGCCTGTAACAATCTTAACGCTGGCGCTTGCGCCAATTCTATCGGCGCCGCTTTGAATCATCGCCTCTGCATCTTCAAGCGTTCTTATGCCGCCAGAAGCCTTAACGCCTATGGCAGTACCAACAACGTAGCGCATAAGGGCTACATCGCCAACAGTTGCGCCGCCCTTACTGAAGCCGGTTGAGGTCTTAACAAAATCAGCCTTTGCGCTCTTGCATATCAGGCAGGCCCTTACCTTTTCCTCGTCTGTCAGAAGAGCAGTCTCAAGAATCACTTTGCATACGGCATTGTGTTTTTTTGCTGCCAGCACTATCTGGTTAATGTCGTTAAAGACGTATTCATTGTCACCCTGCTTGAGGCGTCCAACGTTCAGGACCATGTCAATTTCCTGTGCTCCGTTCTGGAGTGCCTGCTCGGCTTCAAATCTTTTAGTTTCTGTAGTTGTTGCCCCCAGTGGGAAGCCTATAACGGTGCAAACCTTTACTCTGGTGCCTTTTAACATCTCTTTGCAAAGAGGTACAAACGATGGGTTTACACAAACTGAAGCAAATTCGTACTCTCTTGCTTCCTGGCAAAGTTTCTTTACCTCGTCGGTTGTAGCCTCGGGCTTAAGGATTGTATGATCGATCATGCGGGCAAGGTTCTTGTCGCTGATCCCGCCGCCTACTCCGGGGCCTGCGGCAATTCTTTCAGCTCCCTGGCTGATGATGCTTTTAACTGCCGCGGGCTGGTCTAAAACGTTCTTCTCCCAGCCGGCGCATGTGTTTCCTACACAATAAAAATCTCTTAACGCTTTCTCAATGAAAACCTGTGAAACAACTTTATCTATTGTTGATGAATCCATTTTACCATTCAAAATTTTATTTTATAAATATTTACTTGTAATCAGAACTGAACAAACGCTAACTTCTGGTCCTCATTAAATATGCCTTGTACGTGTTCTTAAGAAGCATTGCAATTGTCATTGCTCCAACTCCTCCGGGGACAGGAGTTATATAGGATGACTTTGGAGCCACACTTTCAAAATCCACGTCTCCTACAATTTTATAGCCCTTGGGGCTGTTGTCCTGTACCCTGTTAATTCCGACGTCAACTACAACCACCCCGTCTTTGACCATATCGGCAGTAATGAAGTTAGCCTTTCCAATTGCAGCAATCAGGATGTCGGCAGACTTTGTAAACTGTGTAAGGTCACTGGCGGCCGAGTGGCAGACTGTAACAACCGCATTTGCATACGGCTTTTTCTGCAGCATTATATTGGCTACAGGTTTTCCAACGATGTTGCTGCGGCCAACAACTACTACATGCTTGCCTTTAGTTTCAATTTTGTAATATTTTAGGAGTTCCTGCACCCCTGCCGGTGTGCACGGGTACAAAGTATCCTGCCCTATTACCAGTTTGCCAACGTTTACCGGATGGAAGCCGTCCACGTCCTTTTCAGGCAGAATTGCATTTATGACCTTATCCTCATTGATGTGCCCAGGCAAAGGCAGCTGCACAAGTATACCGTCGAAATCATCGTTCCTGTTGTAGGAATCGATCATTTCAAGGAGTGTCTCTTCTGAAGTCGATTCATCCAGCCTCTCCAGTTTTGATACCATACCGACCTCACCAGAGGACTTGACCTTGCTTTTAACATAGCTTTGTGAAGCCGGGTTATCGCCCACAAGAATAGTTACCAGTCCTGGAAGTCTTCGGCCTTCTTCTTTCAGGCGGGAAACGTCTTTTTTCAGCTCTTCCTTGATCTCGGAAGCTACTTTTTTTCCGTCAATTAAGTTCATAATGTTCTGGTCTGTTTATTAAATTTTTGTTTCAAATATAAAAATAATAAAAACGAATTGCACGCACTTATTCACCTACCTTAGGACTCCCTCTGCCACGTAGCGGCTCCTGAGGTAATCCAGAATAGTTTTGTTACCTATGATTTCAGCGGCAAAGGGGTTGGAATTCTGCCACCCGGTTTTACCTAAAGTTCTGTACCTTTCGAGGCGTCGGAGTGTTATTTCGCAGAAGACGGGGTTAATATCAATTGTAGAGCACCTTCTCTCCGAGCGCTCCGAGGCTAGAAGAGTTGTGCCAGAATGTGAGAAAAAATCGATTATAAGGTCATTTTTGCGGCTCCCGGAGTGAATAATCCTTTCAATTGCCTTAAGCGGCTTCTGCGCGTAGCAGCCACTTACGTTCTCCTCCATCCTGTAGAAAACCTGCTGTATGTCTATCCAGATGTTCCCGGCACGCGTAAAACTGGACTTGCTCCTTTCCATATTTTCCGTTACGTGCCCGTTTACCTTCTTATAGTATCCCCTTACAACCTTGGGTATTCCTGTATAAACGGCTTTTACGTTGAAATACGGATCACCTTTTATGTAATAAAGCAGTTCCTGCCTTACGGCCATCCAGTTCTTCTGAGTGCCGTAGCCTCTCTGATTGCGCATGCTTATGAAGCTCCGGCTTTCAAAATTTGAAGTTTTCATCATCAAGATGAATTCAGCAAAGGGCTGGAAATGGTTCTTCTGATCGGCTCCAAGCCATATGTAGAGTGAAGAATTATCCTCCAGAAAGGAGTCTGTTATATCTACCCAGTTTTTTGACCAGCTAACAAATTCCTCAGTTGTCATCTCCCCGAAGGCAACCATATTATAAGGCGGATCATGGATTGCCATTACCGCCTTTTCACTTTCCATAAGAAGTTTCACTTCATCAATGCCAGTTGCATCGAGGCAGCCAATTTTATGCCTTCCTTTTGGGTCCGACCACACTTCACCCGGTTTTATCCTGCAATAAGGCAGAAGCATCCGGCAGAGTTCCTCGTCCCTGTCCAGGCGCGGCAGAGTCATCTTCTCCATACCTGATTCAGCCTGTCATAGTTATTATTCAGTCTGACTTATTTATTTTCAGCGTATCTTAATCACTTATTAAAACTGCTCATTCAGCCTTTGTAAGGAACTCCGGCATCATAATTCTGCTTATCTCTACTGTTTTACCCGTTTCGGAGTCTACCTTCAGGAAAAGCCCGCAGAGATGAAGGTCGTTTTCCGCAGTCTGGTATTTCTGAGGCGTCTGGTAGAGGAAGCGGTTTATTGCGGCTTCGGTTTTCATGCCGATTACGGAGTCATAAGGCCCCGTCATACCGACGTCAGTAATATAGCCCGTACCTTTAGGCAAAATGCGTTCATCCGAAGTTTGTATATGCGTGTGAGTCCCGATAAACCCGCTTATTTTTCCGTCAATATAGTTTGCCAGGGCAATTTTCTCAGCCGTTGCCTCGGCGTGGAAGTCCACAATAATAACTTTCGTTTCCTGCTTCATTTTTTCAATCACCCAGTCCGCAGTTCTGAACGGGCAGTCGATTGTAGCCATAAAAGCCCGTCCCTGCAGATTAAGCACCCCAATTTTTCCCTTCGGGGTATCAGCGATATAGTACCCGCGGCCAAAGGTCCCTTTCGGGTAATTCTGGGGACGGATATAACGCTCTTCGGTCTTGAGATAGTCCTGCGACTGGTGTTTATCCCATGTATGATTGCCACCTGTAATTACACCAACACCCATTTCAAAGAGCGCTTTTCCCTCTTTATCAGTGCATCCTTTTCCGTCGGATGCATTTTCCCCGTTTACTATAATAAAATCAGCTTTGTACTTTTTTTCCAGTCCGGGCAGCCAGGTTCTAACCATGTCCATTCCCGGTTTACCGATTATATCTCCGATAAATAGTATGTTAATAAGAGCCATAAAATCCAATATATTTGATTACAGAATAGTTATTTCTACTTAATTTTCCACGAATTAAAAAGTTTAATAAGTTATAATACTAAATTTATTGCTGGGATTCCTGAAAATATTACGGATTCCGGTTCTGTGGCGCGGGAAATAATTTCACGGGGATAAATAATTGTACAATTTTGTATCCTCCAGAATCATTATATTTGAACCTTAAAATCATATTTTTAGTAATGTCGCCCAAAAACTTAACAGATA
This sequence comes from Acidobacteriota bacterium, assembly GCA_050258415.1. Taxonomy (GTDB): domain Bacteria; phylum Bacteroidota; class Ignavibacteria; order Ignavibacteriales; family SURF-24; genus JAAXKN01. Next base: position 170 of record JBLMYS010000135.1, on the reverse strand, counting down.
TACCCTTTGAAAATGCAGAGTTCTGCGTCGTGGACGTTGAGACTACAGGTATGAGCCCATCCACCTGCCGCATTATTGAAGTGGGTATGGTCAGGATCAGGAAGCTTAAGATAGTTGAAACCTACCAGACCTTTGTCAATCCGGGCATGGAAATACCATATTTTATTACG
>JBLMYS010000134.1:0-3271 GCA_050258415.1 Acidobacteriota bacterium | reverse complement strand
TGACAAGAGTCGGGGAGCATGTTAAAAAATTCAAAGCGGGTGATCTTGCAGCTGTAGGATGCCTGGTAGATTCCTGCGGGAAATGTGAATACTGTGAAAGTGATCTGGAGCAGTTTTGTGAAAAGGGGGCCACCTATTCCTTTAACAGTCCTGACAAACATTCAGGCGGCGCTACTTACGGCGGATTTTCCGAAAATATAGTTACAGATGAAAAGTATGTACTTCGTGTACCGGAGAAGCTTAACCTTGCTGCTGCTGCACCATTACTCTGTGCAGGAATTACTGTTTATTCACCTTTAAAACACTGGCAGGCGGGCCCAGGCAAAAAAGTAGGTGTGCTGGGAATAGGTGGCCTTGGGCATCTGGCTATTAAAATGGCAAAGGCAATGGGAGCTCATGTAGTGGTTTTTACAACATCTCCTTCGAAGGCTGAGGATGCCAAACGTCTTGGAGCAGATGAAGCGGTAATATCTACTGATGCTGAACAGTTAAACAGGTATGCACGAAGCCTTCATTTTATTATAGATACAGTTTCGGCTAAACACGACGTTAATGCATATCTAAATCTCCTGAGGCATGACGGTAGTGTTGTGCTGGTAGGCCTGCCTCCCCAGCCTATAGAAGTAGGCGCATTTAATGTTGTAATGGGACGGCGCAGCTTTTCAGGCTCTAACATTGGCGGAATTAAAGAAACTCAGGAAATGCTGGAATTCTGTGCTGAGCATAATATTACAGCCGATATTGAACTTATTAATATCCAGTACATCAATGAGGCTTTTGACAGGCTCGAAAAAGGCGATGTCAAGTACAGGTTTGTAATTGACATGGAATCATTAAAGAAATGATGTTAATTTATCAGAAGCTGCCACCTTTTTTCTGGCAGCTTCTGGATGTAAACTTATATATTGGACTACCATGATACATTTTAAGAAAATTAGTGAATTAGATAAAGCGGATGGGTTTCCGCCACCTGAAAATCCTTTGTTCAGTCTTAATCAGATTTCCAGTTCCTCCAACGCCTTGAAGAATATGGAAATCACCTGTGATTTTTATATTATTTGCCTAAAGAAACTAAAATCGGGTGTTTTTCTATATGGCAAAACAAAGTACGATAATGACAGCGGTTCAATGTATTTTATGAAACCAAGGCAGGTAATTACAGTTCAGGACGTGGAATTGAAAGAGAACGGGTTCGCCATTCATGTTCATGAAGATTTCCTGATGGGACATCCTCTCTTTTCTGAAATTAAGAAATACGGCTATTTTGATTATGAAACCAATGAGGCTCTGCATCTTTCCCCAAGGGAAGAGAAGATCATGTGGTCTTTGTTCCATAAAATGGAAGCTGAATACCATAATAATCCTGACGAGTTCAGCAAATCAATAATCCTTTCACATCTGGATTCCATTTTAAAGTATGCCCAGCGTTTCTATAAAAGGCAGTTCATTGACAGGAAGCCTTTATCAGGCGTTACGGTCACAAAGTTCAATGATTTTCTGGAGGAGTATTTTGAAAAAGGAGAAGCTAACGAAAAAGGATTGCCTAACGTCCATTATCTTGCTTCAAAATTAAACTTGTCTTCAAGATATTTGAGCGACCTGCTTAAACAGGAAACAGGCAAGACAGCCCTGGAGCTAATTCATCTTTATGTAATAGCTGAGGCGAAGAATATGCTGACTGAAGGTGAAAAAAGTATTGCGGAGATTGCATATAGTCTTGGATTTGAAAACCCGCCGTATTTTTCAAGGCTGTTCAAAAAAGAAGTTGGCTTAAGTCCAAAGGAATATAAAAATCAAATTCTAAATTGATTCTGTATAAAATAAGATAAGGACAAAGATGCAAAAGATTAAATTGAATAACGGTGTGGAAATGCCAATCTTAGGATTCGGCGTTTATCAGGTACCTGACCTGGAAGAATGCGAAAGAAGCGTTCTTTGGGCTTTGGAGACAGGCTATCGATTGATTGATACTGCGGCTGCTTATCTGAACGAAGAGGCTGTCGGAAAGGCAATAAAAAGAAGCGGAATCAAAAGGGAGGATCTGTTCATTACAACAAAACTTTGGATCCAGGATGCCGGCTATGAAAGTGCAAAAAAAGCTTTTGAAAAGTCGATGAAGAAACTGCATCTGGATTATCTTGACCTGTATCTTATTCATCAGCCTTATGGCGACGTATATGGTGCATGGAGGGCAATGGAGGAGCTGTATGAGACAGGCAGGATCAGAGCAATCGGCGTCAGTAATTTCCAACCTGACAGAGTAATGGATTTTATAGTTCATAACAAAGTGGTACCTGCAGTAAACCAGATAGAAACCCATCCTTTCCATCAGCAGATTGAAACACAGAAATTCTTGAAAGAAAACGGTGTTCAGATCGAGTCCTGGGGACCATTTGCCGAAGGCAGAAATAATATTTTCCATAATGAATTGCTTTTGACTATAGCAGGGAAATACAATAAGACTGTTGCCCAGGTTATACTGCGCTGGATGATACAAAGACAGGTAGTTGTAATTCCGAAATCAGTTCATAAAGAAAGGATAGTTGAAAATATTGACGTATTTGATTTTGAACTGAGTGGGGAAGACATGGATGCGATTAAGACACTTGATACAAAAACAAGCAGCTTCTTCGACCATAGAGACCCGGCAATGGTTAAAATGTTAGGCAATGTAAAACTTAACATTTAATAAAAGATGACATATAATGGTTGTGTGGCAGAAAGAAGAACTAAATAAGATTGCAGAAACTGACGGTCTGCACATAGCACAGTTTCAAGATGACAAAGTGACGTTATACGATACACCAACCTGAATAGGAAGGGGAGCGTACAATAAAACAAAAGCCCCAAAATCTTTCAATTTTGAGGCTTTTTTGTGGGCCCAGATGGGCTTGAACCACCGACCCTCTGATTATGAGTCAGATGCTCTAACCAACTGAGCTATGGGCCCAAACGAACAATACAAAGATAAGGATTCCAACCCTATTTTGCAATAAATTATCCCTAAAATTTTTATTTTTGCCTGACTTTTCCTGTTTTAATGCGTATATTTATAGTCTTGATGTGACGGTTTTACCGCCATACTATATCTGCCACCCTTTTGGCGGATTAAATTAAAAGTTCTTGCATAATTTTCGACAAAATTATATATTTGTATTCCAATTCATTTTTTGCCGGGGTGGCGGAATTGGTAGACGCACAGGACTTAAAATCCTGTGGGTATTTATACCCGTGCCGGTTCGACTCCGGCCCTCGGTACTTAATTGATTGG
>JBLMYS010000133.1:0-29421 GCA_050258415.1 Acidobacteriota bacterium | reverse complement strand
TATAATTCCCGTTGCTGAATAAAATGGGAGGGCAGTGTCCGGCGTTTGTAACCTCAATCTTACCGTCGTCAAAGGCATCTGCAAGAATGAGAGTGGCAAATTGAGATGAAGCCGTGCTTTCGCACAGCTGCCTGTTTACTCTGTCCATTATCTCGTTTGACTTAAGTTTAAGGGGTATAATGCTGTGAAACATTGCATGCAGGTGTGTCATCAGCATCGAGGCTGCCACACCCTTGCCCGAAACGTCGCCCATAATGAGATAATGGTGGTCCTGGGCTTCCTCGGGAATAATAATATCGCAATAATCCCCGCTGACGAAACCGGATGGTTCATAGTGATAGGAAATATCCCATCCCGGCACTTTGATATCCAATGGCGGCAGAAGTTTCCTTTGAATTTTCATGGCCAGTTTCAGATCTTCTTCCAGGCTTCGCTGCTGTTCCTGATTCATGTCGTCCAGGCAAAACCTTATGGTGGGATCCGATTCGAGGGCGTCATTTTCAATAGGCTCCCCGCAGATTTCGCAGGTACCGAATGTGCCGTTGTGTATTCGCATGAGTGCCGCTTCAACATCCTCAAGTAGATTCACCATCTCGGAGGCCGAAACGTACTTTTGTGTAAGAGCCACAAGCCTGTTTTTCCTGTCCAGTAACTTTCCTCTGATATCATTAAGGTCATCCTGTCTCATTGTATTATCCTATGCAATTGAAGTTGTTCCATGCTTTTGTTCGATATAAAATTCCAAATTAACTGTTAAATTGCAATAGAATTCCGGTTCCTCGCTTTCAAATGTACTTAGATATTCCTTAACCTGCGGCAGGAGAGCCAGTACCAGAATGATCACACCCCGGAAAGAATAAAAAGACTGAATGAAATGCCCGGAGTCTACAAACATTAATTCGTTCGTTTCATTGACAATTACGCTATTTTTTTCAAAGTTTCGGTGTGCATTGCAAAGAGCTTAAAACAGGCAAAACAGAAAGGAATAATTCATAAAGATTACTTGAAAAATATAAGGTGTAACAATGTCTATCAAACAGGAAATACTTAAAATGATATGCGATTTTATCGATACATACGATAAAGAACCCACCAGGATTTATATGACCCCGTCAAAAACCGATCAGTTCCGCTTTGAGGAAGCTTTCCCGCCTGATAAAGAGCCGCATGAGGTATACGAAGAAAAACTTTTTGGCCTGACTCCTTTGTGGAATGCAACTGTCTTTAAGGTGGAATAATTTTTTTAATCCCCCTGAAGGACATAAAATACTCTTACTTTTTGGGTGAGGTTTTATTTACTATGGCCGGCACGGCCCTGATAATGCCGGTCATAAGACTCTTTCTTAATCTGCATTTTAATGAGGCAGTAATATGAAAGCTTCACCCTTTGAACTATTTCCATAAATTCCTTATTTTATTCAATTAATCACTGAGATGGGAAACTTGGATTTACTGACTGTTCAAATTGAAAATAAAACAATTTCTTTTTATGTAAAGGATGTCGAACGCGTCCTTAATGCAGTGGAAATTACAGAACTGCCCGGGCATCCTGAAATAATGCTTGGTGCCATCAACTTTCACGGCGAGATCCTCCCTGTAGCCGATATCAGGCGTAAGTTCTCTCTGCAGGCAAAACCGGTGGATCCGGACGATAAGATGGTAATACTTAAAACGGGGGAACGCCGCTTTGTTGTTCTTGTAGACAGAGTTCTTGGCAGCCTTGAAGTGCCCGATGAAATGATTAAAGACCTGAACGCATCATGGCCCGAACTTAAATATGATGACAAGGTACTCGATACGGCAGGAGAACTGGTAATTATTAATAATACAAAGGATTTTTTCCTCAATGTAGATGTTTACCATCTGGATGAAATCTTAAGAAAAATCTCCGACAGAAGCTAATTATGGCTTTAGAATGAATCTGAACGATCTGCTTAAATATATTAATGATTTCCTCGGAATTTATTTCCCTTCAGAGAGAATTCATGAGCTGGAAGGGCTTATTAGCCATGCGGCAAAGGACAGTAACTTCCAGTCGGCCGGGGAGTTTGTGGAGTTCCTTTTCAGTGTGCCACAGCCAGAGAGAATTGGACTTTTGGCTAAGTATCTCACTATTGGCGAAACGTACTTTTTCCGTGAAAACGCCACGCTCGAAGCCCTGAAGCCGGAACTCATTAAAATCGTAAATAAAAAGGGCTCTCTTGCTATCTGGAGCGCCGGATGCTGTACGGGAGAAGAGCCTTATTCCATTGCCATTATGTTGAGGGAACTCAACGTTAAGAGTGATTTCAGGCTTAATATTATTGCCACTGATATCAATCGCGATTTCCTGAAGCGGGCCTCTCAGGGCATCTTCAGTAACTGGTCGTTCAGGGGAGTCCCAGATTCAATTAAACAAAAATATTTTTATCCTGAGGGGAACAATAAGTTCAGGATAAATAGCGAAATAAGAGAAATGGTAAACTTCAGTTTCTTAAATCTTGCAGAGGGGAGTTACGGCTTTCAGCATCAAACAGGACAGTTCGACGTCATTGTCTGCCGCAACGTTACCATGTATTTCAGCGAAGAGCTTAGAAACAGGGTGATTGATAGTTTTTATGACCTGCTTGAACAGGATGGTTTTCTGGCCCTTGGGCTGGCTGAAATCTCAAACTACAGTACTAAACGTTTCGCCAAAATAAATTACGAAAATACGGTTCTTTTCCAGAAGAAAAAGACCCACACAAAGCCTGTTACTCAGGGTATTTACAGATCAGAGCCAATAAAAGATTCACATTCAAGAGAAGTAGAAAAACCTCAGATAAAAAGTGAATTCATAAGAAAGCAGCAAAGCGGTACAAGTAAAGGACGGGCTTCTGAAGAAAAAGTGCAGCCTGAGAAAAAAATACCCCGTGAAGCCCCGCTTTCTGGCAGCATTCCAAGCGAGGAAGCAAAATACCTTTTTGAATCGGGTGAGTATGAAAAGGCTATAAGTATACTTTTGAGCAATCTTTCCATACCTCCTGAGGCAGGGCATAACCGCGATAAGAGAACCGAGGCTTTTGAGATACTGATAAAAGCACTGACTTCGGCCGGAGACATTAGTCTTGCAATCGACTGGTGCCGTAAGGGAATTGAAGAAAACAAGCTGAGTGCCAGATTTTATATACTCCTTGCCAACCTCCTTAATGTATCCGGGGATGTGAACGGGGCTATTGAAGAGCTCAAAAGAGCAGTTTACCTTGAACCTGGGAGTTTCCTTGCCAATTATTATCTTGCTAATATTTTCAGAAAGAAAAATGAGCAGGAGCATGAGCGCCGTTATCTGGCCTCGGCTCTTTCAATACTGAACGGGTTTGACCAGGACGAGGTGCTTCAGGAAACAGAAGGCATTTCGGCTGGCAGAATGAAAGAAATTGTTGAAAGACAACTTAGGGCCTTAAATAAAAAATAAATTTTAATGTTATTATGCTTAATAAAAAAGAAAATAATCAAAACCGTGAACACCTGGCCTCAACGCTCGAAAGGCTGAAAAGGGCGATTGAAGCTGCCCAGGCCCCGGCGGCACTCAGCCAATTCGAAAAAAAAAACATTCTAAAGAAAAGGGCCGAAAAACTGGCCGAGAGGGTTACTGTCTCGGAGGTGAAAAATGAGATTGAGGTAATTGAGTTTACCCTTTCAGGCGAGACCTACGCAATTGAAACCTCTTTCCTGAAGGAGGTTTTTCATATGAAAGAAATTACTCCCGTTCCGCTTACTCCTGCTTTCGTAAAAGGGATAATTAATCTGAGAGGAAATATTGTTTCTGTGCTCGATCTTAAAGTTGTTTTTGAACTTGCAAACGGCACCATTTCCAATTACGACAGGGTTATCATTCTGCAGGAAAGGGATATGACGTTCGGTATACTGGCTGATGAAATAAGAGGCATAAAAAAGATTTCCTTGGAAAACAGTACTTTTGACCTGCCGGATCTGAATGCCGTAAAAAAGAAGTATCTTAAAGCTGTAACAAGCCAGAGGGTTGTCATATTAGACGGCAGCAAACTCTTGAACGATGAATCCATTATTATAAACGACTTATAAACGAAAAATCTTAATCAGGAGCATAAAAATGCAGTGGTTTCTGAATCTTTCTATCAGAATTAAATTATATCTCGCCTTTGGAATTATCCTTACGGCATTACTAATTGTTGCTATAATTTCCGCCAGCAAAATGTTCTCAATCAGGCAAAGCCAGCAGCGCCTGGCAGAAGTGGAATATAATATTGCCATTGATGCAATTGAGGTAAGATCAAACCTTAACAGGCTCAGGGTAAGAATGCTGCAGGGTTTTATGCCTGAATATGCCGACCAGAAGTCACTTTTGATTTCTGAGTCAAGAAATATGGTTCAGGTAGTGGATCAGTATTTCAATCGCCTTTTATCCTACAATCCCAGCCAGTTTGCTGACAGGGATGCGGTAGCAGATATGAAGCGCGATTACGACAGGTTAAAAAATGGAGTAGAATACCAGATTCAGCTTATTGATCAGGGGCGCTCAAGCGAGGCCATACGCTTTGGGAGAGATAATCTTACTCCTCTCTACGAAGGAATCAGAGCATCCGCTATAAGACTTTCTGAAAGAACCAATAGTGAGGTTAACCAGCACGTAGCTCAGGTTGAGGAGGCATTTGGAAGTTATCTTTCACTCCTCGGAGTTATTGCATTTCTACTCCTTCTTATTCTTTTTCTGATTGTGTATTATCTGGATAAAATTATTGCCAGGCCGGTGCAGAGCCTTGATGGATACGCGGAGAAAATCTCCATTGGTGACGTTGATTTTGTTATGCCGGAACTTAAAAGGAATGATGAGATCGGTACACTGTGGGATACTTTCAGCAGAATGACCGTTTATCTTAAGGAAATTACCTCAATTTCAAACAATATTGCTTCAGGCAACCTGAATGTCAAGGCACGTCCAAGATCTGAACGCGATATACTTTCCAACTCGCTGAACGTTATGGTTACTAATCTTTCTAAGGTCACGGGTGACCTTAAGGAAACTGCAAACATACTGAATACCTCTACCTCCGAAATCCTTGCCGGAGTTGCCCAGCTGGCCGCAAGCTCTTCTGAAATTGCAAGTGCAATCGGAGAGACTACCTCGACTGTCGAGGAGGTCCGTAAGACCTCAGAAAACTCAAACGCCAAATCACGCGACGTGCTTGATATTGCAAGCCGTGCAACAGACTATTCCGAGTCAGGGCAGCGCTCTACCGATGAAACCAGGCAGGGGATCGACAAAATTGGAAGCCAGATGGTAATTATAGCTGAAAATATAATCAGGCTTTCCGAGCACAGTAAGGCGATTTCGGACATAATCCTTGCCGTCAATGATATAGCTGAACAGACCAACCTGCTTGCCGTCAATGCGTCAATTGAAGCCGTAAGGGCTGGCGAACACGGAAAAGCTTTCGCCGTGGTTGCCCAGGAAATTAAAGGCCTCGCCGAACAATCCAAACAGTCCACTTCCCAGGTCCGCTCAGCCCTTAATGATATACAGAATGCAATCAATTCTGCCGTACTGGCTACAGAACAGGGCGAAAAAATAGTTGATACGGGAATTAAACTTGCGGGAGAGTCGGGTGAATCAATACAGAAACTCGTAGAGACTATAAACGTGGCAAAGGATGCGGCTTTCCAGACCTCCGTTACGAGCCATGAACAGGTAGTGGGCATGGAGCAGATAACCCTTGCTATGGAGAATATTAAGGTTGCAAGCTCGCAGAACGTTACCACAACCAGACAGCTCGAAACCTCGGCCAGAGACCTTCAGTCGCTGAGCTCAAAGCTTAAAGATCTTGTTACAATATTTAAGGTCAGCTGAATAAAGGCTGCTTTTTATTAATAAACTGTAAGTTAAAATGGACCAGGAATTCTTAAATAGACTGCTTGCCACATTCAGGATTGAATCGGAAGAACACATTAAGAGCATGTCGGCCAGGCTTATAGAGCTTGAAAACATTGAGGATAAGAAGGAACAGGGAAGTGTTACTGAGGACCTTTACCGCGAAGCTCACAGCCTTAAGGGAGCTGCCAGAGCCGTTGGCATTCTGGAGATTGAAGCTATCTGCAGAACTTTGGAGATAGTGTTTTCGGGGTTGAAGAAAAACAGTATTCAGCTCTCACGGGAGCTTTTTGACCTTCTCCACCGTTTGATAAATCTTATTCATACCTTTACTTCGGGCTATTCAGAGGAAGAGAAAATAACAGCTTTCAGTGAGTATGACTCCATTGTCGGGGAAATTAACAGCATTTTTGAAACTCAGCCTTTTGCTCCTCAGATTGAGGAAGCTCCGCTTCCAAAGCAATCTGCTCCTGAAAGAAAAACGGTGCCTTATGAAACCCTCCAGGCTAAAGCCGCTTCTAAAGGCGAACCTGCCATGTCGGATCAGACCCTCAGAATTCCGGTCTCCCAGATGGATTCTCTTCTTCTTAAGGTGGAGGACCTGCTTTCAGTGAAGATCTCCTTCGACCATCTCCTTCAAAACCTCAGGGATCTGAATCAAAGGATAGCTGATTGGAAAAGAGATTGGAATAGCATACGCCTGAATTACGGGGCACGACGCCAGGACGGGGGTGAATTTCTGAGCTCTTCGGATGAGCAACTCTTAAGTGAGCTCATTGAAAAGAATACGAAAGAGATTAATTTTCTGGAAGAAAGGGTTACTACAATCTCCAGAATAAGCCGCCAGTCGGCCCTTGAGCTTAATTCAAAATTCAGAACCGTCTCTGATGAAATCAGGAACACTATGATGTTTCCTGCCTCATACATACTGGAGCTTTTCCCGAAACTTGTGCGCGATTTATCTGGGGAGCTTGGAAAGGAAATTAAATTTGAGATGACAGGCACAGATGTAAACGTGGACCGAAGGATTCTCGATGAACTGAAGGAGCCGCTAATTCATCTTATCCGAAACGCCATAGATCACGGCATTGAGCCTCCCTCAGAAAGAATTGAAAAAGGTAAACCTGCTCAGGGGAAATTATCTATCAGTGTTCTGAATGCCGGTGGAAGTTCTGTTGAAATCACGGTGAATGACGACGGGCAGGGAATAAACCCTGAGCGCCTTAAAGCCGCAGCATTAAGACGTGGAATTATTTCACAGGAGCAGGCATCTGCAATGGATGACTCTCAGGCGCTGGAGCTTATATATGTTTCAGAAGTTTCCTCAAGTACGGTGATTACCGACATTTCCGGGCGTGGCCTCGGTATGCCGATCGTTAAGGAAAAGGTGAGTAACTTAGGAGGCTCTATTCGCCTTTCTACCACTCCTGAAGAAGGGACCACCTTCCGCCTTCTCCTCCCGGTTACAATTACAACTTTAAGAGGAGTTATTATTGAGGTCTCTGGACAGCAGTATGTTGTCCCTTCAGACCACATTGAGCAGATAATCAGGGTAAAAACCTCTGAGATCAAAACCGCAGAAAACAAAGAGACAGTTTTATTTAATAGAATTCCGGTTTCCCTTATTTACCTGCACGATCTCCTAGGGCTTAAAAGGAAGCAGGGGAAAAACAGGCCCGATTATCTGCTTGCCCTTATTATTTCAATCTCGGGCAGAATCGCTGCTTTTGTAATAGATAACCTTATAGATGAGCACGAGATTGTCTATAAGCCATTTAACAAACAGCTTGCAAAGGTAAGAAACTTAAGCGGGGCAACCATTCTTGGAAGCGGCAGACTGGCTGTAATTCTAAGTCCAGTAGAACTTATGGACTCAATTCAAAGCGGAAGCATGAATGCAATATTTGAAACTTCTGAAAGTAAATCTGCCCCGGGTAATATACTGGTTGCAGACGACTCCATAACCTCAAGAATACTCCTTAAGGACATACTTGAATCTGCAGGCTATAACGTTACTCTTGCTGTTGATGGTGCTGATGCCCTGGGCAGAATAAAAACCGGGCACTTCAATCTTATTGTAACAGACGTCGAAATGCCGCGAATGAACGGATTCGAACTTACAAGGGCTCTAAGGCAGGATGAAAGGCTTAAGAATGTTCCTGTAGTTCTTGTTACCGCACTCTCAAGCCCTGAGGATAAGACCCGCGGCATAGATTCAGGAGCAGATGCATACGTGGTTAAGAGCAGTTTTGACCAGAGTAATCTTCTGGACGTAATTCAGAGATTAATATAAAAATAATTTTATGAGATTAAGATGATAAATGTGCTTATTGCCGATGATTCTCCGGTCATTCTGGCATCTTTGGAGAACATTCTTTCCTCCGATCCCTCAATCAGGGTGATAGCTACGGCAAGAAACGGGCAGGAGGCTCTAAGCCTTGCCCTAAGCAAAAAGCCAGACGTTATTACGATGGATATCAATATGCCTGTAATGGACGGCCTTGAAGCCGTAAGGCAGATAATGCAAACAAATCCCATACCTGTGATTATTATAAGCGGCGTTATGGACGCTGAGGATCCTAAAGATTCCTTTAAGGCACTTGAGGCAGGTGCCGTTACAATAATGAATAAACCGCGTGCCCTGGGATCTAAGGAGTCTTTAGTCTATGCAAAGCAGCTCATACAGCAGGTAAGACTCCTTTCCGAAATCCGCCTGGTGAAAAGATTTGCACGGACAAAAAATGCCGGCAGCATTGGCCTTAATAACGACATTTCTAAAAGCCATGTGCAGAAGAAGATTCAGGCCGAAGGTAAAAATGCTTCTTTGCCTGAAATTATTGCCATTGCAGCCTCCACAGGAGGGCCTCCGGTAATTCAGAAGATTTTGTCTGGTCTGCCGGCTGACTTCAGGATCCCTGTTGTCATAGTTCAGCACATCGTCGCAGGCTTTATGCTGGACTTTGCCAGGTGGCTGAGTGAAACTTCTGCAATACCTATTGTCATTCCTCAAAATACCGAAGAGATTTTGCCTGGCAAGTGCTATATTGCACCCGACTCGTACCATCTTAAGATCAGGAAAAAACATTTTCTTTATACCCAGGATAAAAAACATAATATTTGTCCTTCAGCTTCTGTTCTTTTCGAATCCATTTCAGAAGAATATGGCGATCGTGCCTTGGGAATAATTCTTACGGGGATGGGAAACGACGGGGCAGAGGAATTAAAAAAAATGAAGCAATCGGGTGCAGTTACTATCGCACAGGATAAGAATACCTCGGTAATTTACGGTATGCCGGGAGAAGCCGTTAAGATTGGAGCAGCCGCAATGGTCCTGAGCCCTGAGGAAATTATTAAATATCTGAAAGATATTAATTTTAGAGAAAAATCACTTTTCTTGCAAAATCAGCTTGCTTAATCAAGCCTGAATAATACAGGTTCCGCTTAGTCTCTACTGCCGTTTTAATTACTGCGGGATCAATTATCAAATGAAATTGTATAATAAACTGAAGGGGAAAATAAACCTTTGCCGTAGTTCCATTTTATTGGAATTATTTTTAACTTAGTAAAAATGTAGTTCATAGTGCAATACTCTATAAAACATTTAATCAATGGTTTTTGTCCTTCTTCGACAAAATCATACTCGAAAATGAAAATTGGAGACAAATGTCTGAAAAAATATTAATTGCCGAAGACAGCCTTACCCAGCTCGAGAACCTTAAATATATTCTTCAGAAAGAATCCTTTATCGTCATTGCAGCTCAGGATGGAAGGAACGCCTTAAATGCTGCCATGGAGAACAAACCCTCACTTATTATTTCTGACATTACAATGCCGCAGATGGATGGCTATGAGCTTTGCCGTGCAATCAAAAGCAATGAAGAAACCAGTGATATACCGGTAATACTCCTTACAAGCCTTACCGACCCGCATGAGGTTATAAAGGGCCTGCAGGCAGGTGCCGATAACTTTCTTACAAAACCATACAGCAGGGATTTTCTTATTGCTAAAATAAAAAATATACTTGAAAACAGGAAAGTCAGGCTTAATTCATCCCCCGATGGCGGTGATATTAAAATAATGTTCGATGGTGAGCAGTATCTCATTAATTCATCACGCACGCAGATAGTGGACCTCCTTTTGTCCACTTTCGAAAATGCAGTTCAGAAGAACGCTGAGCTTCAGGAAGCGAATAAGCAGCTCTTAAATGTTCAGCAGGAGTTAAAAAGAAAGAATCTTGAACTGGAACGCTCAAATAAGGATCTTGAACTTTTTGCTTATGTAGCCTCACACGATTTGCAGGAACCGGTCAGAAACGTCAGCAATTATACGGCGCTTCTTGAAAGGCATTATAAAGGTATGTTTGACGAAAGGGGACTTCAGATGCTTGAATTTATAACTGAAGGCTCCAGAAGAATGCAGGAACTAATTAAGGATCTCTTAAGCTATTCCAGACTCTCTAATATTCAGAACAAGTTAGAAAGTGTCGATCTGAATGAAGTTTGCACCGATGCAATTGCAAATCTCAAGTCTGCTATTGAAGAATCGGATGCACAGATCAAAACAGAAACTCTTCCTTCTGTAAAAGGTGTAAGAGCCCAGATGCTGCAGCTTTTCCAAAACCTGATCAGTAATGCAATTAAATACAGGAGTCCTGAAAGAACTCCCGTTATTGAAGTTGGCTACGAACAGAAAGCAAACAAGTTCGTTTTTTTCGTGAAAGATAACGGAATCGGAATTGAAAAGGATTATTTTGACAGAATTTTTATTATATTTCAAAGACTACACGACAGAGGCAGTTATCCTGGTACGGGAATAGGCCTGACAATCTGTAAAAAGATAGTTGAACGCCACGGGGGCAGGATGTGGGTTGAATCTGAAGTTGACAAGGGTTCCGCTTTCTTTTTCAGCCTGCCTTCTGCTTAAGGATATGGCTATTAAATAATTCCATAGGTGAATTCATGCCTGCAGACAATAAGCTGGAAATATTACTCGTTGACGATAATAAAGCGGATATCTGGATGATTGATGATTTTATCCGTGAAAAAAATCATAATGTAAAATTAACTGTCTTAAGAGACGGGCAGGAAGCTGTCTCGTACCTGAATAAAGAAGAGGAATTCAGGGATGCACCTGATCCCTCACTGATTGTACTAGACCTCAATATGCCAAGGCTCAACGGCAAAGAAGTACTTGCAAAAATTAGCCGGAGCGGCCGTCTGCAAAATGTTCCCGTTGCTGTCCTTACATCTTCCTCCAACCCCAGAGATGAGGAAGAATGCAGAGAGCTTGGAGCCGATTATTATTTTACAAAACCGGCCTCTCTGGAGGATTACGACTTCATTGTCTCAAGCTTTATCAGAATTGCAGCCAGAAATAATGAGCCATCCGGCAGGACAAATGCATCACGTTGACTTTTTTACCGCTTCGGGTATTGTCAGGTTATGCTGTTGCAATTAGTCAAAATATTTTCTTTCTTATAATACTTAAAGAGACACTAAATCAGGAGATTTTTTAAATGGAAACTATCAGTGCTCTTATGATCGAAGACAGCCTTGGCGACGGTCATTACATCAGCCAGATTATTCAGGAAGAGGAAAAGATCAGGATTACTGTTGAACAGACCTTCCGGCTTTCTACGGGGCTGGATAAGCTGAGTAAACATAAATATGATGTCATACTCCTTGACCTTTCATTGCCTGACAGTACAGGCCTGACCACTCTTACGCGCCTTCTGCAGGATGCAAAGAATATACCGGTTGTAGTTATGACAGGCCTCGAAGACGAGGAACTGGCCCTGAAGGCAGTAAAACTCGGTGCTCAGGATTATCTGATAAAATATCAGATCGACTGCCGTACACTGGTCCGTTCGATTTGTTATGCCATTGCAAGACAAAATACCTCGAAAATATCAGCGGAGACCTGCCTCTGAAGAAACTTTTACTTTCTGGAACTAATAAAAACGTTTGCCTTGAAAAGAAAAAAGCCCCGCCTTTTAATGACGGAGCTTCTGATTCCTACTGCAAATAAAGCAGCATATGCATCGCCATAAACTTTCGTTTATTTGCGCCTGCATCCCTGTTCCCTTAGCTGTAAGAACCTGATAAGAAGTACGTTTTCATGCCTATAATACCTCATAACAAGCCCTTCATCAAGGTATAAAAATATCCCTCCCCTGAATTATATCCTGTTTTTCGCCCTTCCATCCGGACAATACATTTAATTAAATGCTATTTAAAATTCAGTTTTTCGTTCGATAATAACACGATATTTACCTTTGCCATGCTAAAAGGCGAAAAATAATTAATCTGAACGGAAAATGAGCATAATTCCCAAATCTGACATTGAATTTTTGAGCGACCTGTTTAATAATATTCCTATCGGCGTTTATATAACTACACCGGATGGGAAAATAATAAAAGCTAATAAGGCCCTTATGCAAATGTTGGGCTATGATTCTTTTGAGAGCTTTTCAAAAATGGATCTGGAGGATGAATCATCGCTCAAACATGGTTATTCTAGAAACCATTTCCGCCAACTCCTTGAGGAAAATGGCGAAATTATCGGTCTGGAAAATTCATGGCGCAAAGAGAATGGCGAACTCATTTATATTCGCGAAAATGCCCGTATTATCAAGGATGATGATGGCAATGTGCTTTATCAGGGTACGGTTGAAGATATAACAGAACGCAAAAAACTTGAACTCAACCTCCTGGAAAAAGAGGTAAGCTTCCGTACTTCAATTGAGAATATGCTCGACTGCTTTGCCATTTTCGAGCCCCTAAGAAATGAAGACGGCAAAATTATAGACTTTATCTTTGAGTACGTCAATGAGGCGGCATGCCGCTACAGCAAGAGTTCACGCCTGGAACTCATCAATAAGAGGCTCTTTGTAAACTATCCCAATAAAATTACATCAGACCTGTTCATACAATACCGCAGTGTGGCTGAAACGGGCAATCCTTTTATGGGGGATTCTTTCCCTATAGAAAACCTGCATGATGGAAAAAATACCAGGTATTTTGACATCAGAATCGTAAAACTTGGTTCCGGCATTGCTGTAACCTGGCGCGACGTGACTGAGAAAATGCGGGCTGAGGACAGCCTCCGTCAGAGTGAATCGCGATACAGGACACTTGCCAGTAACTTCCCTAATGGAGCCGTAATACTTTTTGATCACGACTTCCGCTACCTGCTTGTTGAGGGAAAAGAAATTGAAAATGCAGGATTCTCACGCGATAAACTTCTTGGCAAAACAATGTCCGAAACCTTTAGACCGAGAGTTTGTCAAATTCTAACCCCCCATTATTCTGCAGCCTTAAGGGGAGAGACAAGCATGTTTGAACTTGATGGGATTGTTGGGGACTGCTATCTGGTTTATACTGTTCCCATTAAAGACGACCTGGGAGATGTGGTGGCAGGTATGGCTATGTTTCAGAACATTACCCACATGAAAAATATTGAAAAAGAACTCAAGGAGCTAAACGCCAGCAAGGATAAGTTCTTTTCAATCATCGCTCACGACCTTAAAAGCCCATTTAGCTCACTTCTGGGATTTTCGGAATTCCTGGCCACAGATTTTGAACAGCTTTCCCCTGATGAAGTTAAAACATTTGCTCAGAATATTTATAAGTCGGCAAAGAGCGTTTTTGACCTTCTGGAAAACCTCCTTCAGTGGTCCAGGCTCCAGACGGGCGGTATGGAGTATTCTCCAGTAAAATTTAATATTGAAGACCTGATAGACGATATTTATAATATTTATGAAATAAGCGCTGTCAGAAAAAAAATCAGGCTAAATATCATTACTTCGGGACCCGTAGAGGTCTATGCCGACAAAAACATGATTGAAACTGTATTAAGGAACCTCGTCTCAAATGCAATAAAGTTTACACAACCAGGCGGCGAAGTGGAAATTAAAGTTGCTAAGTCAGATTCAAAAGCCCTGGTTACTATAAAAGATACCGGCCTGGGCATAAGCCCTGAAAATTTGAAGAAGCTTTTTGAAATCGGCGAAAAACTCTCCACTCCCGGTACCGACAGGGAAAGGGGAACAGGACTTGGACTTATAATCAGTAAAGATTTTATCGATAAAAACCACGGTACTCTTGAGGTAATTAGCGAGCCCGGTAAGGGCTCGCTCTTCAGCTTTTCTCTGCCCGAATTCCGTAAGGAAATAGAGCTTAAATTCTGATTTGAGCTCTTTTCCCGCCGGGTTTCTCATCGAAAAATGGGATTGACTATTAATACCCGAATGTTATTTTTCCCAATGTAACCTGTTATGTTTCCATATCTTGACAAAACCTTTCAATTAAATTATGGAGGGAGCGATGTCAGAGGAATTCAAATCCACAGAGGAACTGCTTCTCGAGTGCGACAAACTGGCTGAATATCTGGGTGCTCATCCTTTCTGCTATCAGGACGAAAAACTGGTCCAAATTAACAGGAGGCCTGATCCCATTTCCACAAGCCATGTAGAATGGACCCCCGGAACGCGCAGGATTGTCACAAATATTAAATATTACACAGAGCTTTTCCCATACTATGAATGGGAAGCAAAGGAAGTATCTGAATTGTATTTCGACGAGGCTTTACGCGTGCTTTTCCAGCGCATTAAAGCCGATGCCGTAATTAAGGCTAAAAGTGAAATCCCCGATTCTGTCCTAAACCAAATTGCAGCCGACAAGGTGGAACATATTCTGGAACAGAGGTAGAATGGTACTGCGCACTTCCGTAGCTGCCGGAAAAGAGATTTCCTCTTTCTCCGGCAGCTTTGTTTTATGAATTAAACCAGCAGGTATTTAAGACCCTGAAAAGTGAGGCCGAAGTTTGCACCTCAGATATTAATACACTCTTACCTTTTGAATTATTAAAATAAATTCATCTGGGCATATCTGTGGTTAAACTCACCCGTAAGTTCCATAACCAAAAGAAAAAAAATGAAATGGATAAAAAGCAAAATTAAGTTTATTATAAAATAAGCTACGAGCAGACGAACAATTAAGATTTCGAAGAGCAAATAGCAATTTGTGCAGTAAGGAATAAGTAATGGCTGAAATTGTAAATACTGCTAAGAATTCTTTTACAGAAAAAATTAAAAAGCTTCAGGAATACTCCTTCCTGGTTGCCGATATATTCAGGCTTTCTCCAACCGTTTCTAAAAACCGGGCCGCTGTTTTTTCAGAAATGTACCTCATCGGCACTCAGGCGGTTCTGCTCGTCCTGGTTGGGGGATTATTCACAGGTATTATCCTCGCTATCGAAACAGGGCATAACCTTGAAAAGTTCGGCGCTACGCTTATGATCAGCCGCACAGTCTCATACGGCATGATAAGGGAATTGGGGCCTGCTATTACGGGGTTATTGCTTGCCGCGAGAACCGGAGCCAAAAACACTTCGGAGATAGGAACCATGCAGCTGAGTGAACAGATTGATGCCCTGAGGGCTTTTGGCCTGAATCCCGTGGTTAAACTTGTCATTCCAAGAGTAGCCGCCGCACTTATTATGTTTCTTCCTCTTACAATGATTGCTGATATAGCGGGAATCCTGGGCGGAATGCTTGTTACAAATATGACATTCAATATTGACCTGGCGTATTTCTGGAGTACGGCAATTAACATTCTTGCCTTCAGAGATATATTTGTGGGGACATTCAAACCTATTTTCTTTTCTTTCTTTATCTCAAGCATTAGCTGCTTCTACGGGCTTATTACAAAAGGGGGAACAGCAAACCTCGGCAAAAATGCAATTAACTCTGTCGTAATCTCCTCAATGGTGGTAATATTGCTCGATTTTATTTTTACCAAGGTTATTTGGGAAATTATGTGAAATGATTGAACTGAAAAACATATTCCTCAGCCTGAATGGCAAAATGATTCTGGAAGACGTTTCCCTGGAAGTTGAACCCGGACAGACACATGTCATTCTGGGACCAAGCGGAGCCGGCAAAAGTACAATATTAAAGGTCATACTGGGCCTGGTGAAAATAGATGGGGGAGAGGTACTTATAGATGGGAAGGAAATTTCCTCGCTTCCTGAGAAAGAGGCCATTGAGGCAAGACGACAGATGGGAATGGTTTTTCAGGGCAATGCGCTCTTTGATTCCCTTAGCGTCCGCGATAACACTGCATACTTCCTTAAGGATTCTAATATCTTTTCAAGAAAGGAAATCGATGAAAAAGTTGAAACAGTGCTCTCTTTTGTGAACCTGGATGGGACGGAGGACCTTTATCCCGATCAGCTTAGCGGAGGCATGAAAAAACGCCTCGCTGTTGCCAGGGCCCTCGTAAGCAGACCCAAGATAATTCTTTATGATGAACCTACAACCGGACTCGACCCGATAAATTCAAAAGCTGTGCTAAACCTGATACAGAGACTAAAAGTAACTGGAACAACTTCTGTTGTGGTAACGCATATTATAAATGATGCTATCATGATCGGCGACACATTGACCATTATAGAAAATGGTAAAGTTATTGAATCGGGAACTATAAAAAAAATCCTACAGTCGGAAAATAGGTTTGTTAAAGATTTCTTTTATGAGGTGTTCCAGGATTCTTCCTTACTAAACGAAATAGAAGCCAGAAAACAATGAGCGACCAGAAACACATAAGCTTAAAGGTGGGAATTACTGTACTGGCAGGACTTATAGTGCTATTTATTTTTGCAATTTTGGTGGGCACTAATGAGTTCCTCTTTTCCAGAACTTATACACTTTATATCAAGCTGAATAACACTGCTGGACTTGTAAACGGTGCCCCGGTTACTTTGGCAGGCTATAAGATTGGCGATGTGAAGGCGGTTGAGTTTGTAGTTATAAATAATCTGCCTGCTATTCGCGTAAAGCTGAGAGTTAAAACTGAATATAAGGAACAGATTCGTTCAGATTCAAAGGTAAGAATTACTTCCATCGGAATTTTAGGTGACAGGTTTGTTGATGTTTCCCTCGGAAGCCCCGGCGCAAGTTCTGTTCCCGAGGGCTCTTTCCTTGAAGTAGAACCGACCTTTTCATTAGATAATCTTGCTAAGAACCTTACCCCCAATATTGACAAGTTTAACTCAATTATGGATAACCTCAAAGCAGTAACCGATTCAGTTGCAAAGGGGAAGGGAACCGTTGGAGAACTTATAAATAACCGGTCTGTTATTGCCGGCCTTAATAATGCAATAAAAAGAATGGACCTTGCGCTTAAGGCTCTTGAAAATAAAAAGGGATCACTAAACAGAATGCTCTATGATTCAACACTATACAATGAACTTTCTTCTACGGCACAAAATCTTAAAAAAATCAGCGAGGGACTAATACGCGGGCAGGGTACCCTGGGGAAAATGATTGCCAGCGATTCTCTTTATAGCAGCCTGGTTAATTCCTCAGGGCAATTAAACCGCTTTATCAGTAAAGCTCAAAACGACAGCACGGTCATTGGCGGACTTATGGGGGACAAGAAACTTTACCAGGATTTAAATCTCCTGATCAAAGAACTAAACTCACTCATCTCAGACATACAAGCTCACCCGGAAAAGTATGTGAAAGTATCGGTGTTTTAAGGCTTTCAGTGTATAGGAAAGATTATTTTTCCCCCTTAAGAAGAGATGAATCTGCTATTACTTTTTAATTTATTTTACTTTTTGGGCAAAGTAAAATAAAATGTTGTTCCTTTACCTTTCTCGGATTCCACCCAGATCCTCCCCTGGTGCCTTTCTACAATCTTCTTACATACAGCCAGGCCTATTCCTGTTCCCGGATACTTTTCTCTGTCGTGCAATCGCTGAAAGATAATAAATACCCGGTCGAAAAATTCCGGGTCAATTCCAATGCCATTATCCTTTACGGAAAAGATCCATTCATATTCATTTTCTGCAAGTCCTATATGAATTTCCGGTAATCTATTGTCGCAGAATTTGATTGAGTTGCTCAGTAGGTTCTGAAAAAGCTGCACGAGTTGAGTTTTATCTGCCCTTACAACCGGGAGGCTGTCGCTCGTAATTTTAGCTCCCGATTCTTCAATGCTTATCTGAAGATTATCCAATACATTTGACAGAACCTCCATAGATCCAACAGATTCAAATGGCTTTCCTCTTGTTGTAACCCTTGAATACTGCAGGAGGTCATTTATCAGCTGCTGCATGCGTTTTGCTCCGCCTGTAATAAAGTGAAGAAAATCATCTGCGCTTTCATCCAGTTTTCCCTTATAGCGCTTTTCAAGGAGCTCGGCATAGCTGTGCATCATGCGCAAAGGCTCCTGCAGATCGTGGGAGGCAACGTAGGCGAATTGTTCGAGTTCAACATTCGACCTTTCAAGCTCTTTAAGAGTTTTTTCGAGTCTTGCCTGGGCCAGTTTCCTGTCGGTAATATCTATTATAGTTCCGAATACTTTTACCAGGTCTCCTGAACTGTCAGAAACCGGCTCACTTATTGTGGCAATATGCCTGATTCTGTTTTTAGCCGTAAAGATCCTGTATTCGGCAGTCATGGCAGTCCTTCCTTTACTGGCTTTTTCAATCGCATTTAGAACAATTTCCCTGTCGGCGGGGTGAAGGTGTTCCATCCATTCATTAATGGAAAGTGCCGGTTGCCCGGTATCCATTTCAAATATCCTGTAGACTTCTTCAGACCACTCTACTTTATTGTTCAGGACATCAATATAAAAGCTTCCCATATGGGCGAGTTTCTGTGCGTTAAGAAGGTTTGTTTCGCTTTCCCTTAATTTAGATAATGCACTCTGAAGCTCCTGCTGTGTAATTTTTTGTTCATTAATGTTTGTTGATGCGCCGAACCATTTTAAGATCTTGTCTCCTTCCTTCATCGGAATCCCGCGGCTTAAAAACCAGCAGTACTCTCCGTCTTTCTGCCGTAATCTGTGCTCAACTTCGTAAGCTTGCCCTTTGGAAAGGGAATTGAGCCACAGCTCTTTGGTCCTCTGTTGGTCCTCCGGGTGTACAAGATCCATCCATTTCCACCCCTGGCTCTCTTCCAAACTAAGTCCGGAAAATTCTGTCCACTTTTTGTTGTAATAGAAAATCCATCCATCCGGATCAGTTGACCAGATTATCTGCGGAAGGCTGTCGGCTAGAAGCCGGAAACTTTCCTCACTCTGTCTCAGGTTTTCTTCTATTATCCTGCGGTTTGTAATATCAATAGCCATGCTGATTACACTGCGCCTGCCGTCAGGCAGGTTTCCAAGAGGGGCAGAATAGAACTGCCATATGAGATGTCTTCCGTCGCGTGTCCTGACATTCAGCTCCAGATCTACATTTTTACCTTTAAGGCTATATAAGCTCTTAATAAAGCTTTCCACCTCCAAACTTTTGCTCCCGTATGCCTTTTTCGTCCAATCGGGAATTGTAGGAATATCTTCAAGCCTGTAGCCGCTTAAATCTGTCCAGGCCTCATTTACAAGTGTTACCTTACCGTCTTCCGCATGTATCATAATGGGTATCGGGGAATCCTCAATTGCACGCCTGAAACGCTCCTCGCTCTCCCTGAGGGCATCTTCATAGTTTTTGCGGACGGAAATATCCTCGATTGTTGTAATATAAAACCTGAAATTCCCTTCGGAATCGTATGCTCTCGATTTCGTATTTAAACACCAGAGAAGACTCCCGTTCTTAAGAACAAATCTTTTTTCAATAGAGTAAGACTCGATTTCCCCAGTCTGGAGCCTGCGGAAGAAGGGGGTCTCTTTCTCCATATCCTTGACGTAGGTGATGTCCTGGAATGTCCTGGCATATAATTCTTCGTGGCTATAGCCCAGGATATCGCAATACTGGCGGTTTAACCTTAAATACCTCAGGTTGCCCCCTATATGCCCGGTCCCAATATAAGATTGTTCAAAAGTGCTCCTGAAGAGGATTTCGCTTTCCTTGAGCCTGTTATTTGCTTTCTTTCTCTGAATCTGCAGGTAGGCTATTGTCCAGATCGTTATAATATAAAGGAATACATGAAAAAGTGCAGCACCGGGATCATACGGAATAATGGTACTTAAAAACTTTATTACAATAAAAATAGTACCGGCTGCGGCAACTGAAAGAATATATATTACTGTAATATCCTGCGCTGAAAGTACCAGGAGGGGGATTATGTACAAGAGCCAGATGCTGTGTTCAAAAGGAGCATTAATATCAACAAGAAATACTGCAATAATAAACAAAATGTTAAAAAATATCGTAAAAAAGTAAGCTTTGTCTTTCATATATTACTTCATCTTTCGGATATATTTATACTCCTTCCTCCCGGCTTAGAAATTTTCCTCATTATTAATTTAACTCAGAAATTGAGGGGAAAATAGGGAAATTTTCATTCATGGCAGATTTATTTCTGAGGGAATCTCCCAAAAAGGATACGGAAAATTTACTGCGCCATTACCTGCCGGTCAATCCATATAAAACTTTTTGTAATACCAGACTGTCTTTTCTAAACTACACCTCTAGTCCTATTAATTGTACATACAATTTTTATTAATCCGGAACCCGGCTTTATTTAAGGGATAAAAAAGGGCACGGAAATTGCCCTTATATTGGCGGCAACATAAAATGTATATTTGCCGGGAGGGAAACCTAAGGGGCGGTTTATGCTTCCGTAATTTGAATACTATTTTGGTAAGTTATTATTTTAGCAGTTTTTAGGAGAGTCGTTATGAAAAGCAAACATCTTATATTCGTCTTTACATTATGCGCTGGCATAAGTGTAAATGCCCAGCAAATTGATGCCGGAATATCAATTGGCGGTGGACAGAACAGTTTTTACATGTCAATCGGTAATTATTTCCGGGTCCCTGAAAGGGAAGTAGTTGTCGTCAGGGAAAGGAGAATTCCAGATGATGAGATCCCTGTTGTGTTTTATATAGCTCAAAGAGCAAGAGTCCCATATCGCGATGTTATCGGCTGCCGCCAGAGAGGTATGTCGTGGATGGATATTACATATCATTATAATCTGGGACCTGATATCTATTTCCCGGGAGAGGTACAGGGGCCCCCCTATGGAAAGGCCTGGGGACACCGTAAAAAAGAAAGAGCAATGTACAGGGATTACGAAATCGTGAACGCCGTAAATTCCAGATTTATCTCGGACTATCACCACTGCTCACCTTCTGAAATTACCCGCCTGAGAGGACAGGGAGTTTCCTATGTCCAGATCAATGACAGATACGTAGGAAGACGTGATCATGGACGAGGAAGAGATAATGGCTATGAAGTTATCGATCGCTCAAATGGATATGGAAGGGGAAATGGAAACGGGAACGATAAGGTTTTCGATAATGATGAAGGCCACGGACATGGTAATGGAAACGGCCATGGAAATGGAAATGGCCATGGAAATGGAAATGGCCATGGGCACGGGAAACATTAAAAGCAGACCCGCTTGACGTAATTTTCCGTAATCTACTTCACCTCCCGGCTTTTGCTCCACAACCAGAAGCCGGGATACTGAACCTTGAAGGCCTCCCCTTACCTTCAAGGTTCTTTTTATTTTTAAATAAATTTCCAATCTAACTAGGCATTAACTCCGTTTTCCATCCTTTCCATTACATGTTTCCACGACTGGCCGCCAAGAAAACTTTCATCCATATTACTAACCATTTTTATAAAACGGTTCATCGGAATGGTCATTGTGAGCGTTTCTGCAGGAACATATGGCCTTGCGGAAATATCAAACATTCCAAGTATGCATCTTGGGTTTTCAGATTTCAGCTCCTTAAGAGCATGATAAACGATGGAAGAGCACCCCGATCCCATAGGAGAAATTACCCCATTTAATTCAGCAATGTCGTAATTTGCCAGTGCAAAAAGCCCTGAAAGGATGTCAGGCTTTGCAAAGAATATAACGGCAGAAGGTTCATCTGATTCCTCCAGCTTATCCCATCTCTTAAAGACCAGATATTGGCCGGGCGCCACAAAAGGCGGTTGTACCTTAAGCATTGCATCAACCAGCTCCGGCGACTTTTTATAGCGCTCCCCGTCAAGTTTGCCTTCCAGACCGCAGGAAAGAAAATATTCAAAGTCCTTGCGCAGCTTTTGGCTGAATCCTGTATAACGCTTGCCCCCCAGACAGCCGGAAGAATTACTCGTATAGATAAATGTGTGCCCCCGCCTTACTCGGATTAAATTCCCAATAAGACAACGTGATTCATTCCTGGATTCTTTCAGGTCCTCTTCTCTAACCTCATCGGTATAGTAGAAGGTAACAGGCAGATCAGCTTTTAAGAAATACTTTTCCCACTGCTTCAAAAAATGATCCTTAAACTCCAGGTCCATTTTTACCTCCTGTTTTGTTAGACGGGATGATATTATGCTAAAATTAACCGGAAAGACTTTAAAAGACAAAAGTTAAATTTCTCGAGGACTTTTACTCTTTTTTAGTCATACCTGCTTAAGAGATGGTACCTTAAATCTAGATAGCTATAAAAAGCAGATAATAAATCATTCCCGAGATCAGTGTGATAAAAAGAGCATCAAAAAAGAAATGTTTCAGGGTTTCGCGTCTCATAATTTCTCCTTCTTATACATATATATATGGTGACGGAAGGCGAATTCGGAAAAAATTTTTAAAAAAATGAAAAAAAGTGCATTATTTTTACAAAAAATTTATTTTCCGCTCCCGGAAATGCATAAAATAGGGTTGTGACCATTAGGGCTACACTCACATCCCGGGATAAAAAAAGATAAAGCTGTTAGCTATTTACAAGAAATTCCGCTACATCAGAGGTTCCGTTTCTCAAATGTGCTTTTTCAATATTCATGATGTAGGATTGGTAAAGTGTTTCATCCGTAAGTAGCTTTTTCACCACCATGGGAAGTTTTTTTATGTTTTTTTCATATACTCCCAGCCTGTTCTTTACAAGAAACTCCACATTTCCTTTTTCCTGCTCCCAAATATAGTCGTTTACAACGGGTATCTTTCTTGTCATCAGTATCTCCAGAAAAGTGGAGGCCCCGCATTTTGTAATTACCACATCCGATACACTTAAAAGGTTGTAAACAAAACTGATATATCCATAAACCTTCAAATTCTCATAATATCCTTTCTTCTTCAGGTCCAGAGCAAATTCGTACAGTTCTTTATTTCTGCCGCAAACAATTGCCAGACATAACTCCGGAAATTCTCCGAGCAGGTTTTTCAGTATCATTTCCCCCTTTGGAATCCCGTCACCCCCACCCATAATGAGGACAATTTTTTTATTCCCTTGAAATCCCAGCCTCTTTTTTAGATCTGGTATCTCCTCTTTTGGCATTGGAGTAGAATACTTCTCATCGAGTATGAAAGGGAATACATGCACCTTTTCAGCCGGTATGTTTTTTTTAAGTGCATAATTTTTCAGCCTCTGACTAAAGACAATCATTGTCTGCTGCTTGTTCAGAAACCATATGGGGTGTGCAATGAAAGGGTCTGTAACTACGGTTACAACCGGTATATTCAGCCTGTTTTCCTGCAGAATATCGTAAACGGGTTTAATAAGAAAAAAGTGGAATATAACGATCTTGCACGGTTTCTCTCCAAGAATTTTCTCTTTCAAATATGGTTTAATTCTATCTGAAACGAGGAGTGAATTGTACTTTGCTATTCCGATAATTTTATTGAGTGCGTACAAAAGCTCGTAGTACCACTTTGCTTTGCTCTGGAGTATGCGGTACCCATCCTCAACGATAAACCGTGCATATGAGGGAGCCTCAGCCAGGCCGTCAATCAAAACCGGCTCAATCTTACCGGAATAATTTTTTTGTATGTAATTTGACACTGACTTAGCCGGAGCCAGATGACCGCCCCCGGTTTTAAGATAAAGCATCAGGTACTTACATTTATGTTCTTCGTGTTCCATTTTATGCGGCATCAATCCCAAAACTGTAAGTTATTTGTTTAATATTCTTTACTTTCCCTCAACCTTAACCTCAACCTTTCCCTCAACCTCAACCTGCTTTCCTCTTTCCTTACTTTTTAATTGACCTCACCTGAATACCGGCGAAGACTCCTTCTCCATTTTCCCGGTTTCCAGCACCTCAAGAATTTTGTATGTCCCAAGCTTTCTGGCCTTCAGGAAGCCGGACCAGGCAGCCTCTGCCAGGCGTCCGCTATTGAGAAAATCGAAAAGCCACTGGTCCGTATAGGCAGGGTCTTCCTGTCTAATCCCGGCATTAATTTCAGTGAGCCATTCCCTGTTAAATATTTCCTGTGATCCAAGTGCAGGAGTCATAATAATGGGAAGTCCAAGCCCGCTGTAGAAGGAGAGTTCGCTTGGCTTTGTCCAAAGTATGTCAGTCTTTCTTACTGCATCATTAAACTTCTTAAAGTAGCTTCGTATATCGGGGTCATAAATAATTTCTATATTCTTTCCTGCTTCCGGAAGCCGGGCTGCAACATGGTCAAAGTATTCCTTTACTTCTTCCCTGATGCCGGCAACTAAGATAAGCTTGAGTTCGCCTGCGGCAAGTTTTTTCCTGAGACTAAATGCTATTTTTCCACCAATTTCCTTCTGTGCTCCGGCTCCTCCAACACCGTAAGTGATTGTCAGTATGCGTTCCTGCCTGAACTGGCAGTTTTCCTTGCCCAGAAAATATTCCACATTTCTACCGTGCATATGGTGAAATCTACCTTTGGGATCCAGATAAAAAAGCCTTTGTCCAAGGTCCGATCTTAAAGTAGGAAGATCCTTACCTCCCAGGAGTTCATCAGAAACTGGAAAACCTGTCAGAAATATTCTCTCATCTGCAACACCATAGGCTTTAAGCCTCTGAGCGGCCTTGGCGCATGGGGCGAAATATTCAATGCGGCTGTCGAAAGGATTTTTTGAAACCCATACCCTGTTCAGATCCGCATCGCAAATTATGCAGTATATTTTATCATACCCATTTATGTCCGCCGCAATAGCAGGGGCATAGAAGGACGTAAGAAGAGGGAGGTGTTTCTGCCTGATTTTTTCGAACATACCGGAGCAGAGTCCTTTTCTAATTACTGAAATAAGCATCGAAACCTGCAATGTCCCCCGCGAAAGATCTCGCATGGGATAAAAAGAAGGTATATGAAGAAAAGAATCAAGTATCCCGAAAATTGGTTTCCCGATGACAGGAATGCTTCTTGCACGCGAGAACAATTCATATGTGCCGAGCATTCTCCTCCAGAGTTTTCTCTCCGATGGCGCCGAGAGGTCGGTTGCGCCTACCGTAATAATTCCGTTTTCGGCAATATCCTTAAAAGGGTATACCGCCCTTTGGTGGCCGTAGCCCATATCGGCAGAAACCACCCACGCTTTTACCTTAGAATCCAGCATCGCCCTTAATTATTTATTTATCCTAAAATACATAAAAATTAACAAAATATTTTCCCCCGGTTTGATTAAAAGGGGAAATCGTTTTCTTCTTTTTTAATTCAGCTAAAATTTAACCTTGAAATTCCGGCCAAACATCAAAATCTTTATAGTAAGAAAGATTTTGGAGGAATTAATGAGAAAAGACATGAAACTCGACAGCGCACAGATGGCATCCAAAATTGAAGCGGATAAATTCCTGCTTTACCTGGGTGTGGAATCGGAACTTGACAGCTTTATGCACAGACTAATTGAACTGGGCGACCTGAAAAGAGGGGAAGATTATATAATCTATGAAGACCCCGTTGAAGGCAGAACTATAAAGGAATATTTTATAGGGTATAACGCCGTTGAATTCCTTCTCAGGCTCATTAAGGGCGAGGCTGGAATTACAAATGTGGAGCTCTACAGAGAAATCCATGCAAATCCGCGGACTGTAGACAAAATCCTGGATTACTTTAACAATCTTAAGAGAAAATACCCCGAACTGAAAGAAGGCTATATCCCCTCTGCCGGCCAGGAGGACAGGATCCATGAGCTCAAGAGCCAGGCCGTTAAAGAGTTAAGACATATTATCGATATGGAGCAGGGCTGATAGACAGGTTGATTTCAAACTTTTAAGAAATAAAATAATGGACAGCCCCGCATGAAAACGGGGCTGTCCATTATTTATTTGTCTTTCTAGAACGTTACTCTGTTTTTCAGGTTGTCGATCATGTCTCTTGAAAGGCCGGGAACATTGTTTAGATCGTTCCAGCTTCTGTAAGGACGATGACTTACGATATCCTGAGCTTTATCCCTTCCTACATTGGGAATGCTTGCTAACTCATCAACACTGCAGTTGTTGATATTGATCATGTTCTGAGAACCTTTTCCTGGTGTTGCCATAGTTTTATCCTCTTTTTTGTTAAACAAATAAAGTTAACGTTTAGAACTACTTTTGCTTCTGCTTAGGCAGAAAGCAATCTTGCGGATGTTTAAGGTATCCGCCGGCCTTTACTAAAACAAACCTTCTGAATTTTGACCTTCCTCCTTTCATTAAATCCCAAGCTAATTCACTATTTGCCTTTAGAAAAAGAAATACACCATTAATCTTAAAAATGCAAGAGGCAAAATTATTGGAAATCATAGATGTTAAAAATCAAAAAATAGTATTTCAATTAGCTGAATTATGACATTTTAAATTGATATAAATATCCGCATAACTGGCTTAAAAATAAAGGATTGCAAGTACAATTCCTCTCTGTAAAATCGCTCTGAAGACTGAGACATAATACGAAATTTTGAGGTGCAAAAATTTTTCCCGAAATATCGGACACTTTTATGCTCCGATAATAAAAAATATTACAAAAAATTCTTTGCCTGTCAGTAGCTATACTGATTCTTTTTATCAGTTTTTAATTTATATTTGACCGTCCAATAAAAGGAGACAAACAGCCGGATTGCCTGCCTCATATTTCGGGGAAGTCTGAAAATTTGTTTTTTATTCAGTTCAAAAGAAAATTCTGGTAATATAAAATATTGTTTAGTATTCAGGATCGAGGGGAAAGCAGATGGACAAAAAGCAACTTAAGAAGGCTCTAAAGGAAGTGCTTAACGAAGATTTTGTTTTTTCAGAGGAATATCAGGACAAGTATTATCTCTCAAGGGAAATTCTGGAAAAGCTTCCGTCTCTTAATGAGAAACAGGTTTATGGTGCAATAGATTTTGCCAACGGGGTAGTCAGTTCCCCCAGGAAAACTGGACGCTTTATTGATGCTTTTATTTCTTTTATTCAGGAATAAGTATGCTTATAGCTGCGTCTGCCGTTAACAGCGCCCTGCTGGATGAATTAAAGGAATACTTCAGTGTATTTAAGGACTTTAACAATCCTGTCTATTCATCCATATTGGTGGCGCTGATTATATTAACGGTCCTGTATATTACTATGCGCAGCATAGTTTTCCCCCAAAGGGTAAAACATTCGCTGGAGAAGAAAAACCTCAGTCTGCAGAACACGCGCTTGATGGCACTCTTTGCCGACCTGGATCCCGATCCCGTTATAAGAGTTGATGCAATGGGGAAAATTATTTTTCTTAATCCTGCTGCATGTGCAAACGGGTTTGAGGATTTCATGGGGAAGTTTGTAACGGAAGTTTTTCCCGCCCTTGCAATCGGCTGGGGCGATTTTATTTCTCAGAACGGCGTTATTTCGCTTTATGATTGTTTTAAGGACAAACACTATGCAATTCATGTAAATGGCATAAATAACCTGAACATCGCGCAGGTTTACATGCATAATGTTACTGAACTGAAACTAAACCAGGAAGCACTCGAAAAATCGGAACGTGAACTGAGAAATTTTTCCAGGTATCTGCAGGTGAAAATTGAAGAGGAGCGGCAGAGAATTTCAAGGGAACTGCACGACGGCATCGGACAAAACCTTATTATCCTGAAGATGAACCTTCAAAAAAGCATTGCGGAACTTACAGGTAAGGAGGATTCTCCTGCATACCTCAGCAATGCACGCATTATTGAACAGGCCATTACAGACCTCAAAAGTATGGCCTATATGCTTAAGCCCCGCGTACTTGAAGAAATCGGGCTCGTACCGGCCCTTATCTCTCTTGTAAGCACAATCCAAAAACAAAGTTCAATACGCGGCGCTATTGACTTTATAAACCTTAAGGAAAGGCTTGAGCATGATCTGGAGACGTCAATTTACAGGATAACCCAGGAGGCACTCAGTAACATTGTTAAATATTCAAATGCCCAGGAATTCAATATACAGCTAATAAATAATCAAGACGCAATCCGCCTGATCATTTCCGATAACGGGATTGGATTTGATACGGACAATTGTAATAACGGAATGGGAATTAAAAATATGAAAGAAAGAGCTGAAAGCCATAAGGGAAGTTTCCGTATAAGTTCTTCAAAAGAAGACGGAACGGTGCTTGTGGCCGATTTCTCTAAGGAGACTTTATATGCAGGGTGACATAAGGATTCTTGTTGCCGAAGACCACAACATTGTCCGTGATGGAATTATTGGCCTGCTTGAAAACATACAGGGATTATATGTGGTCGGCGAGGCATCAAATGGAAATGAATTGGTTGAAAAGTATTCTATGCTTGTCCCCGACGTTGTGATCTCAGATATTTCAATGCCCGGAATGACCGGTATTGACGCCGTGATGGCAATCAGGAAAAAGTATCCCGACGTTAAGGCCCTCTTTTTGTCGATTCATGAAGGCGAGGAATTTATCTTTCATGTTCTCAAAGCCGGAGGAAAAGGGCTCCTTAGTAAAAATATTATTAAAGGCGAACTCATCTATGCAATAAAAGTTGTTGCACAGGGAGGTATATATTTTGGAAGCGGCTATAATGAAGAAAAACTCAAGGAGATTCTTGAAAGAAATACACCTGCAGACCCGGTTGCTGTTTTCCAGGATTCGGACTTAAGCCGCAGGGAAATAGAAGTGCTCAGACTTGTCTGCGACGGCTACAGCAGTTACGAAATTGCTGAGGCTCTGGAGATTGGAAAGAAAACCGTGGATACACACCGCTCAAGTATTATGAAAAAACTTGGTGTAGAAAACACCTCCCAACTCATCAAGTTTGCCGTTAAGAACAGGCTCGTGGTTTGAATGAACAACAGAATATTTATGAAAAAAGAGGTTGATCCCTGTCTATGCTGGTTGCTCAAATTATAACAACGATTTCACCACTCGTCTGGCTATTCCCGGTTCTTAAACAGTATAAAGGGCAATACGGGTACTATTTCTTTATCCTTGCTGCCAGTGATCCCGTGGGAACAATATTCCTGAAAATGCACATTCTTCTTCCTCATGCATTTCATCTTATATTCTCGGTGGCTTTGATCTTTGCTGCACAGGCGGCTGTTTCTAAAAGGGAAATTAAGTGGGAATTACTTCTGCCTTCTTTGGTTATTTCTCTTATCGTGGGAGCTTCTCTGCCAAAGGCTCCAGATCGCCTGATAACTGCGGCAATTCAAATAATAATCTTTATTATTATTCTCAGGCAGACAGTGATATTTTCAGGAAAATACAGATATGTAAGTTTTTTCCATATCTTGCTTCTTACCTATCAGGCTTCACTGATTTATAAAATGATCAATCTTGTCCTTCTATTTCAGAAGGGGAGTGTATATTTCTTCTTTACCACTGCATTTGAAATAATTCTTGGAATATTGTTCTGTGTATTTACTGAGAAAGATAAACGTTTTGCTTTGAATTTAAGTAAATACCTGAGCTACAGATAAAT
>JBLMYS010000132.1:0-23670 GCA_050258415.1 Acidobacteriota bacterium | reverse complement strand
AATGACTAGGAGGAAATTATATGTGCGGTATAGTTGGATATATTGGCGCAAAGAATTGTATTCCTATATTACTTGGCGGGTTAAAGAGGTTAGAATACCGTGGTTATGATTCTGCTGGTGTCGGCGTTCTTTCCCAAGGTAAAGCCCTTGTTGTTAAAAGTGTAGGAAAAGTAACCGTTCTCCAGGATAAATTGGAAAGTCTCAGTATTAGTTCAAGTATTGGTATTGGTCACACAAGGTGGGCTACGCATGGCGTCCCAAATGAAATAAACGCCCATCCGCATGTGAACAACGAAAATTCCCTCATGATTATTCATAACGGAATTATTGAGAACTATGCGGCCCTTAAGGAAACGCTTAAACAAAGCGGATATGTCTTTAAGAGCGATACTGATACAGAAGTCCTGGCTCATCTGATAGATAGTTTTAAAATTAAAGGCCTGACGCTCTTCAATTCTGTAAGAGCTGCACTGAACGAGGTTGAAGGAACCTACGGAATTGCAGTTATTTCAGAACAGGAGCCTGATAAGATTGTTGTAGCCAAGAAAGGATCCCCTCTTGTCATAGGCATCGGGAATGATGAAAACTTTATAGCTTCTGATGTAAGCGCCCTCGTAGCGCATACCCAGCAGGTGGTTTACCTGGAGGATGGGGAAGTGGTTGAAGTTTATAAGGATAAATTTATCGTCAAGGATGTCACCGACAAGGAAATTGAAAAGAAGGTTCAGGAAATTACCCTTAAGCTCGATGAAATCAGCAAAGGGGGGTTCTCCCATTTTATGCTCAAAGAGATCATGGAGCAGCCGGAATCGATCTGCAACTCCATGCGCGGAAGGCTCGTAGCTTCAGAAGGCACCTCAAAGCTTGGCGGCATAGAGGAATTTGCCGACCGGCTGGCGCAGTCGAGAAGAATCATCATTTCAGCCTGCGGCACCTCATGGCATGCGGGACTTGTTGGTGAGTACATGTTTGAGCAGTTTATGGAGATCCCAACGGAAGTTGAATACGCCTCCGAGTTCAGGTACAGGAACCCGCTAATATATCCCGATGACACGGTCATCTTTATTTCACAGAGCGGCGAGACGGCTGACACGCTGGCAGCCCTCAAAGAGTCAAAAAGGCGCGGTGCCTTGTGTATCGGGGTTTGTAACGTTGTAGGCAGCTCAATTGCCAGGGAAAGCCACGCGGGAGTCTATATTCATGCTGGCCCTGAGATAGGCGTGGCCTCTACGAAGGCCTTTACAAGCCAGCTCATTGTCCTTTCACTTATAACGCTCATGATCGCGCGTAAAAAACGCATGAGCCTTATTGACGGGCAGAATATTGTTGCGGAGATCGAGCAGATCCAAGGGAAAATTGAACGTATACTTAAACTCAATGACGAAATAGAAAAAATTGCCGAGGAGTTCAAGGATGCACAGAATTTCCTCTATTTAGGACGCGGGTACAATTTCCCTGTCGCTCTGGAAGGGGCTTTGAAGCTGAAAGAAATTTCCTATATCCATGCCGAAGGTTATCCGGCGGCTGAAATGAAGCATGGCCCTATTGCACTGGTTGACAGGAATATGCCCGTAGTTGTTATTGCTCCGAAGGATTCAACATACGACAAGATCCTCAGCAACATACAGGAGGTAAAAGCCAGGCACGGTAGGATAATTGCAATTGCCTCGGAAAGTGACGACAAGATTCAGGACATGGTGGACTACACAATCAAAATTCCGGACACAATAAGGATGTTAATGCCTATACTTACTGTAGTACCTTTACAGTTGTTGGCTTATCATATAGCAGTAAAGAAAGGGCTGAATGTAGACCAGCCCAGAAATTTAGCTAAAAGTGTTACAGTTGAATAACTATTTTATAGGAGGTTAATTTTATGGCTCGTAAAAATGTTCTTATCATGGGCGCCGCAGGGCGCGATTTCCATAACTTTAATGTTTATTTCAGGAATAACAAGGATTATAATGTAGTTGCTTTTACAGCAACACAGATCCCTAATATCGACGGCCGCGTATACCCGAAGGAACTGGCCGGTGAACTTTATCCTGATGGAATCAAAATCTATGATGAATCGGAACTCGAATGCCTCATTGATGAACTTGAGGTTGAGGAAGTGGTTTTCTCTTATTCAGATGTCCCTTTCAACTACGTGATGACCAAGGCCTCTATCGTTAATGCAGCAGGCGCTTCATTCAGGCTCCTGGGTGCTGAAGAAACACAGATCAAGAGCACAAAGCCTTTAATTTCTGTGCTTGCTGTAAGAACAGGAAGCGGCAAAAGCCAGACTTCAAGAAAAGTTGTTGAAGTCCTAAGGGCTGCCGGCAAAAAAGTTGTCGCAATCCGCCACCCCATGCCTTACGGCGACCTTGTAAAACAGAAAGTTCAGAGGTTCGGATCTTTAGAAGACCTGAAGCTTCATGAATGCACAATTGAGGAGATTGAAGAATACGAACCGCATATAGCCTTAGGCGGCGTTATTTATGCAGGCGTTGACTACGGTGCAATTTTAGCCGAAGCTGAAAAAGAAGCTGACGTCATACTCTGGGACGGCGGCAATAACGACATATCTTTCTATAAGTCAGACGTTACTTTTACAGTTGTTGATCCACACCGCCCGGGTCACGAAATGACTTATTATCCCGGAAACACATCTCTCAGAATGGCTGACTGCGCAATCATAAATAAAATTGATTCTGCAGACCCGGTTAACATTCTGACTGTCAGAAACAACATCCGCAAGGTTAACCCGAATGCCAAGATTATCGATGGCGCAAGCCCGATATTTGTAGACGACCCTGAACTCATTGCGGGCAAAAGAGTGCTCGTCGTTGAAGACGGCCCCACTCTTACTCACGGTGAGATGGAATACGGCGCCGGTACAATAGCTGCAATGAACTATGGCGCAAAAGAAATCGTCGATCCAAGGCCTTATACTGTAAAATCTATCACTGCCACCTACCAAAAGTATCCAAAAATTGGTATTTTACTGCCTGCAATGGGATACGGTGAGGATCAGATGAAAGATCTTGAAGAAACCATCAATAATACGGATTGTGATGCTGTTGTTATCGGTACTCCTATCGATTTAGGAAGAATACTGAAGATCAATAAGCCTTCAACCCGTGTACGTTATGAGCTCCAGGAAATAGGCGCCATTACGGTTGAAAGTATTCTTAAAGAAAAAGGGATTATATGAGGAAGCTGGCTGTTGTTGCCTTCGGAGGCAACGCTCTTCTGAGGGCCGGACAGGTTGGTACGGCCGACGAGCAGGAGCAGAATTCATATGATACCTGTAAGAATCTCATTGAGCTCATTAAGGATGGCTATAACATTGTAATTACACATGGAAACGGCCCTCAGGTCGGCAGTATTTATTTAAGAAGCGAAGCGGGATATTCCTTATTCAAGATTCCGAAGATGCCTCTGGACATATCGGTAGCAGATTCCCAGGGGGAAATTGGCTATATGATTGAACGCCAGATGAGAAACCTGCTGATCGAAAACCATATCGACAAGAAAGTCCTTACGGTTTTAACACAGGTTTTAGTTAATAAAGACGACAGCGCTTTTATGGTGCCTACCAAACCGGTAGGCCCCTATTATCTGAAGGAAGAAGCTGATTTGCTGTCGAAGACTAATAACTGGCTCTTTAAGGAGGATCCGAGGAAAAGGGGATGGAGGCGTGTCGTTGCCTCGCCCAAACCGCTTGACATAATAAACTATGAGCTGATCGGAGAGCTTGCCCGCCAGGGGCACATCGTAATTGCCTCAGGAGGCGGGGGGATACCCGTTTTCCTCGATGAGAAGAATACATACCGTCCCGTTGAAGATGCTGTAATTGATAAGGACCTCGCTTCGGCTTTACTGGCAAGCCAGATAAATGCCGACGCGTTCTTTATCCTTACAGATGTTGCAAAGGTATGCCTCAATTTTAACAAACCAAACCAGGTTCAGCTTGATGAGTTAAAACTTGAGGATGCTAAAAGGTACTTTGAAGCCGGGGAGTTTGCCGCCGGCAGCATGGGACCTAAAATTATGGCTGCAATCAAATTTGTTGAGTGCAGCGGAAAGGAAACTATTATTACCGAAGCCACTCAGCTTCACGATATTAACAGCGGGACAAAAATAGTCCTATAAATGAAGTGGCTTAAAAACAGAAAAAGCAGCAAATGGAGAAAAAATGGCAGTAAATATGAAAGGAAAAAGCCTCATTTCCATAAACGACCTTACAATTGAGGAAATTTGGCAAATTTTTGAACTGAGCGCCACGCTTAAAATGAAACGCCTTACCGGGGAGCCCCACAAGTTACTTGAAGGCAAAACTCTTGGAATGATTTTCTCAAAGCCTTCAACAAGAACTAGAGTTTCTTTTGAGGTTGGTATTTATGAACTGGGCGGAATCGGCATGTATTTCGGACAGAACGACCTTCAGTTAAAGAAAAGCGAAAGCGTTGCCGACACGGCTAGAGTGCTCTCGCGCTTCCTTAGCGGCATTATGATCAGAACTTTTGACCACCAGGACGTAATTGACCTGGCAACCTACGGATCAATTCCTGTAATAAACGGACTTACCGACCTGCTCCACCCTTGCCAGGTTCTGACAGACCTCTTTACAGTCTATGAGAAAAAGAAGGTATTAAAGGGCCTTAAACTTGCCTACATCGGCGACGGAAACAACATGGCGCACAGCCTCCTGCACGGATGCTCCAAAGTTGGAATGGACATTGCAATCGCTTCACCTTCAGGCTATAAGCCGGTTGAACAGATTGTTAAAAATGCCCAGATCAACGCAAAATATATGGGAAGCAAAGTTGAAATTCTGGATGACCCGGTTGCCGCGGTTAAAGATGCCGACATCGTTTATACCGACGTATGGGCCAGCATGGGCCAGGAAGCTGAAGCCAACGAACGCAAGAAGATCTTCCATAAGTTCCAGGTTAATCCTGAACTTGTAAAGAACGCAAAGGAAGATTACCTCTTTATGCACTGCCTGCCTGCCCACAGGGGAGATGAGGTGGTAAATGAAGTTGCCGATTCACCAAACTCAATCATTTTTGACGAGGCTGAAAACAGGCTTCATGTTCAGAAGGCAATTATGGCTCTTGTAATGTAATTGCTTGTATCAATTAACAGCTTTATTTTTGATAAATGCCGGCTTGGTCCGGCATTTTATTTTTTAAGAGGATTTTTCGTCCAGGTGTGTACTTTAATCTGTAAATGCTTATTTTATACAAGCAATTATTTACTATTACGGAGCAGGGAAAATGAAATATTTTAGCAGGATATTACTTCTTTCGGCTTTAACTCTTATAGTGAGCTTCCAGACCTCATTTGCCAAAGGGGGCTCTAAAGCAAAAAGCCAGTGGCTCATTTTGCAGAAGAAGGACCTTGCAAAAGGCACCTATCACACAGACCATTATAAAATTTTTAAGAAATATACTTCAGGCTATAACCTGGAAGTATTAAAAGCAATTGACAAGGTGCAGTCTCATGCAATGGACGGGGGCGGCTACTTTATTGGAAAGGATTCAGTCCCGACTGAATCACCTACATATTATGAAGTTAAACTCTTTAACAAGTCTCTTATTACTCCGCCGCGCCACAGCAGCTACTGCTCGGGAAGTTCATATTCGGCTTTCATCGAAGCCTTGAACGTGATACTGGCAAAGAAGGATAAAAAACTGACTTCTGAGAGGCTGGAAGCCTTAAGAATGCAGGAGCCCAATGGCGGAAGAAGGGAAGACTGGATCAAGTTCTGGGGAATCTGGAATGCCGATGGTTTTGGAAGCCAGTACGCAATGGTGCAGTACGCAGGCATGGGAGAAGAAGTTAAACCCGAGAATGCACGTCCGGGTGACTTTGTAAATATCTCATGGAAAACTGGCATCGGACATTCAGTTGTATTCCTGGGCTGGTACGTGGATGAGAACAACAATAAGAACATGGTTTACTGGAGCAGCCAGAAATCTACAAACGGCTATGGCGACCAGGTTGTATCTCTTGAAAGAATAAAGGATGTTAAAATTGTAAGGCTGACAAAACCTGAGAACCTGTTCAAATTCGACATTAATCAGAAAATAAATAAAGACGTTCCGGGAGATCAGATCAACTGGTAAAAAGAGTTAAAAAGCGGCACTTGGTTGCCGCTTTTTTTATGCATTTGGGAGGATAATGGAAAATACGGTTTCCTTGTCAGGAATGGAAGTAACCTTAATTTCACCCTGATGCCATGTGACGATCGATTTTACAACTGATAGCCCCAGTCCCGCTCCTCCCATGCTCCTGTTCCTGGATGATTCAGCCCTGAAGAACCGGTCAAATATTTTTGGAATTATTTCTTCTGGAATTCCCGGGCCCTCATTCTTAACTGAAATTTTTATTTTTCTTTCCTCAGTCTGTGTGACCTCAATGATTACGGGAGTATTTTCATTCCCGAATTTTATCGCGTTATCGATGAGGTTAAAAAGCGCCTGGCGCATCCACTCAGGGTCTATTAGAACCTTAGAGTCGCCCTGCACGTTAAAAAGCAGTTCAATCTGGTTTTCTCCTCCTAAAAAGCTCATATTTGATAATATATCTTCAAGGTAAACCTTCAGATTCACCTTCTCCATATTTATTTTGATTAGTGAATGGTCAATTTTGGAGATAAAGAAAAGCTTTTCAACAATATTTATGAGCCTGAGTGTTTCCTCATAATTGCTCTTAAGAATTTCCCTGTATTCCTCAGGAGTCTTGGGGGATTTGAGAGCCACTTCAATTTCGCCGCGCAAGATAGTAAGAGGGGTTTTCAGTTCGTGCGAGGCTGAAATAGAAAACTGGTTCATATACTCGATGGAAGTTTTTATCCTGTGAATCATTTCATTAAGACGCCTTACCAGGCGGCCGTATTCATCCTCAAACTCTTCTCCTTCAATTTTTTCGTTCAGGTTCTGCGCCGTTATTTCATCCAGCCTTCTAATGACCCGGTCAATTCTGGAAAGAGAGCGCGCTGAGATTAAAAAGCCTCCTGCAATGGAGATAATAAGGAAAATGGGGGCAATAATTACGTATGTATCCTTCAGGCTGTCCAGGGCCTCATGTATCAAATCGGCAGGGAAGGCTACAATAATTTTATACCTTCCTTTCTGAAGGTAGGCGCCTCTAATGGTATATGGAGAAAGCTTTTCATTTTTGAAGGCCAAAATACTAACCTTATTTATCCTGATATCCGGGAAATCAAGCTTATGCCCCATGAGGTTTTCAGTCCTGAAGATAATTCTGTCTCTGAGCTGAACCTGCACGTATGTATTTCTGGGGTTAAGCGTAACCGCCTCAAAGATGAGGTCATAGACAACGTCTTCGGGTGAGGCATAGACCGAGTCGGGCTGAAAATCCCCTAAATCAATCTTGCTGTCTGAGACAAAGTTATAGATTGTCTCAGCCTGCCTTGTAAGGGCCATGTCCAGCTGTTCATTAAGGCTGTGGTGAGTATAGATATAAATAGCAGCACCTATCAAAGCCTCAAGCAGAAGGAAGAGCAGGGAATACCATAATGTGGTCTTAAAGCGTGTTGTCTTTACGTACAAGGCGGCTTTAGAAATTGTCCGTTGCAGATTTGAATTATTCACTTCTAAAAATGATCCTTAAGAAACGGGGAACTGTTATCTTTTGTACATTACCTTAGGCTCAGTATAAGCCTTTTTCCTCTTGGAAGTATCTGCCTTTAGTCTTTCATTTTCTGTTTTTGCCTTTTTCCTCTTCTGAGGCTTTACAGTCTTCTTCTTCTCAGTTTTAGCTTCTGTCCTTTTCTCCGTTTTTGCAGGCACTTTAGCTTGCTGAGCCATTAAGGGAGACCCCAGCCCGATAAAAAAAGAAGTTAATAAAATAATTTTATTCAGCCTCATTGCCTTCCTTATCCTTTCATAAGAGCCTGACTTAAGAGAATCTGTCAGTTATCCTTTATTGAGTATCCGACTCCTCTTATTGTATATAGGAGCTGTTTATCAAAATCCTTGTCAATCTTATTTCTGAGTTTATTAATATAGACGTCAATTACATTTGTATCAGTATCAAAATGGTAGTCGTATACGTGTTCTGAAAGCCTGGTTCTGGAGATGACCTTATTTTTATTCCTCAGAAGAAATTCCAGCACAGCGTACTCCTTTGGGGTAAGTGAAATCTCAACCCCGTTGCGTGTGACGCTATGCCTCTGCAGGTCGAGCGTAAGATCTCCAGCCTTAAGTGAGAGGGATTTCTCTGTTTCTTTGCGTCTTAAGAGTGCGCGGATCCGGGCCAGCAGCTCTTCAAATGCAAAAGGTTTTGTCAGGTAGTCGTCGGCACCGGCATCGAGCCCCTCGACCTTATTTTCCACCGATTGCCTTGCCGTTAAGAGGAGGACGGGTGTGGAAATTTTATTATCTCTTATTTCCTTTAATAGCATAATGCCGTTAACAAAGGGGAGCATTATATCAAGGATGATGAGATCATACTCCTGTGAGAGGGCCAGTTCGCGCCCCTGTCTTCCGTCGAAGGCCACGTCAACCGTGTAGTACTCCTCCTCAAGTCCTTTCCTGATAAAGGAGGCTACCTTTTTTTCATCTTCAACCAGCAGTACTTTCATGTAAATAAAATAGTTAAAAAAAAGGAGAGTTAAAAACTCTCCTTGTAACGCGAAATAATTCTGGAGTTAACTGAAATTACTTATTGCTGCTGTTGCTGTTGTTATTGTTATTGCTTGAAGAAGAAGATTTTTCAGTCTTTGTGCTGGTCTTTGAAGATCTGTGCTTCATCGAGTGTTTCTTATGATGATGAGCCTTTGTTGTGTCGTTAGCTGCAACGTTTGTTCTTTCCTTCTTTGTAGTAACCTTGGTTGTTTCAGATTTCTTGTTTCCCTGTTTATCTGTTTTTTCCACTTTTTCTGTCTTTGTTGACGAACTCTTCTGATCCTTAGTCTGTGCATAGGTTGACAGGTTTACGCCCCAGAAAAGAACTGTAGCTGCCATTAATACTGCAAAAATACGTGCTTTCATTTTATTTTCTCCCTTAACTTAATAATGTTAGTGTTGTTTGTTAACATTATAAAATTAAGTAATCACTATTAAGGAATTCTTAAGGTAAAATTAAAAAATTTTAATCTTTCGGGGGCAGTATGGAAATCATATGCCCCCTTAAAAGTTTATATGGCCTTATAGTCCATATGGAAAGTAAAATGGGGGAACTTCTTCGGCAGATGTATGATGTTATATATCATTACGCCAATAGACATCCTGTCTAGCCAGGAGGACAATGGCCACCCGAAATGAATATGAAGATTTTTATCAGGTGGCATTTCGTATTCCAGAGTTTTAAGCAGAGCCACAATCATGTCGAAGAGTTTCATCCCTCTTTGGATTGAAATCCAGAAATGATTAGGGCTTATATTCTGCGGCGCCTCATTTCTGGGGGAATAAAAGCTTACGAATATGGAGTCAACATTATTCCCCTGCAGCTCAAATTCCGAGGGGCGCCTGAAGTACAAATGCACGTCCTCTGTGGACACGTCGCTGATTGCAAATATGATATCCATAGGAGTACGCGTTGCACGCCTTACAGGGATTTCAGGAGCCCTGAATTTGGATATTCTGATGCCGGCAAGGAGGAACAAAAGTGTGATTGAGAACCAGAGACCGGTACCGTAAGGCCTGTTAAGCGCAATATAGATGAATGTGCTTAAAAGAATAATAAAGAGAATCAAGGTGCCTATTCTGGAAGTGTGATATGATATTTCCTTTGTCCCTTTGGAATACCTGTATATTATAAGTGAGCCTGTGTTGATGCAGAAGCTGGCAATAAGTCCCACGGCATACATTTCAGCCAGAATGGCCTGGCTGCCATTTGTAACGATAAGAATTATGGTGTAGAAAATGCCGTTAACAATATGGATTCTGTAGAGCGACTGCTTTTTATTCAGCTGTATAAGCCAGCCGTAATTGTATCTTTCAGCAACTTTTTCAATGAGTTCAGCCGAGGCAACCATGGCGGTGTTGACAGCCATTATAAGAGTTACGCTTGCAAGAATTGAAACTATGACGCCAAAGAGTTCGCCGTTTACGCTGGATGCGAAGGCCGGTATGAGATCGGTTTCATGCTTGCTGATGTCAACATTTGATGAGAGCGCAAGTAGAGCAATAAGAGGCGTAACAATGCCGACCGTGACAGCCAGGAAGAGGTACGCTTTCCTGATTTCTTTCCAGTTTTTAACCAGAGAGGCGGTCTGAAGTACAGATTCA
The DNA here is from genome assembly GCA_050258415.1 of Acidobacteriota bacterium. Classification (GTDB taxonomy): domain Bacteria; phylum Bacteroidota; class Ignavibacteria; order Ignavibacteriales; family SURF-24; genus JAAXKN01. The sequence continues at coordinate 13,423 of JBLMYS010000132.1, read as the reverse complement.
ATACCCGAGTAGGCCAGAATACAGCTTCCGATACCGATAATGATATTCTGATAGGAGTGGAAGATCGATCCACCTGTCAAATCATGCCAGAAGTCGCCAAAGCTGGCATGAAGCATCGTTACAGTATGCTGGTCGAAACTTGCAAAGCCGCCTACAATGAGGTTTACCAGAACAAAGGAGGCAAAGACAAAGATCATAAACGTGAACTTTGCGTTTTCCTTTATTCCTACTATGTTAAGTCCCGTTATAAGCCAGATAACACCGACTTTGAGGAAAAATTTCATTCCAAGACCTATGGAAAGAAAGGATGTACCGTTTTCAACGGCGCTGACGGTAGAAATAGCTGCCGTAAGCACATAACTTACAATAATTGATGATATTGCAATAAAAGAGGTGTTTGGGCCGAGCACCAGGTATGAAAACGAGTACACGCCGCCGCCTTTTATATTATTTGCCTCCAGAATCTCTGAGATTTCCACCATTCGTGTGGAAAGAAAACGGATCAGAATGGAGGTAAGGGCAATATAAACAATAGCCTTTATTCCGATAAAACGGAAAGCTTCAAAGGGGGCATAATAGACCGAAGTCAGCTCATCCATAAGTGTGATAATGCCGACAGCTATCCACGTCAGCCACCATCTCCCGTTAAAAAGATAAGAAAGAAAATCCTTCTTGCTCATTACTTTTATAAACAGGGCGACAAGGAGTATGTTAATTATAGCATATGTAAAAGTTAGCATGTATATTTGGCCGAAGTAATTTCAAAAAAAACAGTCTATAATATATTGAAAACTAATGTTTCTGCAAAAGGATTTATCTATTCAGGAAAAATATGAATTTGGTGGAAATTCTTCATAAAAACAGGCTTTTCAGGGTTAACTATTACCGAATAATTTCGAAAATATAAATAAAAAGCAGAGTTAAATGAGTGACGAACAAATTTTTGAAAGAATTAAGGATGCTTTAAGAGGAAAAGTGGAAACTTTCCTTGAAAAGGTTACTCCTGTCTATGCCGCCTTAAACTGGGAATGGAACGTTAACGGCGAGAAGCGCGTGCCCAATGAAGAGGATGTGATGTTTAAGCTCTATAACTTAATAGACGCGCTGCAGTTCAATAAGAGGGGTTACTGGACGGCATCCTGCGGCCTTAAGGTGCAGTACCAGTTCAAGAAAGAGGGGATAGAGGTATCGATGGTCTTTACCAAAGAAATTGCGGATAAAGGGATATACAACTTTTAGTACAAATCCTCTTTCTGTGGGGCGCACGGCGGTGCGCCCATCGGGCAAACAATCATTATAGGCTTATAAAACTAAAATAACCTTTCGGCATGCTGCTTTGTACTGCTTCAGCTTCCTCAGGGGTGGGGAAGATTCCGAAGACCGTCGAACCGCTTCCTGTCATGAGGGAAAACATAGCTCCTTTGCGGTACATAAGATCCTTGATCCCTTCAATTTCCGGATATTTGTTAAAAGCATAATCCTCAAAACTGTTTGTAACATACTTTATGCAGTCCGGTATATTATTCCAGCAGATGCTCTCGATCATTCTTAAATCAAAGGGTGCGGGACCAACCTTTACGTTCTGGTAAGCTTCCTTTGTGGAAATATGTATGCCGGGATTTACAATGAGAACAGGATAGGGGATATCGAGGTTCAGCATTGTGAGCACTTCCCCTCGCCCCTGAGCAAACGCGCTCCTGGGCTTGATAAAGAAGGGGACATCGGATCCAAGGGTTAATGCAAATTCCCTCAGGCGGTCCATACTGAAATTAAGCTGAAACATCTCGTTTAATGATACAAGAGCTGCCGCGGCATCAGAGCTTCCGCCTCCCATACCGGCACCCATTGGAATTGTTTTCTTAAGCTCAATTTTAACTGTAATCTTTTTACCCGAGTGTTCTTCAAGGAGATTTTTGGCCTTTACAATTAAATTACTCTCATCTTCAATTTCCTTTACGTCCGAATGAAACTGGAATGTGTCGCAACGTGAAAAAATAAGCTCATCATAAAGATCATATATAGGGAAGAACACGGTTTCAATATTATGAAAGCCGTCCGTTCTTTTTTCAGTTACAAAAAGTCCCAGGTTTATTTTAGCAGGTGCTTTAATTTCCAGATAATCCATTTATTGCATCCCTGATTTTTTGAATGTGTTTACTGTTTGAGCCGCAGCAGGAACCGATAAAGCTCGGCTTTAATGGAAGCATTTTTTTTACAACCTTGTAATAAGCTTTTTCGTCAACGCCACAGGTAATCTTTTCATCGGTATAACTTCCGCTTCCGCAATTAAGGTAAGCACCCCAGTTGTATGAGAATTTGTAGCCCGAAATGAACTCCTCGAACACCTTCGGGCTAATGCAGTTTAGCCCTATTGCAAGAGGATTAAACCTCTGAACGAATTCAATTACTTCAGCTGCATCTTCACCTGAAAGAATCTTTTTGTCCTCAGTTATAAAAAGGCTCAAGACATAAGGAACGTTATTCTTGCTGCAATAGCGGCAGATGATTTCAATTTCATCGAAGTGGCTCTGGGTTTCATTCAGTATGAAATCGGCACCGTTCAGCATGAGTAAAGTAATATGTGTAATGTGATTGCTTTCAAGCTCGTTGCGGCTTAAGTTTCTTTCTTTCTGGTAACAGTCCTCAGCCGGAGCGTTGGAGCCCGCGATCAGAACAGGGAGGCTGCTGCGGGCCGATTTAGCCGCATCCATATTCTTTTTAACCAGGATTTCGGAGCTCAGGCTTGAGACTCCGCTTAAATTGATTGCAGCAGGATTTGTCCTGAATGTATTTGCTGTAATAATGTCCGCTCCGGCGTCAATGTACTCCTTATGAATGCTTATTACCATATCGGGATTACTGATTCCGGCAAGGCTGGTCCAGAGGTCTTCATCCGTTTTCAAGCCCTTCATCTGCAGGAGGCTTCCAATGGCTCCGTCAAGTATCAATGGGCGCCCTGTTCTTTGGGCAAAGCTGAAGATATTGATTCCGGGGAAACTCATATTACTTGCTTATAACCTGAACATTTTGTTTTATACTTTCAAAATAGTTAACTGTTTCTTTTACAATACGGTCGAGATCCACCATTGAGCGGCACTCAAGGTTGTACGGGCATTCTTTTTTCCAGCAGGGGGCACATTCCAGGCCTTCGGGGTAAAGTTTGACGCCTCTTCCATAGAGTTCAATTTCCGTCCAGCAACTTAAGCCGAACCAGGCGATGACATATTTCTTAAGCGCGATTGCCAGGTGCATTCCGAAGGAGTCGCCGGTAATTACAACCTGGGGAATGCTTTCATAGCAGGCTCCTCTCCTTACCCCTCCGTTTACCGGTGTATTTATTACTTTGTCAGGGAAATGTGAAGCGATCTCTTCGTTCCTTTTTTCATCCTCGGGACCCCCTAGCAAAACAATTTTATACTTGCCGAGAGAAAGAAACTTTTCAATGAGCCTAAGATGCTGCTCAACAGTCAGCTTCTTATTAGGGTAGAGAAGCGAGCATCCGGTATTAAAGCCTACAACCATATCGCCGTCTTTAATGCCAACGCTGGATTTATAGTCTTCAATAAACTTTAATTCTTCGTCAAAAAAATTGAACACATAGTCATCCATCCGGTAATCCAGTTCGAATGTTTCGGCAAGATAGTCCTGCCCGGTCCGGGTATTAACCTTAAACTTCAGGTAGTCATCCATTCCAAGTTTATAGTTATATTCCGCGCCATCATTAAGCGGAATAATTTTCCCGTCCTCATTCATACCAAATCCGAGTCTGTGTCTTGCCTTTACGCTTTGGGCCAGGGCACCAGAGCGCAGTGATTTGTCCACATTCAATACATAATCAAATTCCATCTGCGAAAGGATTGATATTGTCTCAAAGTCATAAGCCAGCGGCTTATCGATGTACGGGTTATTGTAAAGTAGGGGAACGGTTGATTTCAGCGTAACCCAGTAAATTGTTGACTCGGGGAATTTCCTCTTAAGGCCCTTGAGCTGAGCCGTAGTCATTAGTATATCACCCATTGCATCCAGGTTAATGAGCAGGATTTTTACTCCAATGGGGGCCATCTCTTTGCATCCATCCTCGAGGCAGTCGTGTCCGGGAAAGCATGGTTTATAGCCAGTAAAGTGTTTGCACTTTGGGATTTGTATCATCATGATATATATTTTTCCAGGAATGGTTTAAATTTTTCAATTACCTCATTAAATGTAACGTCATTTAATGTGTTGTTTTCAGTAACGACGCACTCAAAGTCCGAACGGTACGGTGTCCAGATCATATCTGTCGTATTATAGTGAACGTACATGCCGAATACCGGTACATTATAGGCAGAGGCCAGGTGTACGGCCATTGTGTCAGGAGTATAGAGCATATCAAGCATCGAGATTGCCGAAGTAAACTCATCAAATGACGGGCTGTAGAAAATATTACCCTCAACACCGTTATTTATCTCAAGTGCCTGAGGGGCCTCTTTCTCCGAGCACAGTAAAAGGACATTAATATTATAGGGTCTTAAGAACTTTATTAGCTCCCTGTATTTTTCGACGCCCCAGAAGCGGGCAGGGCTTCCTGCTGAGATGTTAATGCCTAAAAGAAATTTTTTCTCGGGGAACTTCCCCTTAAGCACCTCTTGAACTTTCCTTAATGCTTCCGGCTTAGGAAAATAATTCACATTTACTTCTTCCTTGCAGTCCTGCAGGCCAAGTAGAGCTGCAATCGCCATAACCCTGTCTATTACGTGGACTCTTTTTGCATCAGGCTTCTCAACAGTTTGCGTGTAGACCTCTTCATTGCCCTTCTTAAGTCCGAACTTAGCGGGCGCCTTTGCCATTGCAAGGAGATAAGTTACTGTTGTGGAAACGTCATCGTGAAGGTCCACAATGGCATCAAAGTTCTCTTTTTTTATTAAATCCAGTGTTTCAAAGAAGCCCTTAAAGCCTTTACGGAAAACAACTACCTTATCGACGCCAGGATTGTTAGTGAAGACAAAAGAATTATTCTTATCGGCAAGCACATAAACCCTGCATCTTATCTGGCGCTTTACTTCTTTTAGAAGAGGCGTTGTAACCAGTGCGTCACCTATCCTGTTTAAACGAATAAAAAGAATCTTTGAACTTGCGTTAAAATGAGGCTTTGTCTTTGAAGTGCTGCCCGGCTTTAAGAGAAGCAGTATCTTTAAGAAAATATTTTTTATGAATATTTCAATCTTCTTCATTTACAGGCAACTTCAATTTATTTTTCTCAACAATCGACCTTACTTTTTTCATTATATCCTCAACCGGGAGTTCCAGGAAGCACTCATGATGCCTTGGACACTCCAGCAAGTTGCATCCTATGCAGCTTAAGCTCTCAAGCCTTATCCATTCATGACGTTCCCCATATGGGCCCTGAAGCCTGGGGTTTGTAGGCCCGTGGAGGCTTAGGACCGGGACCTTGAGAGCTGTTGCCATATGCATGGGGCCGCTGTCGTTTGCTATAAGCATCCGGCATTTCATTATTAAAGAGCCCATCTGACGGATATCAGTCGGAGGTGCCAAAAGGGCTTCGGTTTTCATCAGATCTTTTGTCTTTAATGCTTCTTCCTTATCCCCGGGTCCCCATATAATAAGGATCTTAGCTGAGAGCCTGCGGGCAATTTCATCACCTATTTCAGCAAACTTAACCGGGTCGCATTTCTTTGATGGCCATCCTCCCGAAGGGCTTAGGCCTACAACAAAATCATTTTGATTAAAGTTCGTCTTAAAGAACCCCTCTGCAAACTTAAGGTCACTTTCGCCCAGGCTGAAATGGAGCTCTCTAAATTCAGAAGAAAGGCTCAGGCTTTTCAGGAATTCAAGGTGCAGGTCCGCCGCATGGAACTTATCGCGTTCAGATGGGCCCAGGAGGTTATAGGCGTAAGAACGTCCCTGATAAGGAAATCCAGCCCTGTACTTCGCCCCGCTTAAGAAAGTAATGAGTGCAGTGCGGGGATTTGTATAAAAGTCCAGCACGAGGTCATAATTCTTTTTTCTGACATCCAGAATTGCACGAAAGCCTTTTTTCCTGTCAAGTATGAGGACTTCATTTAAGAGGGGAAGCCCCTCGAGGGCAGCTTTAGACGGCCTCTCCGTCAAATAATCTATTTTGGCCTCAGGAAATTCTTTCTTCAGGTTATCAAGAACAACAGTCGATAAAATTACATCCCCGATCCCGCGAAGCTTAATGCAGAGTATCTTTTTAACTTTACTTTTGTCTATTTTCATGCTCAAAAATAGAGAAAAATCAAACTTTTGGCAAAGGTAAAATTTAACAGTGCCGGAGAGAGAATACTTTAGAGAAAAGGGAATGAAATTGTTTATATTTAATAACAGGATTCCAAATTTTTAAGTAAAACTTTAAGATTATGACTGTTTTAGAAGCTATCAGGCTGACAACTGAATTCTTTGAGAAAAAGGGGATTGAAGCCCCGAGACCAAATGCCGAGATACTCCTTGCGCATATATTAAAATGCAAGAGGCTGGACCTTTATCTTGCCTTCGACAAGCCGTTAAAGGATGAGGAAGTGTTAAAGTACCGTGAATACCTGAAAAGGAGATCACAGAATGAGCCCCTGCAATACATACTGGGTGACGTTGAGTTCTACGGGATGCCCTTTAAGGTAAACCCTTCGGTTTTAATTCCGAGACAGGAAACTGAGATCTTAATTGAAGTAATAATAAACAATTTGGATAAAAATAAGCCGATGAACTTTCTGGACGTCGGGACGGGTACGGGGATCATCCCAATTACTCTGGCCCCGCATTTCCCGGCCTCGTCATTTGTTTCAATTGACATAAACGAAAATGCACTCACCCTTGCAGAAGAAAACGCAGAATTGAACCATGTTGAAGGAAGAGTTGAGTTTGTAAAAGGGGACATACTGGATAATAATTTAACATTCGGGAAGAATTTTGACGTTATAGTCTCAAACCCCCCTTATGTTTCAATTGAAGAGTATAAGACGCTTCAGCCCGAGATAACAAAGTATGAGCCTAAGGAAGCCGTAACCGATAATTCCGACGGGTATACTTTCTATAAGACCATATCTTCACGTGCAATCGGGATGCTGAATGACGGGGGAAAATTATTCTTTGAAGTTGGGCAGGGACAGTCGGAGACAGTTGCCGGGCACATGAAAAACTGCGGCTTTACTAATGTCAGCGTTAAAAAAGATTACTTAAACATTGAACGCGTAGTTTACGGAGAAAAACCTTGAGAGCATTAGTACAGAGGGTTTCTGAAGGAGGAGTTTATATTGAAAGCCATAACTATTCTGCGGATATTAAACACGGAATGGTTATACTGCTCGGTGTAAGGACAAGCGACACCGAAGAAGAGGTTAATTTTGTTGCAGATAAGTGCAGCAACTTAAGGATTTTTGAAGACAGTGAAGGGAAGATGAACCTTTCACTTAAAGACGTCGACGGCGAGGTTTTGATCATATCTCAGTTCACACTTTACGGGGATGCCAGAAAAGGCAACAGGCCTAACTTTACGGAGGCTGCGAAGTCTGAGCAGGCTGAAAGCCTTTACCTGAAATTTATTGACCGCGTTAAGGGTAATATAGGTGACGGGAAAGTTAAAGTTGGAATTTTTGGCGCCATGATGAAGGTCAGAATAATCAACGACGGCCCGGTTACAATTCTTGTTGAATCCAAATAATTGCATCTGAAAGCCTTAATTTCATATCTTGTCTAATAAGAGTTAAATCTAAAGAAAGATACCTATGCCTGAAATAAAAAATGCCTCGCACTCAACGCTCATGATATTTATTGACGGGGTGGGCTTTGGGGAGCCTGATGCCGGGAAAAATCCCTTCTTTAAGTACGGCTTTAAGACTTTTACTGATGTTTTCGGGGAGCTCCCGAGCCTTCAGAATCAGAGAATGACTACAGAAAATGGCATTTCCCTTTTTCCCTCGGATGCATGCCTTGGTGTGGAGGGGCTTCCGCAGAGCGGGACGGGGCAGACATCCATCTTCTGCGGCTTTAACGCCCCGAAAGTTCTGGGGCAGCACTTCGGGCCATACCCATATTCAACACTGATACCTCTCATAAAAGAAAAAAATATATTCAGGGAATTCCTTGATAAAAAACTTGAAGTGAACTTCGTAAACGCTTATCCTAAAATATTTTTTGATTACCTGGCTTCGGGCAAACAGCGCCTTAGCGCAACCACTCTCTGCTGCCGCTTAAGCGGAGTTAGGCTCCATAATTATGAGGACCTAAAAGAAGAAAAAGCCCTATCGGCCGAGATTGACAACTCGAGGTGGGTTTCAAAACTGGGCTATGAGCTTCCTGTAATTGAACCTGAAAGAGCCGCGGAAAGACTCATCGGAATTGCCGCACAAAATTCCTTCACCTTGTATGAATATTTTTTAACCGACCACCTGGGCCATGGGCGCAACGCCGACACCTTTGAGGAGACGATGCATACGCTTGACAGGTTTCTGCTTCAAACACTTAAAAACTTTCCTGAAGATATGACGCTCGTAATTTGCTCCGACCATGGCAACCTCGAGGACATTTCAGTAAAAAGCCATACGCTTAACCCGGCTTTAACCATTACGGCAGGAAAATATGCCCCGGAGCTGGCAAAGAAAATTAAAGACCTGACAGATATTAAACCGGCAATTCTGGACTTATATGGATGAAAGACTACCCGGTAATTAGAATATGCCTCCTTTTTATGGGCGGAATTATTCTGCAAAAACTCTTTGCACCGGGTATTACTGTACTTTTTATACTGGCCTCTATTTTCATCACACTCTCATTACTTATCTTCAAATGGAAATCCTCAGATTCAATTCTCATTCTATCTTCCTCAATAGTCATTTTACTTCTAGGGGCAATAAGTTTCGGTTTGTACAAAAAGGATATTAAGCCTTATCCGTTCCAGGTTTCCAGGCTTAAAGATGTGACCTTGTGGGGCGGGATAAGTTCAATTGAATTGAAAAGAGATTATGAAATAAGATTTCTTCTAAAATCGGATTCTGTACGCTTTAGTAATAAAATCTATAGCCTTAGGGTTTCAGTTATCTGCCAGCTGAGGGATGAAAAAAAAGGAAGCCTGGATTCGGTATATGAAGTTATTAAGCCGGGGCAGTACGTAATGCTGAAAGGGACCTTTTCAAAAGGGCGTCAAAGAAGAAATCCGGGGGAGTTCGATTATCAGAATTATCTTGAAGAAAGGGGCATAAGTGCTGTTCATACAGCGTTCAGCACCGAAGACTTTTCAATTCTTTTTCAGGCTGAAAAGATGCCAATGGAAGAAATTGTATTCAGCGCAAGGAAAAGTATTGATGAGGCTTTCAACAGGCTTCACACAAAAAATTGCGCCTCACTTCTAAGAGGGTTTCTTCTTGCCGACAGGAGTGAAGTTGACGGACAGGTGCAGAACGATTTCATCAATACCGGAGTCGTCCACATACTGGCAGTCTCGGGGAGCAACGTTTTTTTGGTTATAATGATCTTTACGCTCCTTTTCGGGCGCTTTAATGTGGTAGTGCGCTACTTATTAACTCTATCAGGCTTATTCCTCTTTTTAATTATAACGGGGTCTTCGCCTTCAGTTGTAAGGGCCGTTGTAATGGGGGCGGTAGCCTCCGTGGCATTTCTTACAAACAGGAGCTATAACGTATTTAACCTCCTTGCAATTGCAGCCGTAGTTATCCTTGCCTTTAATCCTGGACAGCTTTTTGACCCGGGTTTCCAGTTGTCGTTTTCTGCCGTCTTGTCCATAGTTGTAATTTATCCTCACCTGAAGTCTCTTCTGGACAGGCTAAACATAAAATCTGCAACCATTTATAAGCTCCTGCTTTTTATTTCTGTTACCATTGCGGCACAAATTGGTGTACTGCCTTTTACGCTTTACTACTTCGGAAGGGTGTCTGTAGTGTCACTTCCGGCCAATATTTTTGTAATACCGCTTTCATTCCTTATTTCTGCAGTCGGGATATTTACGCTTGTACTGAGCTCTGTTGCTTCTTACCCGGCTTCAACATATGCCGCAATGAACAATCTATTTGCTGACGTACTTATTTCCATAACGCACTTTCTGGGCAACCTCAGAGTTTCATATCTTTCAATAAGCGATTTCTCTTTAGCCGATCTTTTGATATCATACACTTTTTTGTGCGGCTATTTCATCTTAATTAAACGCCTCGATTCTCTGAAGGCAAAAGCAGTTACAGGAGTACTTTGCGTCCTTAACATATTCCTGTTCTGCTCGCTGGATAATAAAAGTCTCTTGCCCGAAAGGGAGCTGAGCCTGATGGCAATTGACGTCGGGCAGGGGGACGCGACACTCGTAAAATTCCCGGATAATACAACTATCCTTATTGATGCCGGACCGGTGAGCCCATATTTCGACAGCGGGGAGAACACAATTTACCCGGCAATAAACCGCCTTGGGATCGATAAAATTGATTACGGCTTTATCTCTCACGTGGACAATGACCACTATTCCGGGTTTATTTCACTCATAAAAAAAGGTGTGATAAGAAAAATCTTTAAGCCCAGGCTGGATAAAAACTTCCCCAAGGACATTAGTCTGGAGCAGTTTCTTAAAGAAAGCAGAATCCCCATCCTTTACTACAGGAAAGGAAGCCTCAAGTTCGGCAATGCCAGGCTCTATATCCTGAACACTGAGGAAACAGGAAAATCGAGAAGCCTAAACGACAGAAGTGGTGTAATTAAAATTGTCTACGGCAGCACGAGCTTCCTTTTTGAAGGCGATGCGGGAAAGACCGAGGAAGGAATAATGGCTGAAAAATACGGCGACTTTCTTTCTTCTGACCTGCTGAAATTGGGGCATCATGGTAGCAGGTACAGTTCCTCTTATGAGATGCTGAAGTCAGTAAGGCCTGTCTATGGGTTAATAAGCGCGGGCCTTCAGAACCGCTTCGGACACCCTTCAAAAGAGACTCTGGAAAGGGCTGGGCAGTTTAACATAAGGCTCCTCAGAACAGACCAGGAAGGGGCAATAATTCTTGCGAGCGACGGGGATAAGATCAGAAAAGTTACATGGAAAGAGTAAAAGAAAACGCCCCCCCGTGAAGAATAAAAATTGTATACCAAAGTCCCATATAAATGTTTATCTTTCAGCTTGTTAAAAATTCATGTGAAGTAATGGAAATAAAATCAGATTATTCTGTAAAAGAATTAAATACATTTGGAATAGAAGCCAGAGCCAAAAAATATGCCGAGGCGGAAACTTTAGAGGATTTAAGAGGCTTACTGGAAAGTAGTGAATTCCGCGAAATGCCGAAAATGATCTTAGGCGGCGGCAGTAACGTCCTTTTTACAAAGGACTTTGACGGACTCATCATAAGAATGCTTCTAAAGGGTATTGAGGTCGTGGATAAGGATGAAACCTGCGTCTATGTAAAAGCCATGGCTGGGGAGAACTGGGACGACTTTGTAAGCTACACGATTAATCATAACTACGGTGGAATTGAAAACCTCTCGCTTATTCCCGGAACCGTAGGCGCAAGTCCCATACAGAATATCGGGGCATACGGGGTGGAAATTAAGGATGTGCTTCATGAAGTCGAAGGGATTAACCTCACGACGGGGAAGACAGAGGTCTATGACAACCAGTCATGCCGCTTCGGCTACAGGAATTCAATTTTCAAGCAGGAGCTTAAAAATAACTTTGTAGTGACTTCAGTTACATATAGACTCAGTCTGGAACCTAAAATTAATATCTCATATGAAGCCTTAAAGCAGGAACTTCTTGGGCTTACGGAAAGTGAAATAACAATCAGAGATGTAAGTGAAGCCGTAAAAAGGGTAAGGATGAGCAAACTCCCTGATCCCAGGGTGCTGGGAAATGCCGGAAGCTTCTTCAAAAACCCCGAAGTAGAAAAAGATAAATTCCTGGAGCTAAAGAGTAAGTTCCAGGATCTGACAGGCTTTGAGACCGCAACAGGGAAAGTTAAGATTCCAGCCGGGTGGCTCATACAGAAGTCGGGCTGGAGGGGTAAAAAGCTTGGTAATGCCGGAAGCTATGAAAAGCAGGCTCTTATCCTTGTAAATTACGGCGGGGCAACGGGAAAAGCTGTTGTTGAGCTTTCGCGTGCCATTCAGGAATCTGTGGAACGTGAGTTCGGTGTTACTCTGGAGACAGAGGTTAACATAATCTGATAGATTAAGCAGTTGAAATTAAATAAATAATCGTTATTTTCGCCTCATAAATAAGTTTTAATAACCGGGTATTCATTTTATTAAGTTGGGAGACTAATATGGCAGACAGTGAAATTGCCAGCCAGGAATCAAAAGAAAGCGTTTCGAAGGGCATATTAAAAGAAATCACCCAGCCCTTTATTGACGTTATGCATACTTCAAGGGCTCTTATGGGCTTAAATCTTTCATACGTTCTTGAAGGTCTTACTTATTTCGGTGTTGTTACGCTTCTTGCAATTTATTTCAATTCATTCATAGGTCTGAACGACATCAACGCGGGTCTGATGGTTGGTGTGCTTACAGGAGGCATTACGCTCAGCATGCTTTTCCTTGGCGCCACGGTTGACTGGGTGGGAGTGAGGAAAGCTCTGTTGCTGTCTTTAGGCTTTATGCTTATAGGAAGAATTTTATTGGCTGCGGCTCCCGGGATAACCGGAACCTCCGGCATGTGGTCCTCGGCTCATATTACAGCTATGCTCGGAATATTTGGGATTATCCTGGGCTACGGCATTTATCAGCCTGCATGCTATGCCGCGGTTAAGATGTGGACAAATGAGAACACGGCCGCAATGGGCTACGCAATGCTTTATGCTCTGATGAACCTGGGAGGGTTTCTTCCCGGACTTGTTTCGCCTCCATTAAGAAAAGCCTTCAGCATAACAGGTGTATTCTGGTTTTACTCTGTGCTTACAGTAGTTGGAATGCTCGTTGTGGCATTCATTATCACTAAGAAGGCCGTGCGCGAGGCTGAGGCCGAGGCTGGCACAGTGGGTAAGGTGGAAGAAAAAGATGAATTTGAGGAGATGACGGGAAAAGAAAAGCTTAAGTTCTACTGGAAGAACTTCCCGCTTAAGGATTTAAGGTTCCTTTATTTCATATTTATCTTAATTCCTGTCCAGACTCTTTTTGCTCATAATTGGCTTACCATACCTCAGTACACCAGCCGGGCCTTCTCAGGGTTTGTAAAGGATAACTTTGAATTTTTCTCTAATTTTAATCCAATACTTATATTCATTCTGACCCCAATGGTTGCGGCTCTTACGGCAAAAAAGAACGCATACAAGATGATGATTCTCGGTACATTTGTTATGGCATCACCCACGTTCCTTCTCGTCCTGGGACCGAACGTCTACACGCTCTTTGCATTTCTTATCATCATGACGATAGGTGAAGCCATGTGGCAGCCAAGATTCCTGCAGTGGGTGGCAGAAATTGCGCCCAAGAA
>JBLMYS010000131.1:0-3525 GCA_050258415.1 Acidobacteriota bacterium | reverse complement strand
AAAAAGACGGCCTGATTACTCGGCAGCGGCCATGCGCTCTTGCGGCCGGTAGCGCGCGATGCGCATCAACAGGTACATCGCAAACAACGTTGCGATATAGACGACGAACTGCATCTCGGTCGGCCGCTCGGTGTAGCCGATCAGCGTGTGCAGCAGCTTGCCGAAGATCGAACGCTCCGACAGCAGCCACGACGTATCCCAGACTGTGCGGTCCAGCGCGACCACCCAGCCGGCATTGTTGAGGAACTGCACGGCCTGCGCCGCCATGCCGGCGGCCAGCAATGCGATCAACCAGCTCGTCACCGAGAAGATATAACGCGTCGGGATCGCCAGCAGGCCCAAATAGGTCAGCGCCGTGAAGGCCGCGCCCGCGGCGACGCCGAGCAGCCCGCCGACCAGCAGTGAATTGCCGGACGTGCCGGACGCGAAAATTCCGTAGAGGAACAGCACCACCTTTACCACCTCTCACAGATAATTTATCTCAGGAGGGCTTTAGACAGAAAATGGAAATCCCCGGTGGAAGACTGGGAAAAGACAACTTACATTATAGGCAGTTACCTCCATCCCAAGGCAACTGCGGCATTAAGGGATGTCCCATGAAAATGGGTTTTATATTTATTGGAGTGGTGGCAGAAAATGATTCCTGATACCGCTATAAGGGCGAGCCGCCGCTCGCCCCTACAAAATTCATTGCACTTTTTGGGTCCTTAAATTTACGTCTGTGGTCTTCAAAGGCTCTTTGCTCATCTGAAACTCTAGAGTTCCGCCCTGCAATAAATCATTATGACTAATCTCAAAGCTTTGGTATGGTTTACCGTTAAGCTTTACAGACTTCACGTAAAGATTATCTTCAGAAAGGTCATCAGTCTTTATAACAAATTCATGACCTTTGGCTGTTTTAATTTTTACTTCATTGAATTCAGGTGAACCGAGGACGTACATTCCGCTTGCGGGGTTTACGGCATAGAGGCCCAGGGCGCTCATAACGTACCAGGCCGACATCTGCCCGCAGTCTTCGTTCCCGCAAAGCCCGTCGGGCTTGTCCGTATAAAATAACCTCATTATCTCCTTTACCTTTTCCTGCGTCTTCCACGGGTATCCGGCATAACTGTAGAGATAGGCAGTGTGATGCCCCGGTTCATTACCGTGTGCGTACTGCCCTATGGTCCCGGAGACATCCATGGGAGTACCTTCGCTCCTGCCAACAATTGTAAATAGAGAGTCCAGTTTCTTTACAAAAGCCTCTTTTCCCCCCATGAGGCTTATCAGGCCCGGAACATCCTGCGGCACAAACCATGTGTATTGCCAGGAGTTGCCTTCTGTAAAATCGTTTCCGTAAGAAGCGTTAAGGGGACTGAAGTTTTTTCTCCACGTGCCGTCGGAGTTGCGCCCGCGCATAAAGCCCGAAGACTTGTCAAAAACATTCCTGTAGTTTTCTGAACGCTTAAGGAAATTATTATATTCATCCAAAAGCCCCATCTCTTTTGCAGCACGCGCGATGCACCAGTCGTCAAAGGCATACTCGAGAGTTTTGGACGCCGACTGCTCCCAGTGGTCTGCCGGCACATAGCCCAGTTTCATATACTCTTCAAGCCCTTCATATATTTTGCATGTGGCGCTCATTGTCATCGCCTCAAAGGCCAGTTTAGCATCATAGCCTCTTATCCCTTTAACATATGCTTCAGAAATAACAGAAGCCGCATGATATCCTATCATCGCCCAGGTTTCTATATTTGCCAGAGGCCATATGGGAAGTATCTTAAATGTATTCTCTTCATAATCAGCCAGCAAAGAGTTGACAAAATCGTTTACCCTTTCAGGCTCGAGTATCGTATAAAGCGGATGAGCCGCACGGAAGGTGTCCCACAGAGAAAAAGTGGAATACTTCGAAAATCCTTTCGCCTTGTGTATAAGCCCGTCATAACCCCGGTAGCTACCGCTTACATCCATGCAGAGGCTGGGAGTTAAAAAACTATGGTAAAGAGCCGTATAGAAAATGGTTCTATCTTTCCCCGGACCTTCAACGGAGACTTTTGAAAGCTCCTTATTCCAGGATTTTTTCGCATCACTCTTTACACTTTCAAAATCCCAGTCCGGGATCTCTTTATCAAGGTTATTAAGTGCTTCTTCAGCCGAGACGTATGATATCCCCACCTTAATATAAACCACCTCATCTTTCCTGGCCTTGAAATTCACAAAAGCCAGAAGGCTGTCTGAAGATTCCTCAGGCCAGTTTTCTACAATCTCTCCTTTTAGCTTAAGTCCGTATGAATCAAAAGGCTTTGAGAACCTCGCGGCAAAATAGATAAACCTGTTCTTAGCCATTCCCATTACCTGGTGGTAGCCTGTAATAAGATCATTTGATTTTACTGACACAGTGGACATAATAACCTTCTGGTTATAAACCGTATGCCTGAGGTCTATAATAAAATGCGCGCTGTCGGTCTGAGGAAAAGTATATTTATGAATTCCCGCGCGGAGAGTTGAAGTAAGCTCAACTTTAATTTTAGGGTCGTCCAGAAATACAGAATAATATCCGGGACTGGCAGTTTCGCTTTCATGTGAGAATCGTGATCTGTAGCCCAATTGAGGATTAGCCTTATCCCCGGGCTCCGTCTTAAGCGTTCCAACAGTTGGCATAATAAGAAAGTCGCCCATATCACCTACGCCAGTACCGCTAAGGTGAGTATGGCTGAATCCCATGATGCTCTTGTCCTGGTAGTTATAGCCCGAGCACCAGTCCCACCCCTCTGTTCCCGTATCGGGACCAAGCTGGACCATTGAGAAAGGAAGCGATGCCGCGGGAAAAGTATGCCCGTGTGCTGCCGTGCCAATAAAAGGATTTACGTACTTTGTAAAGTCCTCTTTTTGCTGTGCATAGTTAAGAGAGGCCATAATAACCCCAAAAGTAACAAGAAAAAGTTTTTTCATGACGGCCCTGATAAATTATACGTGTTCCGGAGTTTCCTCGTTTATTTCAGTAGATGAAATATACCTGATTTTTGGCGGCGGGTACTTGACGCCGTTTAAGATTGCGCTTGCGACCTTTTCAGCCGGATTCGGCCTGTATTTGCCGGGAATGAAGAAAGCAAAGCTTTTTGCTATTTCCTCACCCAGCCTGAACTCCTTGCGTTTGCCTAAGAGAAGCGAAGGCCTGAGTATGGTAAGCTGTTTATACCCGAGAGTCTTTAAGGCATCCTCAAGCTCCCCTTTTGTCCTCAAATAAAATGTACCCGAGCGGGCATCGGCGTTAAGGGAAGAGACGAGGACGTAATGCGTTGCCCCTTGCTGAAGCCCCATTTTTGCAATGCGGAGCGGGTAGTGGTAGTCCACCTTTTTGAAATTATCCTTGCTTCCCGCCTTTTTAATTGTTGAACCCAAAGCGCATATAATAGCTCTTACCCTGAAAATCTCAGGATAATTTTCCATTTCATCGAAGTTAATAACAAATTCTTTCAGCTTTGGGTCGCTTACCCCTGTGGGGTTACGCACCATAGCGTTTACCTGAGAAATAAAAGGGTCATG
>JBLMYS010000130.1:0-6855 GCA_050258415.1 Acidobacteriota bacterium | reverse complement strand
AAACTGGACGGGTGATTATGAATCGGTCTCTACGCTTGCCCATGAGCTGGGACACACCATGCACAGCTACTTCTCAAATAAGAACCAGCCCTTCGCAATGTCGGACTATGCAACCTTCGTTGCCGAAATCGCTTCAACATTCAATGAGAACCTGCTGAACAATTATATGGTTAGCCACGCTAAGACAAAGGAGGAGAAGCTCTACCTACTCGGCAGCTACCTTGAGCTCTTAAGGACTACAATTTTCCGCCAGACTCAGTTCGCTGAATTTGAATGGGAAATCCACAAGGCGGTGGAAAACGGCCAGTCTTTAACCGGTGAAATGATGAGCGATATTTATTATAAACTGGTCAAGCAGTACTATGGAAACGATCAGGGCAAGTGCATCGTCGATCCTTACATCGCTTACGAATGGGCATACATACCTCATTTCATCAATTACACATATTATGTTTTCCAGTATTCAACGTCGCTTATTTATTCAACAGCCCTGGCACAGAAGGTCCTTACAGATGGAAAACCTGCAGTAGACAAGTATTACAACATACTTAAAGGCGGCAGTTCCGACTACCCGATCGAGCTCATCAAGAAGGCTGGCATAGATCCCTTGTCCTCGCAGCCCTTTGAGCTGGCAATGAAAAGGATGAACGACGTTATGGATCAGATCGAAACCATCCTTAACCAGAAATAATTAAAACATTATCCTAAAGCCTTCGGCATCCAACAAATGCCTGTCAAGTCCTGAAATACGTTTACACGTTTTTTATTTAATTTTTATTCTCTAGGGAATAAATATTTTGCATTTTCTAAAACTGATTATGCGGCCCTTCTTAGCCTACCATGATGCACCTCTTCAGGCGTCAGGTATCCCAGTGATAAGTGGGGCCTCAGGTTATTGTAGAGCCAGACGGCTTCATGTACTGCTTTCAGGGCATCACTTTTAGAATTAAAGGTTTCGTCTAACATGTACTCAGTCTTAAGTATCCCGTTTACCCTCTCGGCAATGGCATTCTCGTAAGGATTGCCTTTTTCGGCCATGCTGATTGAGACATTATTTCCTTTAAGAACTTTGATGTAATCATGGCAGCAGTATTGAATACCCCTGTCCGAATGATGAATCATTTTCTTGGTTCTGTCTCTCTGCTTTAAGGCCATTTTAAGAGCCCTAAGGCTTCCTTCTACGGCCAGGCTTTCTGAAAGATCGTATCCTATGATCTTTCTTGAGCCAAGGTCAGTAATTAAGGCCAGGTACATGAAACCATGAAGAGTCCTGATATAGGTTATGTCGCTGGCCATTACCATGTGAGGTCTGTCAATTACCTTCTCCTTAATGAGATTCGTGTAGATACGAAAATGGTGGAATGAATCCGTAGTCCTCACATAACTTCTCTTAGGAGTAATTAAAAGCCCGTTTTCCCTCATTATTTCAAAGAATTTGTCACGTCCCACCTTAATTCCGAGACGAGGGAGTAAATCCTTAAGCCTCCTGTTTATAAGCTTCCTTACACCGAGCTTAGGCTGAAGGCGTCTTTCCTCTTTAACCAGATCCAGGATAATCTTTTCTTTTTCCTCTGCTATATTCGTTCTTTTCTTCCACTGATAGAATGCCTGTCTCGTCAGGGAAAAGGAGTCTGTTACTTCCTCAAGCGAAAAGACCCCCTTTTGCTCTATTCTGACTTCTTCGATTGCCCTGTAGCGGAGTTTTTTTTTAAGTCCTGCCCTGAGTCCCTGGATGCTATTTCGATTATCTTCTCAAGCCCTATTATCTTCAGCTGTGCCTGCGCTAATGCCGACTCAAGCTCACGCTTTTCCTTCTCCAACTCCTTTATCCTGTGTGCCTCACCCATAACTTCAACCCTTACCATCTTGTTCAATAAATGATTCTTTCCCAACTTCTTCATCCAGCGCTGAATTGTATCTGCCCCTTTTATTCCGTAAAGCCTCATGGCCTCAGGAACCGTAAGCTGTCCCTGCTCGATCTCACCGATCACCTTTATCATAAATGCATGGCTGTAGCGGATTATAACTCGCCGGTATTCTTCCATAATGTCAATTCTCCATATTTACATACTATTTTTGTAATCCTCCATGTAAATATATTTCCGGACGAGTCAACAGAACCGAACCTCAAACCTCGAACTTTGAACCTCGAACCTATTATCTTCCTTGCAACTTCTGAATGATAAGCCTATCTTGTATAAATAAGGGGCACTGTTTTGAACTTATGGATAAAATATGGATAATGTAACATTAGAATTAATCATAATTCTAATATTAATTTTTGCTAATGGCCTCTTTGCGATGTCGGAGATTGCCGTGGTCTCCTCGCGCAAGGCAAGACTTGAAAACCTGGCCAGAAAGGGGAATCAGAGGTCCAAAACAGCGCTTGATCTGGCAAATTCCCCGAGCAAATTCCTTTCCACGGTCCAGGTTGGCGTTACAACCATTAGCGTTATTACGGGTGCCGTAAGCGGCGCCACGCTGGGCAAAAGAGCCGCCTACCTCTTAAGTTCAATCCCTTTCCTCAGGCAGTATGCCGACGTATTAGGCTATACGCTTGTTGTTGCGGGCATTACATATATTACGCTTGTAATTGGCGAGCTCGTTCCGAAAAGAATAGGGATGAATAATCCCGAAAAAATTGCCCTTAAGGTTTCGGGCTGGATGAAAACACTCTCAAGAATCGGTACGCCCCTTGTCGCTCTTTTAAGCTATTCAACAGATTCCATCCTGAAACTCCTGAACATAAGGCCCCCAGCGGGTCCAAGTGTAACCGAAGAGGAGATCAGAATGCTCATCCGTCAGGGGAATAAGGCGGGCGTTATTGAAAAGGCAGAACAGGACATACTTGAGTCCGTCTTCCGCCTGGGGGATAAAAGGGTGGAGGCTGTAATGACGCCGAGGACTAAAATTGTGTGGCTCGACATCAATGCCCCGAGCGATGAAAACAAGAAAATTATACTTGAATCGCACTTCTCGCACTTCCCGGTCTGCGATGAAAACCTGGATAACCTGAAGGGCGTTATAAGCATAAAGGACCTTTACTACTTTCACGTCCAGGGAAAGCAGTACGACATTCATACACACCTGCAGGAACCGCTCTTTATACCCGAGGGTACAAGGGCACTTAAGCTCCTCGAACGCTTTAAGGAATCGGGAAAATACCTTGCAATTGTTATTGATGAGTATGGCGGTGTTGAAGGGCTCGTTACAATTACAGACCTCGTAGAGGAGGTCTTAGGGGAGCTTTCCAGGCAGGACCAGACCGAGCCTTATGCAAAAAGAAGGGATGACGGCTCCTGGCTCGTGGACGGCATGATCCCAATTGATGAGTTCAAAAGGATCTTTCATATGGAGGCTCTCCCCGGAGAGGAGACCGAGGACTTTCAGACAATTGGCGGCTTCATACTCCTTAAAATGGAGAAGATTCCTAAAGAGGGGGAAAAGCTCGAAAGCGCGGGACTTAACTTTGAGATACTGGACATGGACGGCAACAGAATTGACAAGGTCCTGGTTACAAGCGTAAAAAAGCCCTGAAAAATCCCCAAAATTGCCGGATTGATAATAACTTTATTGTTATATTGTATTTATAATCAAACTCTTTGGATGAAATCTTTGTTATAATTAAGATGGGAAAACCCGCCGCACACATATATTTTGAAACTATTTAACTTTCATGTTGTTATAATATCGGAAACTTAATTGGAAAAATTTATGAAAAAACTTCAGATCTTGTTACTTCTGTTAATTTTTAACATAAGTAATTTTATTTCTGCACAGGACGTTACCGAAGCTCAGGCTCAAAAAAAGGATCAGGCTTCCTCAGTTAGTAATTCACAGGGGGTGCTGGCTCCGGAAAATTATCTGGAAAAGGAAGATCATCTTATTATGGTTCTCCTTTCGAGATATCATTATAAAAAGACGGACGTTAATGATTCCCTGTCATCTAAAATTCTCGACCGCTATATTAAAACACTTGACTATAACCGGCTCTATTTTCTGCAGTCCGACGTTGCCGGATTTGAAAAATACCGCTATGAGCTGGATGACGACCTCAATAAAGGGCAGCTGAAACCGGCTTATGATATATTTAATCTTTTTGTGCAGCGCATGAAGGACCGCCAGGAGTATATTCATACCGCCCTTCAGAAGGGATTTGATTTTACAAAGGATGAAACCTACACCTTCGACAGAAAAGACGCCCCGTGGGCCAAGGATAAGAGTGAACTTGACGAGCTCTGGAGAAAAAGGCTTAAAGACGAGGCCCTAAGGGAGAAATTAAAGGACAAGGACTGGGCAAAGATCTCTGAGACGCTGGAGAAGCGCTACAGCAACATGGAAAGAAGAATTCAGCAGTACAAGAGTGAAGACGTTTTCCAGCTCTTTATGAACCAGTTTACAGAGTCTATAGACCCTCATACAAATTATCTGTCGCCTATAACTTCTGAAAACTTCAACATGCAGATGAGCCTTTCACTCGAGGGTATCGGTGCCTCGTTGATGAGCGAGGATGAGTATACCAAGGTTGCCGAGGTAATTCCCGGCGGCCCGGCCTTCAAGAGCAAGCTCCTCAAAGTTAACGATAAAATTGTAGGCGTTGCACAGGGCGAAGACGGCGAGATGGTGGACGTTATAAACAAAAGCCTCGACGACGTCGTAAAACTCATACGCGGACCAAAAGGCACACTGGTACGCCTTCAGATACTGCCCTCTGATGCCGGAGTGAACGCAAAGCCGAAGGAAATAAAGATCGTGCGCGATAAGGTTAAGCTTGAAGAGCAGGCAGCAAAGAAAGAAGTTATTAATGTTACAAGGGACGGAGCCCCATATAAGGTTGGCGTTATTACACTCCCAGCCTTCTATTTCGACTATCAGGCACAGGCAAGAGGCGAAAAAGACTATAAGAGCACAACCAAAGACGTCAAAAAGCTTCTTAAGGAGCTAAAGGACGAAAAAGTTGACGGCGTGGTGCTCGACTTGAGAAACAATGGCGGCGGATCCCTTCAGGAGGCAATTGATCTTACAGGGCTCTTTATAAAGGACGGTCCCGTTGTACAGGTGCGCAACGCCGACGGATCGGTTGAAGTTGGAACAGACCAGGACAGCGATATTTTCTACGACGGACCCCTGGCGGTGCTCGTTAACCGCTCGAGCGCTTCGGCTTCTGAAATCTTTGCCGGCGCAATTCAGGATTATAAGCGCGGCGTCATTGTGGGAGAACAGACCTACGGCAAGGGAACAGTTCAGAACCTGATAGACCTTAATCGCTTCCCCAAGGATCCGGGCGTAAAATACGGACAGCTGAAGGTTACAATTGCAAAGTTCTACCGCATTGACGGCGGAAGCACCCAGAGAAAGGGCGTTATTCCTGACATTAAGTTCCCCTCGCTCATCGATACTTCCGATTACGGCGAAAGCTCCGAGCCGAGTGCGCTTCCGTGGGACAGGATTACTCCCAGCCATTACGAAACCTTTACAAAGTACTGGGGCTTAATTCCTGAACTCAATAAGCGCCACGAGGAAAGGGCAAAGTCGGATCCTATCTTCAGCAATTATCTGGAGCAGGTCCAGGAAGCAAAAGAAGACCGCGACCAGAAGACCGTCTCCTTAAACGAGGCAACGCGCAAGAAAGAGCAGGATGAGCAGGAGGAAAAAAGGCTTAAGAGCATAAATGAAAGACGCCAGGCCGAAGGCCTCAAACTCCTCAAAAAAGGGGAAGTTGAGCCTCAGGATGAAAAACAGAGCGATCCTGTATTAAAGGAAACAGCTAACATCGTTACAGATATGTTTTTCCTGACTGCCAAAAAGTAATGTTTATTAAAAGATAAACAGATAAAAGAAAAGCGGAGCTTCGGGCTCCGCTTTTCTTTTTTGCATAAAAATGCATCATATAAAGCCTCTTTTCCATTCCTTCAGTAGAAAAATATTAAATTCCACCGGCACCCCATTGAAAAAAAGATAAAAATACTTATTTTTACGGACATTATATCTGAGTCAATTATCCGGAAATAAAACTGCTGAAAATTGCCTTCCTGTTTTTAGACTCTGAATTGATTTTGATATTATAAAGATATAACATTATCTTATTTCTATAATTTCTTTTTTAGGCATTCAATCCTTGCACACACACCCTGAGGATGTCTGGACAATAACAGTATACAGGAGGAAATTAATGGGTTGGTTTACCAGTGCATTTAACTCTTCACTTGGGAAAAAGTATGTTATGGCAATAACAGGTTTTTTCCTTCTGATCTATTTGGTCGTTCACCTTTTCGGCAACACTTTCCTTTATTTCGGACGCGACGCTTTTAACGCATACGTCGAAGCCCTCACAGAATCGAGCTTTAAGCCTGTAATCAGAGTAATTGAAATAGTGCTCCTGCTTGGATTCTTATTCCACATTTACGAAGGCGTCAGGCTTCAGTTAGGAAACTGGAGAGCACGCCCGCAGAGATACGCCGTAAGGCCCGACGACCCGCAGGCAAGCCTGGCTTCAAGAACCATGTGGATCTCAGCCAGCGTTATCTTCTTTTTCCTGGTCATTCACATTCAGCAGTTCTGGTATGTTTACCACTACGCCAGAACAGGCGATATACGCATGTATGACCTGGTAATAAGCGCTTTTACAAATCCGGTTTTTGCCGTGATATACCTTATTTCTGTATTCCTGCTCTTTTTTCACCTGTACCACGGTTTTCAGAGCGCATTTCAGAGCCTGGGATGGAATCATGTAAAATACAGAACCCTGATCGTTG
Source organism: Acidobacteriota bacterium (assembly GCA_050258415.1). GTDB lineage: Bacteria > Bacteroidota > Ignavibacteria > Ignavibacteriales > SURF-24 > JAAXKN01. The sequence goes on along the minus strand of JBLMYS010000130.1, from coordinate 100 downwards.
TTCTGGGTAAAATCTATGCCGTTGTTATTGGCCTGGGGTTCGCTTCTTTTCCGATCTACTTTTATTTTATGGGAGGTAAATAATGGCTGTATTAGATTCC
>JBLMYS010000129.1:0-6955 GCA_050258415.1 Acidobacteriota bacterium | reverse complement strand
GAAATCCTCATTGCAACCGACGTCGCAGCAAGAGGCCTTGACGTCGAAAACGTTGAAGCCGTCTTTAACTACGACATGCCCCAGGACGAAGAGTACTACGTCCACAGGATCGGCAGAACAGGCCGCGCAGGAAAGTCGGGCCGTGCCTTTACTTTTGTCACCGGGCGCGACCTCTACCGCCTGAAAGATATTCAGAAGTATACAAAGACAAAAATGAAACTTATGGAAGTTCCCTCCTTTGACGACGTAAGAGAAGTTAAGGCAGGTATTTTCCTGGACGAGATCAGGAAGACCATCAAAGAAGGCGGACTTAAAAAGTACGTCCGTTTTGTTGAAAAGCTTATCGATGAAGAAAACAGCTCGCTTGATATTGCCGCGGCAATGATGAAGATGAATTTCCAGAGCGAAATGGAAACCCCTGAATTCGTGCCTGAAGCAAGGGAGTCATTCTCCTGGGAAGACTCTGGAAGAGGTGACCGCAGGAAAGACGGACGCAGAAAAGAGGGGCGAAATGACGACAGAAAAAGATCTGATGACCGCAAAAAGGATGACCGCAGAAAAGAAAACCGCAAACTCGACGACTTCTGGGGAGAAACGGGCAAAAAGGACCGCTCCAAAAAAGGAAACCTTGGTAAAGGCGACGGCCCCGTGGCAAGACTTTTCCTTAATGTAGGTAAAAAAGACAAGGTTAAGCCGGGCGATATCGTTGGCGCAATTGCAGGTGAAACGGGACTCCCCGGTAAAATCATCGGCGAGATCGATATGTTCGATAAATTCACTTTCGTCAACGTCCCCGAAAAGTACGTCGGCGAAATAATTGAGGTAATGCAGGACAACCAGATCCGCGGCAAGAAAATCAGTATTGAAGTCGCCAAGGACAAGCTGTAAGCTTAAAGAGGGTTTACACCTTCTTTTTTAAGGGAGAGTTTCTCCTGCAAAACTTTCAGGAACATCCCTTCAGATTTAATGATAAAGAAATGGCCACCGGGCAGAAGGTTTAATTCAAACGAAGAGTTTGTAACTTCTGCCCAGGCTTGTATCTCATCCAGACTTATATTTATGTCAGACAGTCCGCCGAAAGCCGTAATGGGGCAGTCAATCTTAAAACCCGCCTTATAAGAGTAGGTCTCCGACACAGAAAAATCCGCCTTCAGTATAGGATACATAAGATCTACAAGATCCCGGTCCTTTAATACTTCAGAAGGGATCTTATTCATCTCTTTTAGTTTATTCAGGAATTTATCTTTTGACAGATTATATGTCACTTCTTTTTTTACCTGTGGTGAGGAAATGGAGGAAACAAAAAGATGGTCGGGCTCGGGAAGAAAGCTTTTTCTGAGTACGGCCGTCATCTCAAAAGCTATTAAAGCCCCCAGGCCGTGACCGAAAAAGTAAAAAGGCTTATCCAACAGAGGCAGCATTGAAGGAAGGATCTCATGAATCACCCCGGGAAGTTTATAGTATAACCTCTCGGAAATTCGCCTTCCCCGCCCCGGAAGCTCAATTGCTGCAACCTCAACATATTCACCAAGCACCTTCGACCAGTCCCTGAAAAAGTGAGAACTTCCTCCCTCGAAGGGAAAACAGATAAGTCTTTTATTTGCACCATGGTCTGCGTTGAAGTACATTCCCCCCTCCTTTTTGCTTAATGTTTCAGAGCTCAAAGCTGCCTGTCAGTGATAAAACCCATACCACATTAACAGAAAAAACCCTCTTCCTTCTGGTATGTAAACCTTTTACAAGTAAGCGGTTTAATAAACCGATAAGCGGACTTATAAAAACAATCTGCGGTAGTACCAAAAAGCTGCCATTTCACTTGCCCTAATAAATAATATATTCTTATTACAACTAAACTCAACCAAGAAAGAGGATCCAAAAGATGAAAAATGTTACAGTGCTTGGAGCAGGTATGGTAGGAAGCGTTATGGCAAGGGACCTGGCAGGAAAGTATAAGGTTACTTCAATCGACATCTTTGAAGAAAATCTTCTGCCGCTCGAATACTTAGGCATTCATACAATAGCCATGGACTTAAGGGATACTGAGGATCTGAAGAAGGTAATTAAAAATGCCGACCTGGTGGTTGTCGCCGTGCCGGGCTTTATAGGTTTCGATACATTAAAGGCGGTCATTTCAGAAGGCAAAAACGTAGCCGACATATCATTCTTCAATGAGGATCCTTTTCTCCTGGATTCACTGGCAAAAGACAATAACGTTACAGCTATCATTGACTGCGGCGTGGCACCCGGCATGGCAAACATAATACTCGGCCATTACGCCTCAAAGTACAGCGTAGAAAGCTACAAATGCATGGTCGGGGGACTTCCTCTTGAAAGAACCCTTCCCTATCAGTATAAGGCGCCCTTTTCCCCGATCGACGTCATAGAGGAATATACACGCCCGGCAAGAATAGTCGAAGGGGGTAAGCTGATAATTAAGGAGGCTCTTTCGGAACCTGAATCTGTGGAGGTTAAAGGTATCGGAACGCTTGAAGCCTTTAATACAGACGGCCTGCGCACACTTATAAGAACTATGGATATCCCCAATATGGTGGAAAAGACGCTCAGATACCCGGGACACCTTGAAGTAATAAAAGCCCTCAGGGATACGGGATTCTTCAGCCGGAATTTTATAGACCTGGGAAGCCATAAAGTAAGGCCAATTGACCTTACGACAAAACTTCTTTTCCCGATGTGGAAACAGGAGCCGGGGGAAAAGGAGTTTACTGTCATGAAAATTCTTATCGAGACACTTACACCCGAAGGGAAAAGAAAAATTACAGCCTCTCTTTTTGACGAGGGAAACCCAAGTCAGAAAATTTCCTCTATGGCCCGTACTACAGGATACACTTGCACGGCTGCGGCTGACCTTATTCTGGAGGGCGAAATCTCAGCTATGGGAGTTATACCTCCTGAGGCGCTTGGCAAAGAGGAAAGAATTTACTCTAAAATTCTTCAGTACCTTGAAAACAGAAACGTTCGCTATAAGTTTTCCGAACATCTGTTGACAAAAGGCATTGCAGTCTAGCTTCCCCGGCGTATAAGCTTAAATGGCTTGACTATTTTATAAAAAAACAGGATTCTGTATTGCGCTAGTCAGGGCTTTTTATTAAACTGATTAGGGAATAGAGGGATTAACTATATGTGTCTGCCCCATACACCGGGGGAAAACCGCAATTTTCAACACTCTTAAAAAAATACTGCTCTTTATATGCTGATTATAATAATTAACTATAAGAGGTATATATATGGTTACCAGCAAGGTAAAAGAATTTTTGGAAAGGACTGAGATCCGCTACAAAAACATTAACCATCCCCTGGCATTTACGGCACAGGAGACCGCGGCCTCAATTCACATTAAGGGAAAGGAATTTGCCAAGACAGTCATGATCAGAATCAACGGCGAGCTTGCAATGGCTGTGCTTCCGGCTTCGCAGAGAATTGATTTTGAACTCCTTAAAAGCATACTCGATGCCGGCGAGGTGAGGCTCTGCACGGAAACTGAATTCAGAAGCAAATTCCCCGACTGTGAGGCTGGCGCTATGCCGCCCTTCGGAAAGCTTTACGATATGGATGTCTATATGTCAAAAAGCCTTCTGAACAACAAGGAAATATTCTTTAATGCCGGCAGCCATACAGACGCAATTGAACTGACGATGGATGAATTTAACCGTATTGTAAACCCCATCGTGCTGGATTTTACGAAAAAAATTAAGGTTTAGGAAAGGGATTAAAGCGGAAGAGAAATTTTACTGTTTTTGAACTTTTCATTTTCCCTGTTAAATGTAAGGGAAATATTCTGGCTTCCGGAAAAAAAATAAAAGCCAGGTGAAGCCATGAAAGTATTAGTTTTCATATTAATGCTTTTTGCCGTCTCTTTAAATGCCCAGCAGCATGGGGTTTATACCATCTCAATTGACGGGGCGATAACACAGGTAACTGAAGATTACCTCACCCTCGGCATAACGAAAGCCTGCGAAAACGGAGCTGAATGCCTCGTAGTAAAACTTAACACCCCGGGAGGGCTCCTCTCCTCCACGCGCGATATGGTCTCGGAAATCCTCCGCTCCCCTGTTCCCGTAATCATATATGTCACTCCTGAAGGAGCACAGGCTGCCTCAGCTGGTGTGTTCATTACACTCTCGGCTCACATTGCCGCCATGACTCCCGGCACCAACATAGGCGCCGCGCATCCCGTTACGCTGCAGGGGCAGGCAGATTCCGTCATGCTCGCAAAGGCTACAAATGACGCTGCGGCATTTATAAGATCCATAAGCGAAAAAAGAAACCGTAACATTGAGTGGGCTGAAGACGCCGTCAGGAAAAGCCTCTCCATTACAGAAACCGAGGCTCTGAAAACCAGAGTAATTGACCTCGTTGCAAAAGACATTAGGGATCTGCTGCAGAAAGTTAATGGCATGAAAATCCAGACCTCTTCAGGAGAAAAGATACTTAAGACAAATGACGCCAGGCTTGTTAATGTTGAAATGACATTCCAGCAGAAGATGCTGAAGGTCTTAAGCGATCCTAATATCGCCTACATCCTCCTCATACTCGGTATGTACGGAATCATGTTCGAACTTTATAACCCGGGTTCCATTTTCCCCGGCATAGTTGGAGCTATAAGCCTCATACTTGCCTTCTACGCCATGCACACCCTTCCAATTAACTTGGCCGGGATCGGCTTAATTATCTTATCAGTCATTTTATTCATTCTGGAGATCAAGATCGTAAGCCACGGACTCCTGACCATTGGAGGGGCCGTAGCGCTCTTCCTTGGCTCAATGATGCTCTTTCAGACAAGCTCTTTTCTGGAGGTTCTGATGCTTTCAAAAGAAATTATAGTTGCAATCGTTCTTATGACAGTTATCTTCTTCCTCTTTGTAATAGGAATGGGAATAAAGGCGCAGAAACTAAAGACTTCAACGGGCGTTCAGGGGATAATAGGAGAAGAAGGTGTGGCAATTTCGAACCTCAGCCCTTCAGGGCAGATTCACGTTCACGGAGAGATCTGGTCGGCTGAAAGCCTGGAGGGCGGAATAAATAAAGGCGAAAGAGTAGTTGTAGAGAATGTAGACGGCATGAACCTGAAAGTAAGAAAAGAAAATCACGGCACATAAATTATAAAAGTATTAACAACAATTGGAGGTAATATGGAAACCGCATCGGCATTGCTGACGGTACTGGTTTTCTTCGCACTGATTATTCTTTTCAGCGCCATCAGAATACTGCGCGAATATGAGCGCGCAGTGGTCTTCCGCCTTGGGCGCCTGATCGGAAGCAAGGGCCCGGGGCTTGTTCTTCTGATCCCGATAGTAGACCGCATGGTAAGGGTCAGCCTGAGAACGGTCGTCTTTGACGTTCCCGAGCAGGATATAATTACAAAAGACAACGTTTCACTGAAGGTAAACGCTGTTGTTTATTTCAGGGTATTTCATCCCGAAAAAGCGATCGTGGAAGTGGAGAATTTTGTACAGGCAACCTCGCAGCTTTCGCAGACTACATTGAGGTGCATACTGGGGCAGTCACTTTTGGACGAGCTTTTGGCAGAAAGAGAGAAGATAAACGCCGAACTGCAGAAGGTAATTGACGCACAGGCATCGCCCTGGGGAATAAAAGTCTCGAACGTGGAGGTCAAGCACGTCGATCTGCCGATTGAGATGAAGCGCGCAATGGCAAAGCAGGCTGAGGCGGAGCGTGAAAGAAGGGCCAAAGTAATTCATGCCGACGGGGAATTTCAGGCCAGTCAGAAGCTTTATGAAGCCGCAACAGTAATTGGCCACAATCCAGTTGCGGTGCAGTTAAGATTTCTGCAGACATTAACTGAGATTGCAACAGAAAAGAATTCAACAACAATATTCCCCGTCCCAATAGATCTCCTGACCCCGTTTCTCCAAAACCACACAAAGCACGAGCATGAGGTGATGTAAAAATATGGTTATTGTTATTAGATATTTTTCTGTAGGGGCGCGCGGCGGCGCGCCCGGACAGAAGAAATATCCAATATCGGAGATATATTCATATATTTATTTTAATTCTTTCAGCCAATCCCCGGCAAATTTACGGGCGGCTTCGGTGGTCTGGCGGCCTGCCCTATAGCAGAGCTTCCAGAGATCGGGCTTCTGTTCATAATCAGGATTTGCAAAGCGTTTCTTGCCATACTGATCGGTATTTACCTGAGCGTCAAAATCCACATCGGATGAGCCCTTAAGGAATTCCTCGAGCCATTTCCTTATCATCGCATCAGGCTGCATCGGGTAATCCTTTTCCCACTCTTTAAGCCTTTCCTGGTACTCCTTCATCTCGGCTTCGTAATTCTGCTTCATATACCCTTCGGTCTCCGAGCTGTAGGCTACGTTGTCCTGCTTTTCAATTTCCGCCATCTGCTGCTTTAATGCCTGAATCAGTTTTTCGAATTCAGCCCTTTGCGAGGCAGGCAGGTTAGCCTTTGCTTTCTCCATCTCCTGAAGGCTTTTTCTCATCTGTTCTTTGTCGTTTTTCTTAATTTCTTCCATCGATTTGGGAGCCTCGGGAGGCTGGGGCTTACTGCCGTCTCGCTGCTCCAGGTAGCGCCTTTTGAAGTCTTCCGACTTTGAATAAAACTTTACAAATTCCCCAACAGCTTTAACTATAAGAGGGCGTTCATTAGGAGGAGTATCCTTAAGCTCCCCCGGCATAGGGTGGCCGAAGTAACAGCCCGAGCAGTCGCTCCAGGCATATTCTTTTGCGTCCTCACTAGTCATCTGAAGCTTCTTAAGTATTGAATCAATTGAATGATCTGCGAACCTGAATGCCCAAAAACCAACTGAAAGGAATAACATCGGAATGATAAAGTACTTTTTCTTCATGAATTGACCCCGGTGATTTGTTGTGAGGAAATATAGGGGTAGTAAATATGAAAAGCAAGAAACAGAATCTCTCCTATGGCTGCGCCTTCAGGAAATAGTTTCTGTAATCA
>JBLMYS010000128.1:0-5151 GCA_050258415.1 Acidobacteriota bacterium | reverse complement strand
TAAGTATTTGAAATAAATATAGTTCGAGGTTACCGCCGCGGCGGATTCGAGGTTCAAGGTTAAGAAAAAAGCAGGCGGTATAAGGTTCCGGAAGGTCCGGAAAGCTATACCGCCTGTTTTGCCAAATATTGGTTTTTGTTATTTTTCGACCGTAGAGGTAAGGAGGATCTTCTCAATGGCGTCTTTTAAGACGTCTTTTGGAAGCGCACCCTGAGCCATCTGAGGCTTGTCGCCTTTGGGGCAGAAAAGCAGCGAAGGAATGCTTCTTATTCCAAAGACTGCTGCCAGCTCCTGCTCGGCTTCAGTGTCTATCTTGTAGATATTGATCTTACCTTCGTATTCCTTTGCAAGCTCTTCAAGTATCGGGGCGACCATCTTGCAAGGACCGCACCAGTCGGCATAAAAATCGATCAGGCAGGGAAGTTCACCTGCATAGCTCCATTCCCTGTTTTTTTCGTAATCGAATACTTTCTTAAGAAAAGTCTCTTTGGTTAAATGTTCTAACATAGTTTCCCTTCTTCCTTATTTTTTTATATTCAGTTAGATGCAGAAAATTAAAAACGGATTCAGGATATTTTCCCTCTCAGCATTTTGTTAATTTCACAGGCTTCCCGGGGCTGGTTATATAATAGATAACATTTTTTTCGCAAAATTACCCGTAATATTTTATTTTTTATTGTTTGTGAAATTTTTTTAAGGGAGCTAAGATGGTTTTACTGGAATTCAGCATGAGTCCAATGGACAAAGGTGAAAGCCTGAGCAGCTATGTGGCCAAAATACTGGACTATATAGACGAAAGCGGCGTAAAATATAAGCTTACACCCATGGGTACAATTTTAGAAGGGGAGTGGGACGAAGTAACAGCGGTTGTAACCGGATGCTTTAAGCTGATGCAGCAGGATTCAAGGAGAATAAGCGTGAACCTGAAGGTGGATTACCGTGCAGGAAGTCAAAGCCGCCTTGAGAGCAAAATAGAGAAAGTTGAAAAAATACTGAATAAAAAACTTTCAACTTAAACTAAAAAGGTCAAAAATGAATTGTTTTCAAAAGGAAATTGTTCTATCTTCCAAACCACGCGGTTTCAGTCTTGTAACTGATGAGGTCTTAGTCCAGATTCCGGAGCTGAAGGATTTTTCAGCCGGTATTTTGCACCTTTTTATTCAGCATACCTCGGCTTCCCTTTCGGTAAACGAAAATGCCGATCCTGACGTAAGGCGCGATATGGAACAGTATTTTAACCGGATAGTGCCTGAAAACGCCTCCTATTTTGAGCATACGACTGAAGGAAGCGATGATATGCCGGCGCACATAAAAAGCTCTATCTTAGGAAGCAGCATTACACTGCCTGTAACAGGAGGGAAGCTTAATCTGGGAACCTGGCAGGGTATTTACCTGTGTGAGCACCGTAATCATGGCGGAAGAAGGCGTATTGTTGCAACCCTTATGGGCCAAAAGAGGTGAAAATTATGGGTTTAATAGATTTAGCAGGGGGCAATAGAAGCCTTTTGTTTGTTATCCTGAGGCGACAAACTTAATTTTTATGAAATTATTAAAATATTTAATTTATATTTCCCCGGTTCTTATTTTTATAGGGATTTCCACATTTCACGACCTCCATAAAAGGGATCTTGGGACCAAAAGTAACCCCGTAAAGCTCTACTTTACACCCGCACTGGATGCCGACAGGATAACTGCGAATGCAAAGGAACTGGTGGACTTTCTTGAAAAGGAAACAGGCTACTATTTTGAGACCGCAGTTCCTCAGAGCTATATAGCTGTTGTGGAAGCCTTCGGGACAAATAAATGCGATATTGCGGGCATTAATACTTTCTCCTACCTTATGGCTCACGAAAAGTACGGTGCCGAGGCAAGGCTGAGGGTTGTAAGGGAAGGGGGAGATACAACTTACAAAGGGTGTTTCATTGCCCGTACGGGCTCCGGAATCGACAGTCTGCCCGACCTTCAGGGAAAAAAGATTGCTTATGTAGATCCTTCCTCAACCTCGGGGTATATTCTTCCCAAGGCCATGCTTAAAAGAAGAGGAATAAAGCCCTCGGAGGAGGTTTTTGCAATGAAGCACGACAATGTTGTTACAATGGTCTATCAGAAGCAGGTTGATGCAGGCGCAGTCTATTACTCCGACCCCAATCCCAAAACAGGTCTTGTTATGGATGCCAGGATGAGGGTGCTGCCCCAGTTTCCGGACGTAGTAAAGAAGGTTAAAATAATAGGTTTTACCGAATCGATCCCCAACGATCCTTACGTATTCAGGAAAGACATGCCGGAGGAGATGAAAAGGAAAATTGTAAATGCATTCTTAAAATTTGTATCTACTCCAAAAGGGCAGAAGGCCCTGTTTGAAATTGCAGATATTGTTGGCCTGATTAAAACCAGCGATAGTGATTATGACGGCCTGAGACAGATGCTGAAGGAACAGAATATATCCTTAAGCGGAGTCATAAAATAAGTTTTAAGTGTTGAGTTTTTAGTTTTAAGTTGGGAGTGAGGTTATAATTAATGTTATTAAAGGTTCGGGATTTGCATAAGATATATAAGGACGGGACGCATGCCTTGAAAGGGGTTAACTTTGAGGTTAAAGAGGGGGAGTTTCTGGTTATAATCGGTCTGAGCGGTTCCGGGAAGTCCACGCTCCTCAGGTGCATCAACCGCCTGCTCGAGCCTACGCAGGGCACAATTGAATTTATGGGTAAAGACATTACACACGTAAAGGGAGCGGAGCTTAGAGGTGTGCACCAGCAGATTGCAATGGTTTTCCAGCATTTTAACCTTGTAAGAAGAAGGTCTGTTCTTACGAACGTCATAACAGGACGCCTGGCCTCCATCAGCACGTGGGACTCGGTTCTGGAGAAGTTTTCCCCCGAAATCTGCGAGGATGCCTTTAAATGCCTCAGGATTGTAGGTATTGAAGACAAGGCCTCCTTAAGGGCCGACACATTAAGCGGAGGGCAGCAGCAGAGGGTTGCAATTGCGCGCAGCCTTATGCAGAACCCGAAGCTTCTTCTTGCAGATGAGCCTGTGGCATCGCTGGATCCGGCAACCTCAAACTCAGTTATGCAGTATTTTGAGAAGGTTAATAAGGAACTGGGTACAACTGTAATCTGCAATCTCCACTTTTTAGGCCTCGTAAGGCGTTATGCCTCGCGCGTTATTGCCCTTAGAGAGGGAAGTATTGTGTATGAAGGGGATCCGAAGAATATAAACAAGGAGTGGTTCAGGACGATATACGGCGAAGACGCCGAAGAAGTGGAAATAAAGTAAAATATAGAATGAAGACAACAGAAACTGAAAACCTGAAACCGCAGGAAGTTATTTTAAGAGCTAAGGAAAAGCAGGCCAAAATTAATTTTGTAAAGGCCGTTTTACTCGATATCTTTCTCGTCTTTTACACACTGCTTTTGCTTCAAAGGGTTATCTATTATAAGCTTATACTGAGCCTGCGTGAAAACCCTTTTTCGTGGTTTCAGATTGCATCAGTACTTGCTCTTAGCATAGCAATTGGTTCTGCGTGGACATTTACCAGGACATCCCTGGCCTCGAGACTTTTTAAGCTGCATAAGGATAATAAAGTTACAAAGTGGTCGGTTGAAATATTTGCCTGGCTTCTTTTTGACCTGACCTTTATTGCCGGATGGGTAGTTACAAAGATATCAATTATAGATATTTTCAGTGCCGAGGGGATCCGGGGTGCAGAGAGGATTTTCGGTGCAATGTTTCACCCGAATATGGCTATTTTCGACGACGCGCTCTCGGCCATTATTGAAACAATTTACCTGGCATTAATTGCAACGCTACTGTCTATTCCTCCCACATTTGTTTTAAGTTTTTTTACTGCGAGGAACCTGATGAGGGATAATAAATTCACCTTTGCCGTTTATTATGTGCTGAGGATAGTTTTTAACTTCGTGCGTTCAATTGAGCCTCTCATCTGGGCAATTATTTTTTCTGTCTGGGTAGGCATCGGCCCTTATGCCGGGATGGTAGCGCTACTGGTTCATTCGATAGCATCAAACGCCAAACTTTATTCTGAAGCTATTGAAGGGATTGAGCAGGGCCCGGTTGAGGCCATAGTTGCAACAGGAGCAAATAAGATACAGGTGGTATGGTATGCCGTTGTGCCGCAGGTAACGCTTCCATTTCTATCCTTTACCATATACAGGTGGGACATTAATGTCAGGATGGCAACGATTATAGGCCTGGTTGGCGGCGGCGGAATAGGCACCATGCTCATGCAGTATCAGGGGCTTGCAAGGTGGAATGAGGTGGGTCTTATTGTTCTTATGATCGCCTTTGTAGTCTGGGTAATGGATTACATAAGCGCAAAGATCAGGGAAGCTATATATTAAAGCATAAGCTGCCTGAAATAGGTTTCCCAGAACAGTGCCGCTTCCTCTGCATTTATAGAGGGAAGTGGGGATCCTGAATCAGTTTCGCCAAAAAAAGCTTTATTAAATGCCTCAGCAAGCACAAAAGCCCAGGTCTGCTTGATAATCATTCCGGGAAGGGACTGGGTAATTTTCTTTTTATCCATATTACTTTTAAGAAATTCCAGAACTGCGGATTCTTCATTTTTCATCAGGTTCTGGAGGTTTTCCAAATCTCTTTCCAGAGGAAAATCCCTGAAGGCCAGTTTTACAAGCTCAAATACCAAAGAATATTTATCCGGCGTCTTTGACTTTAGGTCCAGGTAATTGGCGAGTTTTTTCTCAGGAGCGGGGATTTCGGGATTAGAGAGGATTTCCCTGATTTCCGCAATAAACCTGTCGATTTCGAAGCCAATGACGTCGTAATAGATATCTTCTTTTGATGCATAATAGTGATAAATAGAGGCTTTGCCGATCCTGAGATCGCGGGCAATTTCCTCAATTGTAGTCTTTGCCAGGCCGTGGCGTGCAAATCTTTTTTGCGCGGCCTTGACAATGTTAAATTTTTTTGGGTTATTTTTCATTTAGTACCATTCTCAAGGGAAATGTGGAAAGAAAAATACACAAATCCCAAAATAAAAGTAATTGCTTTTGATAGTAAGTGTGGGTAAATTTGCATTTCTTAGTGTAAAAATCCAAATTTTTTACGGGAGGCAGTGTAAAATATGGCTATGATGGCCAAAATGAGGAGTCTTGCTCCGGCATTTAT
>JBLMYS010000127.1:0-11860 GCA_050258415.1 Acidobacteriota bacterium | reverse complement strand
AAAGGAATTATAATAGACGACACAAGGCCCACAACGGCCAAGACAAGAGTTATAGCACAAAACCAGCATATCGTAAGAATTGACCATGAATGCAAGGATTATATTGGAAAGGAAACTGAAGACAAGATACTTGAATTTGTCTCAGAAAGCATAAAAGACATAGACGGCATCATTCTTCAGGACTACAACAAGGGGGTTTTAACACCCCTGCTCATCGAAGAAATTATAAACTTATCAAACAGGAATAATGTTATAATTAATGTTGATCCGAAGTTTAACAATTTCTTCAATTATAAAAATGTTACAGTATTCAAGCCGAACAGAAAGGAAACCGAGGATGCCTTCGGCATAAGAATCAAAACCGAGGAAGATATCCATAATGCCGGGAATATGCTCCTTGAAAGGCTTAACTCGAAATACGCCCTTCTGACTCTTGGCGAACAGGGCATTGCAATTTTTGAACATGGGCAGAACGAAAGAAGAATCCCTACAAAGGCCCGGAAGGTTGCCGACGTATCCGGTGCAGGCGACACCGTCGTCTCCACACTTACAGTTGCCCTTACAGCTGGAGCGGATATTTGCGAAGCCTCTTATCTTGCAAATTATGCGGGGGGCCTGGTCTGCGAGGAAGTTGGTATCGTCCCTATAGAAGCAGACAAGCTCTTTGATGAGGTGGAAAAAGACTCCCTGAATGACCAGGGACAATAACAGTATCCTGAAACTTATAACCCTCCTGAAGGGTAAAAAACATTGTATATTCATAATAGGATTCGGAATTTAAGTGGAAAATAATATCTTAAATAGAATGGAGATGGTTTCCCTCCGCAGGAAACTTAAAAACGAGGGTAAAAGGGTGGTATTTACAAACGGCTGCTTCGATATTCTTCATGCCGGACATGTGGACTACCTCTCAAAAGCCAAGGCCCTTGGCGATGTTTTAGTCGTCGGAATGAACAGCGACTCCTCAATCAGAAATATTAAAGGAGAGCTAAGACCCATAATACCGGAGGCTGATAGGGCTTTTCTGGTCGCTAACCTTAAAGATGTGGATTATGTGACACTCTTCGATGAGGATACACCGGGCGAACTTATCAATGAACTCATACCCGATATACTCGTAAAGGGTGCCGACTGGAGCGTAGAGAATATCGTGGGACGCGATACAGTTGAAAAAAACGGCGGAGAAGTCAAAACTATTAAATTCGTCAGCCAGCAGTCGACATCAAAAATCATAAACACTATTTTAGAGCGTTATAGTAAGTAATGAAACCAGTACCAGCAAAACCAAAAACAGTTAAGCCGAAGAAAAGCGCCTTCAGGAAAATCGTGAACGGCTTCCTCTACTTCTGGATAGGGCTTACTGTGTTCATGGTTTTGTTTACAGGTTTTACTCAGACAAAAACTTTCCGTGAATTCCTCCGCAAGGAGGTTATTTCAGAGGTTAATAAGTCAATTAACGGAAAACTGAACATTGAAGAGATCGACGGGACACTCTTTACCTCTCTTACCCTTAGAAATACTTCCCTGCTTGTTGAAGGCGATACGCTCCTTTATGCAAACCGCCTTGCCGTTAAAACGAGCCCGCTGCAGCTTTTACTTAAAAAAATCTACGTCCGCTCTATTGAACTTAACGATGCTAAAATAAACCTTATTAAGGATTCTCTGGGAGTATATAATATTTCAAAGCTCTCAAAAAAGCCGCCTGAAAAGGATACAACCAAGTCCTCATTTCCATTTACTGTAACGGTAGCCGACCTGCGCCTTAATAATATCAGCTTCCGGCATGCTACTTTTGAAAACAGGCACAGCCTTAAGTCATACCCTTCCCTTAATATGAACGACATGAGGATAGACAGCTTCTATCTGGCACTCGATGCCTTTGCCGACATCGACAATAATAACTACCAGGTAAGGCTAAGCGGTTCCAGGGCAAAACTGAACCTGCAGAATTTCCGCCTGCGCGACCTGAGGGGTAACTTTTACCTCACAAACCATAACGCCAAGGTCGATTACCTGGTCGTCAGGACCAATACTTCAGACTTTGACCTTTACGCCTCAATGGACAAGCTTCACCTCTTCGATAAATTTCAGATGGCGGACCTTAAGGACGCACCGGTTAACGTGGACCTGAACGTGAGGGTCTTTGACTTTGCCGACCTGGCGTCTTTTGCTACAACTGACTTCCTTAAAGGGACTCTAAAGACAAAGCTCAAGATTACCGGAACCTACGGCAATATGAGCCTCGACAGGCTTTCACTCGATTATCTGCAGACACATCTTAACGCAACTGGACAGATCAAAAACCTGCACGATCCTAAAAATATGTTCATTAAGGCTTCCATTAAAAACGGATATATCAATGAACCGGACATTGCAGACCTTATGCCGGCACAGAAACTTCCTGTCTATAAGAACTTGCAGGTAAAAAACATAAATATCGATTATGAAGGGGACCTAAAGAGCTTTAAGACTTCACTTAAGGCCGATCTTCCTGAGGGCTCCATAGCTTCAAAAGCCGAACTGGTCTACGGCGGCCCGGTTATGAAATATAACCTTAGCCTCGAGACTTCAAAACTGAACCTGGAACCTGTAACAAATGTGAGCACTTACCTTAATGCATTTGCAACAATTAAAGGCGAAGGCACAAAGCCTGAGAGCATGAACACACAGGCACAGATAAGACTCCTGGATTCGAAATTCATGCAATACACTGTCGATTCCTTAAGGCTCAACGCCGTGGCAAACGCGGGCAGAATAATCATGAGGATGAATACCCTCTCCAGAAACGCAGGCGTAAACGTTGACGGCAACCTGGACTACCGCGATACAAAAAATCCCGTTTATGACATGACCGGAAGCGTCCAGAACCTGAATATCCAGAAATTTATTGCCGCCGATTCATCCATGGCAACAAACCTTAACTTTACCTTCAACCTTAAAGGCAAAAGCTTCGATTTTCATAAAATGGAAAGCCAGTTCAACCTGGCACTCCAGCAGAGCGCCTACAGGAATAAAGTTATTAAGCCGATGAATGTTTCTGTTGTTTATACGAAGCCTTCACCCAATGAAAGGCTCATTTCTGTTACTTCCGATTTTGCGGATATTAACGTCCGGGGCAATTATTCTATTGATGATGCCTATTCACTCGTAGACTACGAATCGAAGATCATCTCTCAGTCCGTTATGAAGAAGATCTATGAATTTAACCCCATGGCGCTCTTCAACGATTCACTTAAAGCCAGGGAGTTTGCCGTTCAGGCAAAGATCGATGAGATGAAAATACCGAAGATGATCCAGAACGATATGAACATCAATTATACGCTGAACATAAAGAATTTCGACCTCATTGGCTCGCTTCTGGACATGAAGATTGCAATGGATGGCATAATTGGCGGAAGAATAACAAACGATGCAAAATCGTTTACCGCCTCAAACTATATCAACCTTAATTACCTTAAAGTATTTATGCCCTCCAATCTTGTATACATTTCAGATCTGGCTTTTAATGTAAATGTGAGCCGAGATAACCGTCAGGTATCTTTCAGCAACATTGGGGCCGAGGTAAACCTATCAACTAAAAGAATTTTCTCGGGAACCGACCTTAAAAATATTGGGCTCAGCCTGGCCCTGAAGAATAATGTACTCAGGTATAACGTTGCTGCCGATATGGATACAACATTAAAGGCAAAGATTGCCGGAACCGGCGATATGACAAATAACCAGTTCAAGTTTGTAGTGGACACACTGGCCGTTGATTATAAAAAACTCCTGCTTAAGAACGACAGCGCACTGGTTGCAACATATACAAAGGAATCCTTCGATATTCAGCACTTCGCCTTAAGGAGAAACGGTTCAAGAGTATTGCTCACAGGCTCACTTCTTGGAAACGGATCAATGCGTAACCTGAGCCTCAGGGTGGAAAACCTCGGCACAGACATTCTAAAGGAACTGGGTGGCTTAAAAACCGACATTTCAGCTAAAATTAATATGTTTGCAACGGCAAACGGTTACTTGGATAAACCTGAAATTAAACTGAACCTGGGAGTCGACAGCATTAAAACCGCGAAAGTTAACTTGGGAAACCTGCAGTGCTCTCTCGATTATGCACCCAGGCTCCTGAAAACAGATGTGGCCTTCCTCGATTCAACTTACAATAAATCAAACCCCCTCTTGACCCTCAATGGCAGTGTACCGGTTGACTTGGGATTTATGGGGGTTACGGACAGAATAGTACACGGCCAGCCGGTAAATTTAACCTTAAAATCAACTAACTTCGATCTCTCGGCTCTTGGACCTTTGGTTTCAACTTATATCGGCAAACTTTCAGGCAGCATGAATGCCGACCTGAACGTGGGCGGAACTATGGATAAATTTGTCTATGGCGGACAGTTGTCTCTGAATAACACGAACTTTCTGCTTAAACAGAACAATCTTACTTACGGCATGGATATGAACCTCACGCTGGCAAATGAGACTGTTACCATACAAAACCTGGCTCTCAAAAATACAGGGCAGACTAAATTCCCCGGCACCTTGAAAGGCAGCGGTACAATAAACTTCGCAGGTACAAACCTGGAGACAATCGATGCCACAATTAATGGAAACCTTGCCGTCCTGGGCCCTAACTCCAAGGCGGTCCTCCCGGCCTACGGCGACCTCGTGCTGCAGAGCGACGGCAACTGGCGCTTTACATATAATAAAGGCGCAAGTGATTTTACAGGCAAGGTGCTACTGAAAAACACAAACGTCACCTTTGTACCTCCGACTACATCTTATGCTTCGGACAACAAAAATGACTTCAATTACCATTTTGTCATAGATTCTTCTAAAATAGACAAGAAACAGGCGGACTTTAACCAGATAGTTGCTATCTCGCAGAAATACGCTCCAAACGCCAAAAAGTCCGGCCCGGCTGCAAACTCGAACCTGAATTACGACCTCAATGTTAAAATTGATAATGAGGCAAGGGTTGTAGTTGTTATATTCCCTGAATTTAACCAGCAGCTGACGGCTGTCTTGGATGGCGATCTGACCTATGGAAGCAACGGCGTAGCCCAGGGTGAATTCAAACTCCTCGAAGGCTCTACGCTTTCTTTCTTCCAGACCTTTACAGTTACCGGTACAGTTTACTTTGAAAGCGATATAACAAACCCCAGGATGGATCTGGTTGCAACTTACATAGGCGACCATAATGCGCCTGTGGACTCAGGTAAAGTAGCAGTAAAAATAAAACTTAAAGGCTCCAGAGAGGAAATTGCCAAAAGCCTTGCACAGAACAGTGAAAATATTGGCGTTTATGTTGGGCAGGAAAACATTGATAACGATACCCCTTCCCCAAAGTATAATACTGCAGACGCCATTTCATTCCTGATTTCCGGC
This sequence comes from Acidobacteriota bacterium, assembly GCA_050258415.1. Lineage (GTDB taxonomy): Bacteria > Bacteroidota > Ignavibacteria > Ignavibacteriales > SURF-24 > JAAXKN01. The sequence continues at coordinate 6,481 of JBLMYS010000127.1, read as the reverse complement.
AAGTTCCCTACTGAACTTACTGCCAATGACCAGACAAAGCAGAGCAGCACACTGGCAAATTACACGGATAAGCTGGCCGGTTACGGATACTCAATTGCCAGCAGCCTTATCTCCAGCTACGCCAATAGCCAGCTTGGCGACGTCGTAAAAAGCATTGAACTTGAACAGAGGGGCAGCCAGTACCAGTTCGGTATATCCGGTAAAGTACAAAATTTAAGATATTCTATTGGCGGAACAACCGAAGCACTGCAGGACTTTACAAAGGCAAACCTGAAATTTGAATACCCCTTCAGCGAGTATTTCATGATGAGGTTCGAACGGAAGGACCCGATTATTCAGACTTCAGGCCTTAACGAAAAAATAAACGAACTTGGATTGCGTTACAAATTTATATTCTAATGAAGAAAAAAGTATTAGCTTTCTTTAAGAAAAATCCGGGCAGAATGATAAAAGCCCGCGACCTTGCCAAACAGCTGGACATCAGCTCAGATCATGAATATGCGTCATTAAAAGCGATGCTTCACGACCTGGAGCGCGAGGGACAATTGCAAAGAGTGGGTAAAAGATACCGCCTGAATACTAAAGTCGAAGGCAAACTTACCGGCACACTCCAGATTACAGAGGCCGGATACGGCTTTGTGATAATGAAAGAATCGGGAATGAACGATATCTTCGTCGCCCCGCAGAATATAGGCACCGCTTTCTCGGGCGACCTCGTGCAGGTAAACCTCGTTGCCCGGAAAAAGAAGGGGAAAAACCTGGAAGGTGAGGTCATAAATGTTGTCAAAAGAGGGCGCCAGGAAATTGTTGGTACTCTGGAGAAAACAAACTCATTTTATATTCTTAAACCCGATGAACAGGATCTCAAAAGGGATATCTATATCCCCTCTGAACATCTTCACGGGGCAAAACATGGCGACAAAGTGGTGGTTTATGACATTATCTGGGACTCTCCTGAGCTGAACCCCGAGGCAAAAGTAAAAGAGGTTCTTGGTAAAGCAGGCGCATACGATACCGAAATTGCCGCCCTGGCACGCGAGTTTAACCTCCCCTACGTATTCCCCCGCTCTGTCTTAAGAGAGGCCGAAACGATTAAAAGTGGAGTCCCTGAAGAAGAACTTAAAAAAAGGCTCGACCTGCGCTCAGAAGTAATTTTTACAATCGATCCTGAAGACGCAAAGGATTTTGATGACGCAGTTTCAATCGAACCGCTCGATAACGGCAATTACAGAGTCGGAATCCATATTGCCGACGTAAGTCACTATGTGACTGACGGCTCACACATAGACCAGGCTGCCTTAAACCGCGGTAACAGCGTTTATTTTGTCGGGAAAGTAATACCTATGCTTCCCGAAAAACTCTCAAATGGAATCTGCTCTCTGGTGCCCTTCGAAGACAGGCTGACATATTCAGTTATTGCCGAAGTTTCGCCTACGGGAGTAGTAGCCGGTTACACAATCAAAAAATCGGTCATAAACAGCAAACGCCGCTTTACATACGATGAGGCTCAGCAGGTATTGGAAACCGGAGAAGGAGACTTTGCAGAAACACTTCAGCTTCTTAATAAACTCGCAAAAACTCTCAGAAAAAAAAGGATGGCTAAAGGGAGCATTAACTTTATTACTCCCGAGGTCCGCTTCGAACTCGATGAAAAGGGCGTCCCCATAAATATCACCAAAAAAGAAGTTAAGGAAAGCAATATGCTTATTGAAGAATATATGCTCCTGGCTAACCAGATAGTGGCAAAGCATATTGGCGGTGCTAAAAAGAAGGATCCCCTTCCCTTCCTCTACAGAGTTCACGACCTTCCCGACCAGGAGAAGATATTCGAGTTTGCCAAATTTGTAAAGTCACTGGGATATTCATTCGACCCCTCTTCGGCCAACAAGACCAAACAGTTCCAGAAACTCCTCGACAGCGTAAAAGGGACTGAAGAAGAAGCCCTCATAAATGAAGTGGCCATACGCTCTATGGCAAAAGCCATTTATTCACCTCAGAATATAGGCCATTATGGTCTCGGCTTTAAGTTCTACACACATTTTACCTCGCCAATCAGACGTTATCCCGACCTGGTTGTACACAGGCTCCTTCACTTTTATACCGAAAATGAAGGCAAACAGTTTTACAGTTTAGATGAACTTGAGGAGATTTCAGATCACACTTCTGCTACTGAACGAAGCGCCATTAGCGCTGAGAGGCTCTCCGTTAAGCTCAAACAGGCCGAATTCCTGCAGAACCACATTGGGGAAGACTTCCAGGGCGTCATTTCAGGAATTACCAGCTTCGGCATCTTTGTCGAACTTACGCAGAGCCTTGCCGAAGGGCTAATCAGACTCCGCGATATGGAGGACGATTATTATATTTACGATGAGAAAAAATATTCGTTAATTGGTAGAAGACACCATAAGGTTTACAGGCTCGGGGACAAGATAACTGTTAAACTAATCCGTGTGGATCAGGAGAAAAGAGAAATCGATTTCCTAATTTTAAATGATGACGACTGAATTTATGACCTGCTTTCGTGAAACCTAAGTGATTTCCTGATTGTCTAATTTTATATCTACAAATTTCAAAACGACAGAGTAATACGATGGGTAAAAAACTTCTCTTCCTTTTTGTTCTATTGCTCTCCTTTAAGGGTATATACGGTCAAGATACTCAATTCGGCCAAAACAAAGTGCAGTATAAGGATTATAACTGGTATTACATACAGACAAAACACTTTGATATATACTTTTCTGACGGAGGGGGCAAGCTTGCTGAATTCACAGCCAAAGCTGCCGAAGACGCGCTGGTTGCTCTCCAGAACAGTTTCCGCTATGCAATCAATAACCGTATAACCATAATTGTTTACAGATCGCATAACGATTTCCAGGAGACTAATGTTACTGATGAATACCTTGAAGAAGGCATAGGCGGTTTTACAGAAATATTCAAAAACAGGGTCGTGCTGCCTTTTGACGGATCATATAACAACTTCAGGCACGTTATTCATCATGAACTTTCGCATGCAGTTATAAACGATATGTTCTACGGCGGATCGTTCCAGAATATAATTTCTAAAAATATAAATGTCCAGGTCCCTCTCTGGTTTAATGAAGGCCTGGCCGAGTATGAATCCCTGGGCTGGGATACCAATACCGATATGTTTATCAGGGATGCTATCATAAATGAATACCTTCCTGATCTGAACGGACTTTATGGTTACTTCGCCTACAGGGGCGGACAATCGGCTTTTTACTATATAGCACAGAAGTACGGCAAGGAAAAAATAAGCGAGATCATTAGCAAAACCCGAGGCTCGGGCGACTTTGAGGAGGCACTTAAATCCTCCATAGGCCTTAACTATGAAGAGCTTAATGAAAGATGGAAAAAAGACCTTAAGAAAACTTACTGGCCCGATATAGCAAAAATGGACGACCCCGACGCATTTGCCAAGAAACTCACAGACCAGAAAAAAGACAGGGGCGGAAGCTATAACGTAATTCCTGCAATCTCCCCGCAGGGCGATAAAATTGCTTTCATTTCCAACCGCGATATTTATTTCGACGTCTATATCATGAACGCAATTGACGGCAAAATAATTAAAAAGCTCATCGAGGGCAACCGATCGAGTGAATTTGAGGAGCTGAATATACTTGCCCCGGGACTTACCTGGTCGCCTGACGGGAAAAAGATTATCTTAACGGCAAAAAGCAACGGCTATGACGTGGCATACCTTATAGACGTTGAATCCGAGGACAAGGACATCCTTCCGATCAAACTTGACGGGATCTCTTCCATGAAGTGGTCGCATGACGGGAAAAACCTGCTTTATGTTGGTCAGAACGGCGCTGAAAGCGACCTCTACATTTACAACATGGATTCAAAACAGATCACAAACCTTACAGGCGATATCTTTACCGATACCGACCCTGTCTGGTCGCCTGACGACAAAATCGTTTATTTTGCCTCAGACAGGGGACCGTACACAAACCCCGCTGCAATTACCGATACGTTCAGCCTGTTCCATATGAACTATCATCAGACGGACCTCTATGCCATGAACCCTGCCACCAGGCAGATCGTAAGACTCACAAACCTCCCGAAGAGCGACGAGTCGAGCCCTGTTGTTTCACCCGACGGACGTCACCTCCTGTTTATCTCAAATATGAACGGGATAAATAATATGTATGAGATGGACCTCAGCACAAACTCCCCCGACAGCCTGCAGTTCTTAACGGCAGACAACATGAGGCCTGTTACAAATTCACTTAACGGGATCTATCAGCTTTCACTTTCGCAGGACGGTAAGAAACTTGTTTTTAGCTCTTTCTATGACGCAGGATATAATATTTTCCTTATGCAGAATCCTTTCGAGCCTAAAACAACTAAAAAGGTGCTTGAGCCTACTGTATACTATGCCGGGCTCCTCCACCCCGAAAAAGCAGACAGCATTTCCATGGCTGTTCATTCAAATACAGTTTCCGTCCCCGTAAATACGGTAGCACCGAAAGATACAACTGACAAGAAGGTGGCTCAGACGGACTCTGTCCGCGCCCATATCTTTACGGGACAAGTTGAGGTTAATAAGGATTCAACTGCCGCCAGGGACTATAGCCGCTATGTATTCGGCGGAAAACCGGGCCTTACTTCAGATACCGCAGGAAGCAGAAACCCGGAATTCAATATTAAAAATAACCTCGATAAAAACGGCAACTTCTACGTAAACCGCTATAAGGTCAGTTTCTCTCCCGATATAGTTTACGCCAATGCAGGCTATAGCACACTCTACGGACTCCTGGGCACAACTGTCCTTTCCTTCAGCGATGTATTGGGAAATCACCGCCTTATCGGCGTTACAAGCATGCAGATAGACCTTAAGAACAGCGACTATGGACTGGCTTATTATTATCTGCCCAAGAGAATCAACTACGGTATTGAAGCTTTCCATACCGCCAGGTTTGTATATCTCGACCGCTCCAGCCCGGAGGATCCTTACAGGGCCGACCTGTTCAGATTCAGGAATTACGGAGCCATTGTTTCTGCCAGCTACCCGTTAAATAAATTTTACAGGGTAGACGGTGGCTTAAGCTGGCTTAATGTATCGGCTGAAAACCTGGATAACCAGCAGGAAAATCCGGAGAGGATATCATACATTATCCCTTCACTTAGTTTTATACACGATAATACGATGTTCGGCTATACCGCCCCGATTGACGGTACAAGATATAACCTGACATTCTTCGGTAACCCTTACAGCGGATCCAGAAACTTAAGCTTCTATTCATTGACATGGGACTACAGGCATTACACCCGCTTCTGGTTCGATAACGCCTTTGCTTTCAGGTTCTCAGGAGGCTACTCCGGAGGCGAGAACCCGCAGAGATTTTTTATCGGTGGAACAGACAACTGGATCAACAGAACGTTTTCAACCGGAGAAATTCCGCTCAGGAACGCTTCTGACTTTGCATTCCTGACGCCTGCTCTTCCCTTAAGAGGCTATAACTACGCTGAGAAGATTGGCACAAAATACTCACTTCTCAACCTGGAACTCAGAATGCCTCTTATCCGCTACCTGGTTACGGGTCCTATACCGCTACTGTTCCAGAATATACTTGGTGCGGCTTTTGTCGATGCAGGCAGCGCATGGGATCATACAAGCAAACTGCAGCTCTTGGCAAGGCAGAATGGCACCATTCAGACGAAGGATCTTTTAATGGGAACAGGCGTGGGAGCAAGAATATTCTTCCTCTACTTCCTCGTTAGATTTGACGTTGCATGGCAATACAACCTGGACCATTTCTCAACCCCCAGATACTACTTCTCTCTGGGCGCCGATTTCTAAAAAACTGCGTTTAAAACAAAAAAAAGCAGAACGGATTAAATTCCGTTCTGCTTTTTTTATATCCAAAACCACAGATTAGTTTTTCAGCACCCTTCCCTTTTCATCATAAACCCTTTCCGAAAGGAGCTTCCCGTTGGCATACCTGGCTTCACTCTTAACAAAACCGTTCTGGTAATAACTTACATATGCCCCGTCAATCTGGCCTTTTCTGTAATATGCGTACTTCGAAACATCCCCGTTCTGAAAATACCAGGTCTTCATGCCGTCAATAACCCCGTCGCGGTAGTTTTCCTCATGCTCAAGTTTGCCGTTTGGGTAGAACCCGCGCGCCTTGCCCTCAGGCTTGCCGTCTGAGAAATATGTCTCAGTCTTCAGGCTCCCGTCCGGGTAAAAGGTTTTTGCCATCCCCTGAATAACATCTTTATAGTAATTTGTTTCAGCTGCTGTGCGCCCGAGACTGTCGTATTCGTAGGCTGTGCCTTTCTTTAGACCTGACTCATATGTTGTAACCGTCTGGACATATCCGCTATCATGATAGGTCTTGCAGACTCCATCGGGTTTCCCGTCTACATAGTTAAATTCCGATTTAATGTATCCGCTGTTGTAATATGTTTTTTCAGGCCCGTTTTTCTTCCCATCCTTAAAGCTGATCTC